>PLZO01000058.1:40934-41891 GCA_003152165.1 Chloroflexota bacterium
CCATCGAGGGCAGCCAGACCAGCGCGGATCGAGGCGCGTTGGGCCTCGATCGTCGTGCCATGCGCGCCGGTCGCCTCGAGCGCCGCGAGGTCGGACGCGGCCGACGCGGCATCCTGCAGCAGGAGCGATGCCCGGGCGGCAAGGCCGTGGAAGCTGGGGGCGGAGACGAAGCTCAGTACGGCCGCTCGCCGGTACCCAGCGGCGGCCGCGTCGAACTGGCCGCGCGCGAACGCCCGGCCGGCGCCGACATCGGCCAGGACGCTGAGCTCGCTGGGGTCGGTGATATCTGCCGCGAGGCGCTCGAGCTCGGCCAGAAGCTCGTCGTCCCCTTCGCCCCGCCAGTCCCGCATGCTCAGGACGGCCTCGAGGACTGCGATCCGATCCTCCCGCTCGAGCTCGCTCGTGAGCAACTCCTCGAGCTCGGGGAGCGCCCAGTCCCAATCGCCGACCCACAGAGCGCCCGCGGCTGCATTCGTGAGGAACGTCAGCGCGTACGCCCGCTGGCCTAAGCGGCGTGCCTCGGCCACGCCGACCCGGTTGTTCTCGAGTGCGGCGCGCGGATCGTCGCGAACGAGGAAGATGCCGAGGTTGACGCGCGCCCGGAGCGCAGTTACGGCGAGGCCGCGCCGCTCGGCCAGATGGAGACCAGCCTCGATAGCGCCCTGGCCCTCGTAGAGCCGGGCCAGATATCCGAGCGCCGAGCCTTTGGTGACCAGCGTATCGGCGACGAGGCCCACGAGATCGGCCCGCTCAGCCGCGACGAGCGTCCGGTCGGCGACCTCGACCGCGCGCGCAGGCTCCTCGTGCAGCATGTAGGCACGGGCCAGCTGGCCAAGGAGCGCGACGAAGCCCGGGTCGGCGCCGAGGGCAGCGAACTCGTCCGCGGCCGGCTCAAGGACCGCGAGGGCCTGCTCGGTCCGAAACGCTTCGATGAGGGCCTGGCCAAGTGCCGCCGTG
>PLZO01000085.1 GCA_003152165.1 Chloroflexota bacterium
CCTGGGCCAGGAACAGGTCGTGGGGGGTGGTGGCCGTGATGTTGATGATCCCGCTCGTATCACGGGTGACGCTCACTGGTGCAGCCAGGCCGGCGGCCTTGAGCGAGCCGCTGATTGTTGGCAGGGCGCGATGGCTCACCCAGACGAGCAGCCCGCCGGTCGCGACGATAACCACGATCAGCAGGACCAGCAGGGCGCTCAGCAGGCGGCTGACGATACGCACGAGTCCCTCCACTCCGAGCCGACCTGCTGCCGGCCCGGGCCAGTGTGCGTTGCCCGGCCGCCGTCTGCCGGCCGATCTTGCCGTTCAGCGCGGAAGTTTGATGCCCAAACCTGCCGTCGTTGCGTTGCGGACGATCACGTCGGCGAAGACCAGGTCGGCCAGGCCAACCCCGAGGTGGCTGACCAGGACCCGGCCGGTCGCCGGCCGCGTGATCCGGTCGCGGATCGCCAGCCCGATCGTGGAGCCGGGCTCCGGGTAGTCATCGAATTGGCCGGCCGCTCGTTGCGCCAGGAATTGACCCGGTTCGTCGACTAGGAAGAGGCCGGCCTCCCGGGCAACGGCGTGATGGACGCTGGTTGCGTAGTCGACGGCGATGACCAGCGCGTTGGGCGCCAAGTCAGCTTTGCCGAGTGTCTGGCGGATCGGTCCGAAGGAAACCGCTGTCACGACGACATCCGCGTCGATTGTTGCGTCGTGCGTGTTCGAAGCGGTCTTCGCCGTGGCGATCCCCGGCGTGTTTCGCGCGATTTCGGCGACCGCCTCGGCGCGCTCCGGATGGCGGTCGTGGACCACCACACTCGCACCTGGCAGGAGGTGGCCGATCACCGGCACATGGCTGCGGGCCTGAACGCCGGCACCGAGGATCGCGACGCGCGCGCCCTGTGGGATGGCGCCCCTCGTGGTCGGTCCCCAGTAGCGGATCGCCACGCCCGAGATTGCAGCGGTCCGATCGGCCGTGATCGGCGCACCGTCGAGCATTGCGATGGGCAATCCTGTCAGCGCATCGCTGAGGATCACCGTCGCGTGGATCGTCGGCAGGCCGCGGCCGCTGTTGGCAGGAAAGCCGACCACCCATTTCACGCCCATCAGGTCGGTCGAGCCATCGCTCGCAGGCCCGCGCAGGAAAGCCGGCATTGCGTGCCCGAAGGAGCCGGTCGGGCGGGCATCCACGCCGATCTTGGGCGGCAGGTCCGCATCCTCGATCAGGGCCAGCATCGTCCGCTCGGCCAGCTCGATCCGGGCGGCGACATCGGGCATCGCCGCGTCCACCGCTGCGCCGTCGAGATACAGCAGTTCGGGTTGGGCCATCGCCCGATTCTATCCACCCCGTCGTTCGGCCTACCGGGCTACCATTGGAGCGTGGCGGCGATCGACGTCCAGCAGAGCCTGGAAAACTTGAAGCTCGAACGCGACGCGATCGTCCTTTACGACGCGCTGGCTGGGATCGAGAAGGACGACCGGCGGGCGACGGCCTTCCGCACGATCGCGGGCAATGAACGCCGTCACGCGGAGGTGTGGGCCTCGAAACTGCGCGAGCTCGGCGCCACCGTGCCGCCCGTTGGAGGCGCCCGGCTTCGGGTCCGGACCATCATCGTCCTGGCTCGGGTGTTCGGGACGCGCTCGGTCAGCGACCTGGTCCAGGCCCTCGAGGGCGATGAGGAGGATGCCTATACCGGGCAGACGTCGCCCGAGGTCGAGGCGATCGCCGCTGACGAGCGGGAGCATGCTGAGATCTGGCGGCGCCTCGAGGGGAACAGCGACGCCATCGGCAGGCCCGACGGGGCCGAGCCGAGCGGAAACGACAAGCCCGGCAGCGGCACGCCAAGCGCAGCGGCGCTGCGGGAGGTCCGGGCACCCCGCGGGAAGGGCGAGGTCGGTCGGAACGAACGCTTTCACCGGACCGCTCAGTCCGGTACGCTCCGGGCAGTCATCTTCGGGGTCTCGGATGGCCTCGTGAGCAACACGTCGCTGGTGATGGGCATCACCGGCGCTTCGCCCGATCCGCACTTCATCCTGCTGGCCGGAATTGCCGGGCTCCTCGCCGGATCATTCAGCATGGCGGCTGGCGAGTACATCTCGATGCAGTCACAACGTGAGCTGTACGAACGGCAGATCGCGCTCGAGCGGGCCGAGATGGAGGTGATGCCGGACGAGGAGCAGGCCGAGCTGGCCGCGATCTACCGGGCCAAGGGCTTCACCGAAGATGAAGCCGCTCCCGTCGCCGCACGCCTCTTCCGCGATCGCGAGGCCGCGCTCGACACCCTGATCCGCGAAGAGCTCGGCCTGGATCCGGACCAGCTCGGGTCGCCGTGGGGGGCGGCATTCGGCTCGCTCGTTTCGTTTGCGGTGGGAGCCGCGGTGCCGGTCCTGCCGTACCTGGTGACGGCGGGTGCGGCAGCCTTCGTTTCGAGCATCGCATTGAGCCTGGTGGCGATGTTCGTGGTCGGCATCGGGATCAGCCTGCTGACCGGCCGGAGCGCCCTGTTCAGCGGCGCCCGCCAGGTAGGCATCGGGGCGCTGGCCGCCACGGTCACCTTTTTCGTCGGCCGGCTGATTGGCGTGGCGACCGCCTGATGGTGACCGGACCGATCGACCTTGATTGGCGCTTGCGGGCCGAGGGGCTTGATCCCGGTGGCTGGAGCAATGGGCCGGGCGACCGCTACGCGGCACATCGCCACGCGTACGACAAGGTGATCGTCGTAGCGGCCGGCTCGATCACGTTCGGCCTGCCCGGGAGCGGCCTGCCCGGGAGCGGCCTGCCGAGGTCCGATGCTGGGCTCGCCCTGTTGCCTGGCGATCGCCTGGAGCTGCCCGCCGGGACTGACCACGATGCGATCGTCGGCGTATCTGGCGTGTCCTGCCTTGAGGCGCATCTGCCCGCCGGCTCGCTGCGTGCCGCCCGACGCTTGCCGGCGGGGGCGTGGTAGCGCGGCACGCCGCCAGGTCCAGGGCATCCGCGGCCCTCGGTCGTCACACGGGCTTCGACCGCTCCAGCTTCACCCGCGCCGCGTTCACCCGCGGATGAATTGTTAGCGGTTTTGTGGGCCCCGGGCTCGATGCCGCGGCGCGGCCCGCGGGTTCCAGAATCAACAAGGCCCCCGGCGTTCGGGGGCCGTGTGGGGGTAGGCTTGGCGCCTGCCGCGCTGGACTAGCGCATTCCGTAGCGAGTCCAGGCTGCGAGATGATCGCGGGGATCGGCGCCCTCTCGACCTTCGTGGGAAGAGAGCAGGATGCTCACAAACGCGAAGAGCGCGAGGAGGGCGACGGAGCTGGCGAGCAGCATGTCGAGGTCCTCCAGATGATGACCCGGACGTCGTCCGCGGAAGCGGTCCTCCACGACCTGTGGGGCTGCAACATCCGGTTGCGTTTCAGAGTGTAGCCTAATAAATAGAGAGTGTCAAAGCGACATAACCTAACAAATAAGGACCAGATGTCTCGACAGGACGTATTGAGCCGAGTTGACCTTCGAATCCTGGACATCCTCCAGCGCGATGGCCGGGCATCCTACGCGGACATCGGGGCCGCGGTGGGGATGAGCGCGCCATCGGCTCACGAGCGGGTCAAGAAGCTTGAGGCCCGCGGCGTGATCCAGGGCTATGGCGCCCGGCTCGACGCCCGCGCCCTGGGCCGGGGGATCCTCGCCTTCAGCTGGATTCGTCAGTCACCCGGGCCACCAACGACCGACCTGACCAACGCCTTCGGCGAGCTGCCAGAGGTGGAGGAATGCCATCACATCGCAGGCGAAGCCGACTACCTGCTCAAGGTCCGCGCCGCCGACACGCTCGACCTTGAGCGGGTGATGAAGCGTATCCAAGCGATCCCGTTCGTGTATACGACCGAGACCGACGTCGTCTACTCAAGCGCGTTTGAGCATCGCCCGCTGGCAATCCCGTCGGAAACCGGCGTTGAGCCGGACGCGTAGCCGATGACAGGCGAGGACTCCGGTCTCGTCCGGGCGGTGGCGTCCGGCTCCGAGGACGCCCTCGTCCAGCTATACGACCGTTATTCCGGCGCGGTCTATGCCACTGCGCGCCGGCTTACGACCGATCGGGGACTCGCCGAAGACGTGGTTCAGGAAACCTTTCTCGCCCTGTGGAACCGGGCCGAGCAGTACGACCCCACGATGGGCTCGCTACCAGCCTGGCTTCTGACGATTGCCCGCAATCGGACGATCGACCGGCTGCGCGCCCTCGGTCGCCGCCCGCCGACCATGCCGGTCTCCGATGTTGCGCTATTCGACGAGAGCGACACGGCGACCCTCGAGCGGCTGGTCGCCGGCGGGGCGGTCGTGGGTGCCGGGCAGCCGGTGATGGGACCGGCGGCGATCCTTGACGAGAACGAGCTGCGGACTTCACTGGCGGTTGCGCTGGCCGAGCTGCCCGATGTTGAGCGAACGGTCCTGGTCCTTGCCTACCGGGATGAGCTGAGCCAGAGTGAGATCGCTGAGCGCCTGGGCTGGCCGATCGGCACGGTCAAGACGCGGACCCGGCGGGCCCTGTTCCGGATGCGGACTGCGCTGGGGCCGGGCTTCACCCCGATCGACGCTTCGGGCGCGGCCGTGGCTGCGGTCGACGGATGATCGATCACGACGAGGCTCGCGAGCTGCTTGAGATTGCCGCTGTCCAGCCTGGCGGCCTCGATCGGCTGGCCGCCGGTGATACGGCCGAGTCTGCCACGCTGGCCGGCCACCTGGCTGGCTGTCCGAGCTGTTCGGCCGAGGCCGAACGCCTCCGGACGTCGGCCGGGCTGATCCGCGAGGCCATCCTCGAGACCCCTCCACCGGAGCTCCGCGAGCGGACCCTCGCCCTGGTCAGGGCAGTCGGCCGGCCGCGCGGCGCGGCCGCTGCGGTATCCGCATTGGCTCCACCCGGCGTCGAGCCGATGCGCTCGGCGATCCCACTCGCCCGTCGGCGCTCGTTCCGGGCGATCGCGCTGCCGCTCGGCATCGCAGCCGCGATCGTGCTCGCCATGGCCGGGACTGCGGCATTCGTCGCCAACCGGTCCAATCCGGCCCTGGCGACCAGCCAGGCGACCGCATCCGAACTCGCCCGGGTCACGAGCTGGACGTTGCGGGTGGAGGCCGAACCGGATGTCAAGCGAGTCGCCCTCGTCGGCCCGTCAGGATCGCAATCGAACGGCACGCTCCTGTTCTCGCCGACGACGACGGACCTCGTCGTTGTCGCCAATGGCCTGTCGCCCGCTCCGACGGGGCAGGAATATCGCTGCTGGGTCCTGCTGAACGGGACCCGCCTGGACGTCGGCCGGATGGACCTTGGCGCCGGTCTCGCCTACTGGGTCGGGCCGGTTCCGGGCCTCGTCCAGCTGCCGGCCGGAACGCCCTTCGGCGTGTCGCTGGCGACGATCAATGGCGCGATCTCGCCTGGCGACCCGGTGATCAGCGGATCGGTCGGGGGCTGACGGTGCCGTCAGCGGTCCTCCAGCGGCGAGGAGTGGACACGGGGCCCGGTCCCGGGCTCGACGGGTCCGGTTTCGGAGCTGAATGTCGCCAGGTCGGCCCACTCGGCGCCGCACGCAAGGCAGCCGATCGCCGGCACTTCGAGGCGGGGACCGCCGGTCATGCCGTAGGCCTCGTCGAGCGGCCGGTAGCCGGTCGTGTCGATCGTGGGCAGGGTCAGCAGGGCGAGCCGATGTGCTCCGCAGCGCGGGCAGGCGGCCGCCGAGCGGCTCGTCTCGTCGAGCGCCGGGTCGCCATCGCCTTCGGGTTGTCCAACCACGTCGGTCACCCCTCCTACCTCGCTGCCGCCCGATGGCCTATGGCTGGCGCCCCGGCCGGCCGGCCCCGGCGCGAGCGACGATGATGCCTCCGCAGCGCGGATCGCGTCAGGGCAACTCGGTGCCCGAAGCCGACGTGGCGGCCATGTTTGACGAGATTGCCCCCGTCTACGACCGGGTCAACACCGTGATGACAGCCGGCGGCGATGGTCGCTGGCGGCGGGCCGCGGCGAACGCTGCCGGGCTCCAACCCGGCGGCGCGGCCATTGATGTCGCCTGCGGGACCGGCAAGCTCAGTGCCACCCTCGCCGAGCGGGTCGGGCCGTTCGGTCGAATCGTGGGCATCGACCTTGCCCCGGCGATGGTCGCCGCGGCCGGAGCGGCCTACGCCGACCTGGTCCAGCTCAGCTTCCGGGTTGGCAACGCACTGGCCCTGCCGTTCCCAGATGCGGAGTTCGATGCAGCCACGATCGCCTTCGGACTGCGCAACCTGGCTGATTTCGAGGCCGGCTTCCGAGAGTTGGCCCGGGTCGTCCGGCCGGGCGGCAGGGTCGTCTGCCTGGAGCTGTCGATGCCGCCGCAGCGCGGCTGGGGCCGCTTCTTCCGATCGTCATTCGGCCGGATGGCGCCGCTCGTCGCGAGCGCCTTCGGCCACGGCCGGGCCTACCGCTACCTGCCCAACTCGCTCGATGGCTTCCCCGACGCAATGTCACTCGCCGCCACGATGCGGGCCGCCGGGCTCGCCGAGGTCGCCTTCCGACGGCTCGCCCTCGGCGCGGTGGCCCTCCACACCGGCCGCGTCCCCGGAGCCGGGGCGCCGGTCGCCTGAACCTTGCTCGGCGGGCTCGAGCTCGCCGGCCTGGAGGGCTGGTCCGGCGAGCCACTCGCGGTTGAGTCGGAGGACCTCTTCGATCAGGGCTGGATCAAGCGGGCCATCGGCGGAGGGGAGGAGCCCGGCGATCCAGTCTGCTTCCTGGCTCAGCTCGGCATCGGCCTGCTCATCGGCTGCGCGGGAGAAGTCGACCATGACCAGGAAGACGAGCAGCGCCCCTATAACCAGTCCAACGAGGAGCAGCCACCACTGAAATTCGTCGTTCATCGGCGGCCAGTATAGGCAGCGGAGCCGCGCCACGGGCTCGTGTCCGGAGCTCCGCTCGGGAGCTCCGGACAGATCGGCAGCGACGAGCGATTACACTCCGAGGCGATGATCGATTTCACGCCCCAGTCGATCGCGCTCCAGATTGGCCCCATCCCCGTGTACTGGTACGGGATCTGCTACGCCCTCGGGCTGATGCTGGCCTACCTCGTCATCCGGCACGGGGTCCGGGCGCGCGGGCTCGACGAGAACCTGTTTGCGAACGGGATGATCATTGTCGCGATCGCCGCCCTGATTGGCGGCCGGGCTTATCACGTCATTGACCAGTGGGCGCTCTACAAGGACGACCTGAGCCGGATCATCCTGCCGCCCTACTCGGGCCTGGGCGTGTATGGCGGGATCTTCGGCGGGATGATCGCCGTGATCGTCTACGTCCGGATAAAGCACCAGTCGTTCTGGGCCTGGGCCGACGTCATCGCGCCTGGCCTGTTTGCGATGGAGTTCGTGGCCCGCTGGGGCAACTTCTTCAATCAGGAGCTGTACGGGCCCCCGACGACGGCTCCCTGGGGGATCGCCATCGAGTGCAGCCATCGGGTGGCGGCCTATCTCTGTCCGCCCCTCGGAAGCACGCCGGCCAGCGCCCACTTCCAGCCGCTTTTCTTGTATGAATCGATCTCGGGCCTGGTTGGCATGACCGCCCTGCTGTGGCTGACGAATCGGTATGCGACCCGCCTGCGGACCGGCGAGATCGCCCTGGTCTTCTTCATCTGGTATGCGATCGTCCGGTTCCTGCTGGAGTTCCTGCGGGTCGACAACTGGACGTTTTTCGGGATCCCAACGGCCCAGGTCATCTCGACCGCCGTGATTGCCGTCGCCGCCATCCTCGTGGTCGAGCGTCACCGCCGGGTCCCGCCCGGGCTGTCTGCGCCGTCCGGCCCGGATCCCGCAGGCGAACCAGCGTCGGCCGATGATCCAGATGGGTCGATCCCGGCTGAGGCCGGCGCCCCGGGCCGCTGAACGGGCATGGTCCAGCCGGCCGCGGAGCCGTCGCCGAGCTCACCGGTCGATCCGTCCCGCCGGCACGAGCAGGCTCGCACGTCCCCCGAGGCGCTCGCCCGGCGGCGAGGGGGCGTGCGCGAAGGCCTCGACTGGCTGGGCCGAGCTCCCGAAACCAAGGCCGGGCCGCTCGTCCGGATCATCGCCATGGTCTTTCGCTTTCTGGCCTTTGGCGTGGTCCGCCTCCGGCATGAGCGCCTCGGCTCCGAGAACGTACCGGCCGCCGGCGGCTACATCGTGGTCGGGGCGGTCCACCGGGGATGGATGGACCCGTTCCTGATCCTGAACGCGCTGCCGCTCCAGCCCCGGGTCTGGTTCCTGGGCAGCGGCCCGTCGGCCTTCAGCGCCCGCTGGCGGGAGATGCTGCTGCACCGCGTCGGCGGGATGCTGCCGGTCTGGCGGGGCGGAATCGGCATCGACCAGCACGTGGCATCGGCCCGGGCGGTCGTGGCGGCGGGCGGTGTCTTCGTCCTGATCCCCGAGGGCGGGGTGGCCGGGCCGCCCGATCGGCTGGCGCCGTTCCGGTTCGGCTCGGCCCTGATCGCCCTGCGGACCGGCGGCCCGATCCTGCCGATCGCGATAGCCGGGAGTGCCGAGCTCTATCTCGGGCGGCGGATGGCGACCCGGCTGCTCAACGTGACGACGGCCGCCGAGCTGCTGGGTCCGGACTGGCCAACCGGCGGACGCTTGCCCTACCCCGGCAGCCGGGCCGAGCTCGACCTGGCCCACCGGCTCACCAACCGATTTGCCGACCTCCTCGGTCCGGCCGTCGCCGAGCTCTACCCACGAACGGTTGACCCGCCCACCCGGCCCCGCCGCTTGCGCGGCCTGACCTGGCTCTTCCTGGCCCGCCCGAAGCCGAACCGGCCGGCCGAGCCGAGCAGCGGCACCTGAGCCTCTCGCGCCCCTGAGCCGGCGATCGCCGGCTCCGCCCGGGTCCGAGCGACCGGCTATCCTCGCCCGATGGACTACGCTCGCTCGATCCTTGACCTCGTCGGCAATACGCCGCTCGTCCAGCTGACCCGGGTGACCCGCGACCTGGGGCCTGTCGAACGGCAGCCGCTCATCCTGGCCAAGCTCGAGACGATGAACCCGGGCGGATCGGTCAAGGACCGGATCGGGTTGCCCATGATCGAGGCGGCCGAGCGAGCGGGGCTGCTCCGGCCCGGTGGCACGATCATCGAGCCGACCAGTGGCAACACCGGTCACGGCCTGGCAATCGCCGCCGCCCTGAAGGGCTATCGCTGCATCTTCGTCATGGCCGACAAGCAGTCGGCCGAGAAGCAGGCGCTCCTGCGGGCTTACGGGGCGGAGGTCGTGCTCTGCCCGACGAACGTGGCCCCGGAGTCGCCCGAAAGCTACTACTCGGTCGCGGCCCGGCTGGCTCGCGACATCCCCGGGGCATTCAAGCCGGACCAGTACTGGAACCCCGAGAACCCGGCTGCCCACGAGCGGACGACCGGTCCCGAGCTGTGGCGCCAGACGGACGGCAAGCTGACCCACTTCATCGCCAGCGTGGGAACCGGCGGCACGATCAGCGGAACCGCCCATCACCTCAAGGTGCGCAATCCGGCCATCCAGGTGATCGGGGCGGACCCGGAGGGCAGCATCCTCTCGGGTGACACGGCCCGGCCGTACCTGACCGAAGGGATCGGCGAGGACTTCCTGCCCGGGACATACGATCCAGCGGCGGTCGACCGCTGGATCCGGGTGTCCGATCGGGACGCCTTCGCTGCCGCTCGACGGCTCACCCGCGAAGAGGGGATCCTGTCCGGCGGCTCGTGCGGAACCGCCCTGGTCGCCACCCTGACCGTCGCCCGTGAGTTGACCGAGACCGAGGGCGGCCACGACGCGATCCTCGTGGTCCTCCTGCCGGACGGCGGTCGGAACTACCTGTCCAAGCTGTACAACGACGAATGGATGCGGGTCAACGGCCTGCTCGCAACGAGCGGCGGCTCGGCCCGCATCAGCGACCTGCTGATCGACCGGCACCCCGACGCGGGCCGGCCCCAGGTCGTCCTTGCCCGGACGACCGAACAGGTCGGGGCAGCAATCGAGAAGCTCCAGGCGTACGGCATCAGCCAGATGCCCGTTTCGGAGGCTCACGTGGACGCGCCCAACGCGGACCGGATCGATGCGATCGTCGGCTCGATCTCGGAAAAAGGCCTGCTCGATCGGACGTACCGCGATCCGTCGGTCGTCGAGCGCACGGTTGGCGAGGTGATGGACCCCCCACTGCCGATCGTTCAGGTATCGGCCTCGCTCGATGATGCCTTCCGGCTCCTGTCCGGAGCCGTCTCGGCACTCGTCGCAGTCCGGGCCGGCCAGCCGGCTGGGATCGTCACCAAGCTCGACCTACTCGAGTACGTCGCTCATCGTCCCGTCGCGGTCTGAGCGGATGCCGCTCGATCCGGACGGGACGCCCCAGCAGCAGCCCTTCGCGGAGCGCTACGGCACTGACGAGGGCTGGTCCTTCGGGACACTCTCGGTCCATGCCGGTCAGGAGCCCGATGAGCAGACTGGGGCCGTCGCGCCGCCGATCTACCAGACGAGCACCTACGCCCAGGACGGCATCGGTCGACCAAGAGACGGCTGGGAATATGCGCGGACCGGCAATCCCACCCGCCGCCGGCTCGAACGTGCGGTCGCGGCCCTCGAGGGTGGCGGAGAGGGAATTGCCTTCTCGTCGGGCGCGGCCGCGACAGCCATGCTCGCCGAGCTGGCCTTGCCGGGCGACGAGGTCGTGATCGGCGACGACGTCTACGGGGGCACGTACCGGCTGTTCGAGCGAGTGCTTCGGCCGAAGGGGATCATCGCCCGCTACGTTGACCTCGCCACCGATCCGGCTAACGTCCGGTCCGCTCTCTCACCCCGGACCCGCCTCGTGTGGTTCGAGACGCCCACCAACCCGCTGCTCAAGCTCGTCGACATTGCCGGAGTCGCGGACGCGATCGCGTCCCACCACGGGGCGGACGGACAGCGGCCGCTGCTGGTGGTCGACAACACGTTTGCCTCGCCGGCCGTCCAGCGCCCGCTCGAGCACGGTGCGGACATCGTCTTCCACTCGGCCACGAAGTACCTCGGCGGCCACTCGGACACCGTAAACGGGATCGTCGTGACGAGCCGACCGGCCGTCGCCGAGCGATTGCGTTTCCTGCAGAACGCGATCGGGGCGGTGCCCGGCCCGTTTGACTGCTTCCTCGTGCTGCGCGGCCTGCGGACGCTGGCCTTGCGGGCTGAACGCCACGCGACGAATGCGGCCGCCATCGCTACCTTCCTCGCGGCACGCGACGATGTCGAGCTGGTCCGCTACCCCGGCCTCCGGACCGGGCGGCATGCCCATCCCCAGGCCGCCATCGCGGCTCGCCAGATGCGCGGTTTTGGTGGGATGGTCTCGTTCGTCCCGCGGGCTGGTGGGGCACATGGCCGGACTGGCCCCGAGCGCGCGATCGCGATCTGCGAGTCGACCCGGCTGTTCACCCTGGCTGAGTCGTTGGGCGGAGTCGAGTCGCTGATCGAGCTGCCCGCGGCGATGACCCACGCCTCGGTCGCCGGCTCGCCGCTGGCGGTGGATCCAGCGCTGATCCGGCTGTCGTGCGGGATCGAGGGCGCGGCCGACCTGCTGGCCGACCTGACCGCCGCGCTCGACCGCGCCTGACGGGCCCGCGGCCCGATGGCCTGGTTCCTCGTCCGCCGACTCCTGGCCAACGCGGTCGTGGTCCTGGGCGTCGCGTTCATCGTCTTCGCCCTGGTCTTCCTGGCCAGCGATCCGGCACGGGCACTGCTGCCGCTCGACGCACCGCTGGACGCGGTTGAATCGCTGCGCAGGACGCTAGGTTTCGACCAGCCGATCCCGATCCAGTTCCTGGGCTTCCTTGGCCGCGCGATCCAGGGCGACTTCGGGACCTCCACCCGGACCCTGGAGCCGGCCCTCGGGATGGTCCTTGAGCGGCTTCCCGCGACACTCTCGCTGGGCGCGGCAGGTGTGGGCGTCTCACTCCTCATCGCAGTCCCGTTGGGGATCTTGGCCGCGGTCCGGCCCGACTCGTGGGTCGACGTGGTTGCCCGCTCTGTTGCGGTGGTCGGCCAGGCCGTTCCCGGCTTCGTGCTCGGCCAGGTCCTGATCCTCCTGTTCGCGGTGACCTGGAGGATCCTGCCGGTATCGGGTTCAGGCGGTCCGGCGTATCTCGTCCTGCCCGCGATCGTGGTGGGCATGGGTTCGGCCGCCGGCCTGACCCGGATCCTGCGCTCCAGCCTTCTCGATATCCTGGGCAGCGACTACATCCGGACGGCACGGGCCAAGGGCCTTGGCCCGCGCCGGGTAGTCCTGGGCCACGCCCTGCGCAACGCAGCGATCCCGTTCGTGACCTTCCTGGCCTTCGACCTCGCCGCGATCATGTCGGGAGTGATCATCGTCGAGGTGGTCTTCAGCTATCCGGGTATGGGCCTCCTTGTCGTCCAGGCCGTGACCAACCGGGACCTGCCCGTGATCCAGGCATTCACGTTCGTAGCCGCGCTGACAATCGTCACGGTCAACCTTGGCCTGGATATCGTCTACGGGCTCCTCGATCCACGGATCCGGCTGGACTGAGATGGACGAGACGTGGCCAACCGCACGCCGGCGCCGGATGCCCAGCCGGCCTGACGTGCCGATCATCGTGGGCGGGGGGATCTTGCTTGCCGTCGTCCTGATGGCCGTGCTCGCCCCCTTGATCAGCCCCCACGATCCACTGGCCCAGGTCCTGCCCGACCGGCTCAAGCCGCCGGCCTGGCTCGCGGGCGGTTCACCGAACTACCTGCTGGGCACGGACGCCGACGGTCGCGACCTCCTGTCGCAGATCATCTGGGGCAGCCGGACATCGCTCGAAATCGGCATCTTCAGCGTTGCTCTCGGTGCCGCGATCGGAGTCAGCACCGGTCTGCTGGCCGGTTTCCGAGGTGGCTGGGCGGACGTCATCATCGGCCGCCTGGCCGACATCCAGCAGGCGATCCCGTTCCTGGTCCTGGCCCTGGCCGTGATCGCGGTGGTCGGATCGTCGATCCTGACTCTTGTCCTTGTCCTCGGCGCCGGATCGTGGCTCTACTACCATCGGGTGGTTCGGGGCGAGGTCCTGGCGATCCGCGAGCGCCCGTATATCGAGGCAGCCCGCGCGGTCGGGGTGGGCGACTGGCGGATCCTCAGCCGGCACATCCTGCCCAACATTGCCGGGTCGATCGTCGTGATCATCACCCTGCAGATCCCCCAGGTGATCCTGTTCACCGCCGGACTGACGTTCCTGGGCCTCGGTGTGCCGCCGCCTACGCCCGAGTGGGGACGCCTGATCTTCGAGGGCCGCGACTACCTCCAGAGCGCCTGGTGGCTGACCCTTGCCCCGGCGGCTTTCCTCGTCCTGTTCGTGCTCGGGGTGAACCTCCTGGGCGACGAGCTGCGCGACCGACTGGACCCGGTCCGAAGGCAGCGCCGACGGTAAGGGCGTATCATTAGCGGTCCTGCGGTGTTCCCAGGTGGCCGTCAGGGCATGCCCAGTCCCGCAGCGATCGAACGGAGCCCGCGTTGGCCCTCACTCCCCCCACCAAGCCCGGCGTGACCCCCGAGTTCAAGCACGTGATCGACGAGTACAAGCATCGCGAGCAGACCGTTACGTGCGTCTGCGGCTGGCACGGCAGTTCGGTCGGCGTCGATGGTCAGCCATCCGCCTGGACGGCTCACCTCATCTCGGTCCGCGGCAAGAAGCGCTAGGTCGCGACCTCGCTCCGAGCGCTCCTGCGCCGGTCGGCCTGGAGCCGCTCCTCGGCAATCCGGATTGCCGCGGCCAGGTCGGAGCCCGGGGTGGGGCAGGCCCAGCCCAGGGCGACCCGGGTCGAAATCGAGCCGGCGGCCAGCCAGCGATCGCACTGGGCCCGGATCCGCTCGGCGTAGTTGATCGCCTGGATCTCGTCGGTCTCGGGCATCAGCACGCCGAAGCGGCTCGCCCCCAGATGTGCCACATGGTCGGTCGCTCGGCCGTTGCGGACGAGCGTCTCCGCGATCGCCGGGATCAGCCGGTCCGCGGCATCCGACCCCAGCCGGCTGACCAGGCGCTCGAAGCCGTCCAGCTCCACCAGGATGACGGTCACCGATCGACGGTAGCGACTCAGGCGGGTGCCTTCCTCGCGGACCCGGCGCTCCCAGTCGACCGCCTCATCGACCCGTGGCAGCGGGATCACCTCCGACCTCCCTGGCTGCGGCGCATCGGTCCACACGACGGTCTGCTCGGCCGGTCCACCGTCTAGGTCGACCAAAGGTGGCGCGGCCGGCTCGTACTCGGGCTCAGGCGGCTGTTCCCGCGGTCCGAAGGCAGTCGGCGCGGAGACGAAAAAGGCGATCGCCTCCTGGTCGGCCCCATGGGGTTCATCCTCGAGGACGGAACGGAAGCGACGGGCATCATCGGCGGCGGTCACGGATTCGATGCTCTCCTGGGATGGTTCTGGGAGGTCGTTGCTGAAGCTGTCGGGGGTAGTCGTTGCCTTGGCCAACCAGGCGACGTCGGTTGGCGCGATCGTCTCGGCCGGTTCCGGCCGCCATCGACGAACGAGAGTCACGATGAGAGCACCCATGATGACAAGATTCGCGACGATCGCGATTCCAATGACGATGAGGAGCGGCTGGGGGGGCATCGTGACTCCGCTTCGAGCGACGGATCGCCCTCGTTGAGCATGATCGCCCGGGCCCCGGCCGGTGACAACCGTCCTAACCACCCCCGGACGAATCGTTGGTGCTGTCGGTCAACGAGCCGGGTAGTCCGGAGGGGAACCGTAGGCTCCGGTGAGCACGGCGTAGTGCGCGCGGCCGCCACGGGGTTGCGCGTCCGGGCGCACCCGCGTATCCTCCCGGCCCGATCCGCTCCCGGGTGGGGCGGACGGAGAACTGAGGTCAGCCGTGGCACGCTCGATGTGGCGAGGAGCCATCCAGTTCGGGCTCGTGACGATCCCCGTCCGGCTCTATCTGGCCACCGAATCCAAGGGCATCAGCTTCAACATGCTCCATGCCACGGACCTCTCGCGGATCCAGATGAAGACGTATTGCCCGGTCGAGGACGACGTGATCTCGCGCGGCGACACCGTCAAGGGCTTCGAGTACGCGCCCGGCCAGTACGTGGTGGTGACCGATGAGGATCTCGCCTCGGTGCCACTCAAGACGGTCCGGGCCATCGAGATCGAGCTGTTCACCGCAGCCAACCCCGACAATGCAGCTGTTCGTTTCGTGAAGGGGGCCTACTACCTCGAGCCGGATCCGATCGGGCGTAAGGCGTTCTACCTCCTGCGCGAGGTCCTGGCTGAAAAGCACCTGACCGCGATCTGCAAGGTCGTGATCAAGGATCGCGAAGTCCTCGGGGCCATCGACCCGTTCAGCACCACGATGCTCCTGACGACGCTCCACTGGCCCGACGAGATCCGAAGCGTGGCCGAGCTCGATCTGCCCGACCAGCTGCCGGAGGCCAAGCCCGCCGAGAAGGCGATGGCTGAGCAGCTGATCGGGGCGATGACCGCCGAATTCGACCCGGCCGCCTACCACGACGACTACCGCGAGGCCCTCCTGAAGTTGATCGAGGACAAGGTCGCCGGCCAGGAGACGGTCGAGCCGGTGGCGCCCCTGCCCGCCACCAATATCGTCGACCTGATGGCGGCCCTCGAGGCGAGCGTCAAGGCTGCGGTCGAGGCGCGCGGCCAAATCCCACCGACTTCGGTCACGGCGGCCCGCAGCGCCAAGGATGTCGCGGCGGTCGAGGCCAAGGGCAAGGCCGACGCCGAGGCCAACGCGGAGGCTTCGCCGCCGGCCAGGCGTAGGAAGTCCGCCTAGCCCGTCTGCGGGCCGGCCGCGCGTCGCCGGGACCCGGCCGGCTGGAGCAACGCGATGCCGCTCGACGACTATCGCCGCAAGCGCGACTTCTCGAAGACGGCCGAACCGGCCGGAGGCACGCCCACGGCCGTGGACCGGATCGTGGCGGGCCGATTCGTCGTCGGTCGTCATCGGGCGACTCGACTCCACTACGACCTGCGCCTCGAGATCGGTGGCGTCCTCGCCAGCTGGGCCGTGCCCAAGGGGCCGAGCCTCGACCCCGACGTACGCCGGATTGCGATCCACGTCGAAGACCACCCGATCGAGTACCTCGACTTCGAGGGCACGATCCCGCGCGGCGAATACGGTGCCGGCGATGCGATCGTGTGGGACTGGGGCACGTACGAACCCGAGGCGCCCACCCTTGATCCGGCCTCGTCGATTGCCGCTGGGGAGCTGAAGTTCCGGCTCTTCGGCCAGAAGCTGCGTGGCCGGTTCACGCTCGTCCGGACGCGTAGTTCGGCCGGCTCGCCGGCAGGCCGCCGACGGAGCGGCCCAGCCAAGCTCGAATCCGACCGCGACGGGGAGCCGTGGCTGCTCATCCACAAGAAGGACCCCGAGGCCGTCGCGGGCTGGCAGCCCGAGGACCATCGACTCTCCGTGCGGACCGGTCGAACCAACGAAGAAGTGGCCGCCGGCGTCGCACCTCGATTCGAGGCGGCGCCGCCCGGTGCCCAGCCGTCGCTCGAGGGATCGGGCGCGAGGGCCGCCCCGTTGCCCGGCTTCATCGAGCCGATGCTCGCGACGCTCACGACTCAGGCCTTCGACGATCCGGCCTGGCTGTTCGAGATCAAGTGGGATGGCTATCGGGTCGAGGCGGTGGTCCAGGACCGTCGGGTCAGCCTCTACACCCGCAACGGCAAGGATGCGGCAACGTTCTTTCCGGGCCTGCTCAGCCCGCTCGACTGGATCGAGGCGCGCGAAGCGGTTGTCGACGGGGAAGTCGTTGCCCTCGATCCGGATGGCATGCCCGATTTTGGCCTGCTCCAGGAGTGGCTCGGCGTCAGATTCGGGAGTGGGCTGGCGGGCCACCGCAAGACGCCCGGTCCGGACCTGGACGACGGCGATGGCTCATCCGCGTCGAAACCTGCGTCTGCGGCGGTCCTCGTCTACCAGGCGTTCGATCTCCTCTACCTCGATGGCCTGTCGCTGCTCGGCGTCCCACTCGAGCAGCGCAAGCGGCTGCTCCGCTCGGTCCTGCGTGAAGGTCCCCACGTCCGCTACTCGACCCATGTCGATGGATCGGGCATCGCGTTCCTTGGGGCAGCCTCCGAGCGCGGCCTCGAAGGGGTGATGGCCAAGGAGCGCCACTCGCGCTACGAGCCCGGCCGGCGCGTTTCGACCTGGCTCAAGCTCAAGATCCGTCCCGAGCAGGAGTTCGTCGTCGGCGGCTACCTGCCCGGCAAGGGCAATGCCCGCGATCTCGGCAGCGTCGTCGTCGGCTATTACGAGGATGGGGCGCTGCGCTATGCGGGGCGGGTGGGCAGCGGCTTCGATGGGAATACCCGCGCTCGGCTCCGGCTCCTGCTCGACGCCGGCACTCGGCCGGACCCGCCGTTTGTTCCGCCGCCACCGCCCGGCCCCGACCTGCGCGGCGTGGTCTGGACCGAGCCGGCCATCGTGATCCGGGTCGCGTTCTCCAACTGGACTCGCGACGAAGTGATCCGGCAGCCGTCGTTCAAGGGCTTCGAGCTCGACCAGGAGCCTCGCTCGGTCCGCCGGGAACGGGCGCTGGCCAAGCCGCCCGTGGATGCTTCGGCGGTCGTCCCTCGCGCTTCCCATGATCCGCCGGTTCTGGCCGCCCAGGCCACGCAGGCCGAGCTCGACGAGCTCGGGCACCTGCCGTCGAAGGCCCTCTGGCGCGTCGGTGGGTTCGAGCTGAGCCTGACCAACCTGGACAAAGTGCTCTTCCCGGGCCGACCCGGGCGGACTGGCTCTGGGCCTGACGGCGCGACCGCCGAGGAGGCGCCGGTCACCAAACGCGAGCTGATCGCCTACCTCAGCCGGATTGCCCCGATCCTGCTGCCCCACCTGGCCGAGCGAGCCCTAAATCTCCAGCGCTTTCCAGACGGCGCCGGTGGATCCGCGTTCTGGCAGAAGCAGATCCCCGCCAGCGCCCCGGCATGGCTCCGGCTTTGGCGCGAGACCGGCGTCGAGGATCGCGCGGCCAACGACCACCTGGTGGCCGATCGCGTCGCCAGCCTGGCCTGGCTCGGCAACCAGGCGGCCTTCGAGTTCCACCCGTGGACCGCCCGGATCGAGGACCCCGATCACCCGACCTATGCCCTGATCGACATCGATCCGGGCGAACGCACCACCTGGGACGAGACGCTCGTGCTGGCCCGACTCTTCCGGACGGCCCTGGCCCATCTTGGCCTGCGGGGAGCCCCAAAGACAACGGGCAAGCGCGGGATCCAGGTCTGGATTCCTGTCCGTCGGGGCCGGTATACGTTTCGCGCGACGACCGACTGGGTTGAGCAGCTCAGCCGCGCAGTTGGGGCGATCGTGCCGGAGCTGGTGAGCTGGGAATGGTCGGTGGCCGGGCGAGCCGGCCGGGCCCGGCTCGACTTCACCCAGAACAGCCGGATCAAGACACTCGTCGCGCCATATGCCGTTCGACCGGCCGCCGGGGCACCGGTATCGGCGCCGATCGCCTGGGATCAGCTCGACGACCCGGACCTGCGCCCCGACCGCTGGACGATTCGGACGATCCTGCCCCGGGTCGAGGCGCTCGGCGATCTGTTCGCTCCGGCCCTCGAACAGGACCAGGAGCTGCCGTCACTGGGCTAAGCCCTGAGTTCCTGATCACGCTGCGCCCGCGCCGGCGATCGCGCGGCGTCGGTGCCGGTGCCGAATGGGGCGCGCTGGTTCTCGACCAATTGGCCGTATGTCGTCCTCGGCTTGCCCACGGCGGTGTCGTTTGGTGCGCTGAGCGCAACAAATGGCACGATTCGCCCGATTTCCGCACAGGCGACGAGACCCGGCTGCCGTGATCATCCCGGGCTGTGCTCAGGTCGGAACAATTTCGAGCTCGCCGCGAAACGTGGAGCGGGCTGGACCAGTTCCGGAGGCGATGCTCGGACGCAAAATGTGTTCTTTGTCGCGCCAGAAGCACCGACTGCAACGAGCTGGATCAGGTCGCAGGCCGCGACCGGGCGCGCGGGCACTGAGCCGCCGCGAGCCCGCGAGGCCGCGGGCACCGAGCCGGGGCCGCGGACCGTCCCCGCTCAGCGCCAGGGCAGGGGATCGCGCGGTCGGTGGCCCTGCTTGAAGAACGCGACGACGGGCGCGCCGCCCGAGTACGTGAGGTCGAGCCCGTCGGCGGCGCCCCGGCTCCCGCCAGCCGACCGCCCGACCACGAGCCGAACCATGTCGTCGCCGGGCTGATTCGGGTCGTAGATGCGGAGCGCGAGCGAGCCAGGATCCGGGCCGGACTCGACCCCGCAGGCTACGACCTGGTGGTTCTGGATGAGGGTCGCCGGGTTGACCGATACGGCGTGGACGAGGCCGAGTGCCACCGGCCGGCCGGCCGCCAACTCGCGCAGGATTCGCGGAAGTTCGCGGGCCAGCACCTCTCGCGAGCGGGACGCTGCTGACCGCCACGGGGCCCCGAGAAGGTAGAAGCGGCCAGGCCCGAGGCCAAGCTCGAACGAGTCGAGCTGGCGCCGAACGAGGTAGCGGAACGCCGGCGTGCCCTCGCTCGGCGGTTCCGGGTCGGTCGGGGCCGCGACGCCGGCAAACCACAGGTCGAGGGCCGCGAACGCCATCCCGCCGCACAGGCCGTTGGCAGCGTCACCGACCGCGAGCTCGACCGGAACCGGGCCGCCGACCCGGAATCGGAGCGGCGGGACGTGCGGCCATCGGTTTGCGAAGGCAAAGCCGTTGGCCCGCGCGGAGAAGACGCGACTCATGGCTTGCGCAGATCCTCGTCCTGGTAGATGCGGGTGCTCGACGACCACGCCTCGGAGACCTCGACCCGGGCGGCCGTCACATACCGGGTCAGGCCCGACACTGCGAACAGGA
This sequence comes from Chloroflexota bacterium, assembly GCA_003152165.1. Classification (GTDB taxonomy): domain Bacteria; phylum Chloroflexota; class Limnocylindria; order Limnocylindrales; family CSP1-4; genus Palsa-1033. The sequence continues at coordinate 19,792 of PLZO01000085.1, forward strand.
TTGCGAAGGCTGGATAGCCGAGAGGCAGGATGGCCAGGATCGCGGCGTTGGCCATCTGGCCCGCCGTGATCCCCGCGGCGCTGCCGGCCACGAAGCGGCCCTGCGCCCGGATCACGTCGGGGCCAGCCGTGAGGCGCATGAGGCGCTCGTTTGACGACAGGGTGCCGGCCGACGCACCGGCTGCCGCCATCCCGGCCACGACGCAGATGATCAGGCCGGCCAGCGGATTCTGGGGAAATGCAGTGAGCCCGAGGAGCATCGACGAACCGCGCAAGAGGAACGACACGCGCAGGGTCCGCGAGGCGCTGCCCCGGGCCAGGAGGCCGCCGACAACCGTCGCCGAGACGAGTGATGCCGCCGATGAGATTGCCGAGAGGAGGATCGCAAAGCTTGGCGGCAGGTGCAGCACGCTGATCGAGTAGATCGATAGATATGGGCCGAATCCCGCCCCGAACGCAGCCACTGTGATCGAGCGCAGGAAGGGTTGGAGGTGCGCTGACGGCGGGGCCGCGATCGGACCGTCGCCGGCGCGAGCAGCCGAGCGGGCCACCTGGACCCGACCGGGCCTGGCCAGCTGGCGCAGCACGGTGATCTCCATCACGCCGGCGATTCCACTGATCAGGAACACGATCGCGTAGATCCGTACGCCGAGCTCCGGCAAGAACAGCTGGACCATGACCGCGACCGGCAGGAGCAGGACCGAGCCCAGCCCCAGGGTCATACCCATGACCCTGGGTGCCACGAAACGCCGTTCCGGGTCCGGCAGAATTGCCCCGTACCAGGCCAGCAGGTTGGTCCCGCCGATCGTGGTGGCGGCGCCGCCCAGGCTCATCACGGCGCCGATCGCCAGGATCGCCAGGCCGTTCGGGATCAGCCCGATCCATGCCGCCAGGGTCAGCGCCCCCAGGGTGAAACCACGGGTCTCCCCGATCGCAAGGATGATCAGGGTCACACCCCGGAGATTGCCGTCAAAACGGCGCAGCAGCCAGGGCACACCGAGCTGGGCCGACGAAAAGGCAGATGGGAGCACGCCGATCACGGTGGCGAGGGCCGGGCTGGCCCCCAGGGCCAACAGCAGCGGGATCGTCAGCCCGTCGCCGGCCAGGGCAGCGACGACCGCGCCAGAGCCTCCGATTCGTTGGAACTTTCGGTAGGGCGGGCCGAGGAAGACCCGCCACTCGCTGACCGCGCTGGTCATGCTCGAGGCTGTGGCCCCGCTCATGGGGCCTGGATCGGCGGCCCGAACCAGACGCTTGCGGCGACGATGATGTACAGCGCGATCAGTGCCAGCCCCTCCAGCCACGTTGACTCGCCGTCGAACACGACGAACGCCTCGAGGATCACGGACAGCCCCAGCGCCCCGATCAGCAGCGGCGAGGTCACCAGGGTCAGCGCCGGCCCGCCGATCACGATCGAGACGAGGACGAGGACCGGGATCAGGGCCAGGGCAACCTGGAGGCTCGAATTCAGGATCAGGCTGATCGCGAGGTCAGCCCTGTTGCGCAGCGCCTGCTGGACGCCCGCCACGTTCTCGACGGCATTGCCGGCGATTGCCACGATCACCAGGCCGGCGAACGCCTCGCTGATTCCCAGGCGGGCAAGGGCCGGTCGGAGCGAGTCGACGAACCAGTCCGACACGAACGCCGAGCCGACAGCGGCCACGACGAGCACAACCACGGCCAGCCGGATCGGCCAGACCTCCGCAGATTCGAGCGTGGGCTCGAGCGAGCTCGCACCCGGCCCGCCGCCCACCGAGAACGGGATCGACGCTGCAAAGAGGACGAGCAGGACCACCGCGACGATCACGCTCAGCTCCCTGGCGTGGCCGGCATCGGGGGCACCGGGCGCGGTGGCCAAGGTCGGGATCATCAGGGCCGCGACCGCCACGACGAGCAGCGTGGCGATCATCCGGACGGGCTGGACCCTGAAGGTCTGAACCCCGTTCTTCAGGCCGCCGAAGACGAAGGCGAGACCCAGGACGAGCAGGCTGTTGGCGAGGATCGAGCCGATCAACGCGCTCTGGACCACCACGATGAGCCCGGCCCGCAGGCTGAAGATCCCGATGAACAGCTCGGGCAGGTTGCCCAGTGCCGACTGCAGGACCCCGGTCAGGCCCGGTCCGAAACGCTGGCCAAGTTGCTCAGTGCCTTCACCAACAAGCCCGGCTAGGCCGGCCAGGGCGACCGCCGAGGCAATGAAGGTCGCCGTGGGATCGCCATGACTGAGCTCCATCGCCAGGCTGAGCCCGCCGCCGACGACGGCCACGGCGATGAGGACAAGGGCGCGTTTGCCGAGGACCGCGGCCACGGTCCGGCGGGGCGCGACGGGGACCGGAGCTGTCTCGGCGGGCATCATCTCGATGATACGGGCGGCAGTACCATCGCGGCGATGGCTGCTCATAATCGGCTCGTGGGCGAGACGAGCCCATACCTCCTCCAGCACGCCCACAATCCCGTCGACTGGTTTCCGTGGGGGCCCGAAGCGCTCGAGCGAGCCCGGACCGAGGACAAGCCGATCTTCCTGTCGATCGGTTACGCGGCCTGTCACTGGTGCCACGTGATGGAGCGCGAGTCGTTCGAGGACCCAGTTACAGCCGCCGACCTTGCCGGCGATTTCATCGCGATCAAGGTCGACCGCGAGGAACGGCCCGACCTTGACCAGGTCTATATGGCCGCGGTCCAGGCGTTGACCGGCCAGGGCGGCTGGCCAATGAGCGTGTTCCTGACCCCGGACGGACGGCCGTTCTACGGCGGTACCTACTTTCCGGCGGTGCCCCGCGGCGAGTTGCCCGCTTTCCGCCAGGTGCTGGCGGCGGTCGCCCACGCCTGGCGTGAGCAGCGCACGTCAGTCGAGGCGTCGGGTGATCGACTGGTGGCGGCACTTTCGGAGGGCCTCCAGTCGACGGGCGTTGGCGCGGTCGAGGGCGAGGCGACGTCGCCGTTGCCGGCTGGGGCCGCCGCCGCAGTCGCGACCCTGGCAACGAGCTTCGATGCCCGTCACGGGGGTTGGGGCCGGGCGCCCAAGTTCCCCCAGCCGATGACGATCGAGTTCCTGCTCCGACGCCTGGCGGCGGTTGGTCCGAGCGGCGATCCGGCCACCCGCAGGATGGTCAGGATCACGCTCGACCGGATGGCCGCGGGTGGGTTGCGCGACCAGCTCGGAGGCGGGTTCCATCGCTACTCCACCGACGCTGAGTGGCTGGCGCCGCATTTCGAGCAGATGCTCTACGACAATGCCCAGTTGGGCCGGGTGTACCTCCACGCCTGGCAGCTGCTGGGCGACGAGCGCGATCGGGCAGTCGCCTGCGCCACGCTCGATGCGATCGTCCGTGACTTCATGACGGCTGACCGCGGCCTGGCCGCCAGCCGAGATGCCGATACGGATGGCGTGGAGGGCGCAACGTTCACCTGGGACCCAGCCGAGGTTGCCCTGGCTCTGGCGCCCGGCAGCCCCGACCTTCCGCTCGTCCGGGCGGCCTGGGACGTGACCGAGGCAGGCAACTGGCACGAGGCCCATGGCCGGACGATCCTGCGTCGGGTCCGAAATGACGTGGAGTTGGCTGAAACCTTCGGGCTGTCGATTGCCGAGGTCCAGATCCGGCTCGAACGAGCCCGGTCCGACCTCTTGGCTGCCCGTGCTCGTCGAGCGCAGCCGAACCGCGACGACAAGGTGCTGGCCGGCTGGAACGGGCTGGCGATCGCCGCGCTCGCAGAGGGGGCGATCGCCCTGGGGGCCGACGGCGATTTTGAACGAGCGGACCGCTACCGCTCCGCCGCGATTGCCGCCGCCCGCGTTTGTGTCGATGGACTGCTCGATGCCAACGGCCGGCTGTGGCGGAGCTGGAAGGACGGCCGGGCGACCGGGTCGGGCGTGCTCGAGGACTACGCCTGCCTGGCAGAGGGCCTCCTGGCTTTGTACGCCGCCACGTTCGACGAGGGTTGGTTCCGGGCGGCCCGGGGACTGGTCGGGTCGATCCTCGCCCGGTTCGTCGATCCGGCCGGCGGCTTCTTCGATACGGCAATCGATCACGAGGTCCTGATCACGCGCCCAAAGAACCTCCAGGACAACGCGGTCCCCTCTGGCAACGCGATGGCCGTGACGGTCCTCCTGCGCCTGGCGGCGTTGACCGGCGAGGGTCGCTACCGCGATGGCGCGGAAGGGGCCCTGCGCCTGGTGGCCGATCTCGCTCCGCGCCATCCGACGTTCTTCGGGCAGTGGCTCGTCGCGCTCGACCTTGCCCTGGCCGACATCGACGAGATCGCGATCGTCGGCGATCCAGGCCTGCCCGCGACCGAGCGCCTGCTGGCCGTGATCCAGGTCGGCTTCCACCCGAACCAGGTCGTCGCCCTGGCGGGGACGCCGGCGTCGAGCTCGATCGAGCTGCTCCGCGAGCGGCGCCAGGTGGCTGGCCTCCCGACCGCGTTCGTCTGCCACGCGTTTGCCTGTCGTCTGCCGGTGACTGATCCGGAGGCGCTCGCTGCCCTCCTCGCCCGACAGCGGCCGGCGCTCACCCGATGACCGGGGCGCCGACGCCCCGGCCGGGTCGCTCGGCCGATGAGGGCCAGCTACCCGTCATCGTCCACCCGGCTGCCACGGTCGTCCTCCTCCGACCCGGCCCCGACAGCGCCCGGACCGGGCCCGAGGTGCTGCTCACGCTCCGCCCGGATTCGATGGCCTTCGGCGGCGGCCTGCACGTATTCCCGGGCGGCCGGGTCGATCCGGCCGACGGCGATCCGAGGATCCTGGGTCGGTCAATGGGCGGCGATTCCTTCCGTGTCGCGGCCATCCGCGAGCTGTTCGAGGAGGCGGGCGTCCTCCTGGCCGAGCATGCCGATGGTTCGCCGGCCGGCAAGGACCCACGCCTCAGCGCCGAGTTGCCGCGCCTCCGGGCGGCGGTGGCGGCCGGTGACATGGACCTGGCCGCACTCCTCGAGAGTCATGAGCTCAGCCTGGCGACCGACCGCCTCATCCCGATCGCGCGCTGGCAGACACCACGCGCCTATCCCCGCCGGTTCAACGCTCGTTTCTTTGCCGTGGAGCTACCCGCCGGCGCGATCCTCGATCTCGATCCTCGGGAGGTCGCGGGGCACAGCTGGTTGACGCCAACTGCCGCCCTGGCCGCGATGGCTGCCGGCGAGATCCGGCTCTGGCCGCCCACGTCCATAACGCTCCAGCGGTTGGAGCGGGCTCCGGACCTTGAGTCGATCCGGGCTGGTCTCGAGCTGATCGATGGGCTGCCGTTCTCGCGCGAATCGCTCAGTGAGGGCCTCATCCGGCTGACGGGTGGCCAGGCATTCGGGCCGGCTGGGCGGCCGGCCAATACCATCCTCGTCGGACGCGAACGAATTGTCGTCGTCGACCCAAGCGATCCCGACGAGGAGTTCATCGACCTGATCGAGGCCGAGGCCGCCGCCCTGGGCGGCCGAATCGTCGCGATCGCCCTGACGCACGTGGATCCTGGCCATGCGTCGGGTTCGATCGAGCTGCAGGAGCGAACCGGTGCCCCGATCTTCGCCGGTCCCGGTGGCGGAGCATCGCTTTCGTGGTCCGTGACCGAGGTCGATGACGGCACGACGATCGGGCTCGGGGACACACCGATGGTCGTGGTCGGGACGCCCGGCCACCGGCCGGACCACCTCGCATTCCAGATGCCGGACGCCACAATTCTCAGCGGCGACGCCCTGACCGATCGGCCAACCCTCGTCCTGCCGCCCCGCGGCGATGCACCTGCGGCCCGCGGGTCAATCGAACGGTTGGCCGAGCTCAGACCCGGGCGAGTCGTACCAGGCCACGGCCTTCTCCTGGATGATCCGCCGGCGGCGATCCGGGCCGCACTCGGGGCCTTCTCAAGCTAGCCCTGGATCGTCCGGTGGAGGTTGCGCAGGAGGTTCAAGCCCTCGTTCACCTCCCCGACGGGGGCATACGGGCCGGGCATCAGGAAGCACGGTCGTCCGGCCAGGGCGACCCCGGCCAGCTGGCCCCACTTCTCTTCCAGCGGCCGGCCCGCCGCGATCTCGGCGGCCCGCTTGTAGATGAACACGATCGCGCTGGGGCGCCAGACCGCGACCTTTTGCCAGAGCGGCCCGACACCCAGGGTCAGCTCGCGATCGGTTGCGACGTCGCGCGCCGTGGGCAGCTTGATCAGGTCGGTGATGCCGTGGCCTGCGGCGACAAGCGCGTCATCAGCCGTCGCGACCGGGGTTCCGGCGGGCAGCACCCCGGCGATCATCAGCCTTCGCCAGAACGCTCGGCCGAGGCGCCCCTGGTGGTAGTGGCCGGCGGTCACACTCACCGGTGACGGGTTCAGCCCGACAAAGAGGAGTCCAGCGCGATTCGGCGGCAGGTCAATGAGGGTCTCGAGATCGGCGCCGGCGACTGCGATTGGCCCCCGATGCGGGCCGGGTCCGGGACGAGCGAGAAGGTCGTCGATCTCGGCCATCGCCGGAGGGTCGGACGGGGTTGCCGGTGGGACTGGTTAGGCGGGTCCGGACCCGCCGGGGCCGGGCGTCGCGGGCGGTGGCGTCGGAGGGGGAGCCACTGCCACGATCGGAGCCGCCGCTGACGCTACCGGAGGCGCGATCGGTGCGGCGGTGGCCGCCGCGGGACTGTCGTCCTTGCGCATCTCGTCCTTGATCTCGGCCGCTTCCTTGCGGGCTTCCTTGACCCCACGACCAAGCATGTGTCCAATCTGAGGCAGGGTCTTCGGGCCGCGCCAGACGATCACGATCGCCAGGATCACGATCAGGATGATCAGTGGGTCTTTCATGCGCCGATGGTACTCGACTCAGCGCAGGGCAATCGGGATCACCAATCGAAGCGAGGTATGGGAAGTCGAGAACGAAACGACCTTGTTGTCGACAAGGCCGAACGCCTTGGCCGCCTCGATCACCTCGATGTCAAGAAGGGTGGCCGATTTGCCCTTGAGCGATACGACCCAGATTGCGCCATTTGCGACAATCTGGCCGCGGAGAGGCGCAAGCTTGTCGAGTTCGCTCTCCTCGTCGATCCCGACGAAGACCAGGTCCGATTCGGCCAGCGCTTCGCCTTCGGTGATGTCGTGGGTTCGCTCGGCGAGGAGGCGCCGGAACTCGGCGTCATCGATGTTGATCAGGGCGACACGGGCGCCGGGCTTGACGCCAAGCTTGTCGATCAGGGGGCGGCTGTAGACGACCTCGGCCATGAGCGGATCGTGCCACGCGGCGGGCTACGATGCGCGGCGTGACCACCGGCCCGCTCCTCGTCTACGGCCCGCGTTCGACTACCTATGACTTCGGACCGAACCACCCGCTGACGCCGCGTCGGTTCGGGCCGGGGATCGACCTGTTGCGGACCATCGGGGCACTTCCCGGGCTCGCGCCGGAGCCGGCCGACGAGGCCGAGCTGCTCGAGATCCACGCGAGGCGGTACGTCGCGGCCGTTCGACGCCTGTCGTCGAACCCGTCGGGCACTGCGGAGGTTGGAATCGGTGCGTATGGCGACGATCCGCCGTTCGCCGGGATGCACGAGGCGGGGTCATCCGTGGCCGGCGGCTCGCTCCGGGCGATGGAGGCAATTCTGCGCGGCGACGTCGAGCATGCCTTCCATCCGGGCGGCGGCCTTCACCACGCGATGCCGGCGCGGGCTTCAGGGTTCTGCATCTATAACGATCCGGCGCTGGCGATCGCCGCCGCTCGCCGGGCTGGGCTGCGAGTCTTGTACGTCGACCTCGATGTCCATCACGGCGATGGCGTCCAGGCAATCCACTACGACGATCCGGGCGTCATGACAATCTCGATCCACGAGAGCGGCCGCACGCTGTTCCCGGGAACCGGCTTCGTCGACGAGCTTGGTGCAGGTGCCGCAGCCGGAACCTCGGTCAACCTGCCGCTCGAGGCCGAAACAGGCGAACGGGCCTGGCTGGCGGGCGTTCGCGGCCTGGTCCCGGCGCTCGCCGCGTATTTTGGGCCCGACCTGGTCGTCAGCCAGCATGGCGCCGACAGCCACGCCTGGGATCCGCTCGCCCACCTGCTCGTCACGACAACGGCGATGGGCCAGGCCGCCCGGCTGGTGGACGCGATCGCCCATCGCCACGCCGGCGGTCGCTGGCTGGCAACCGGTGGTGGCGGCTACGACGTCTACCGGGTCGTGCCGCGAGCGTGGGCCCTGACCTGGCTGGCCGGCGCCCATCGCCAGGTGCCTGAGCTCACCGACCCGGACTGGCACTCACGGTGGGCCGCCGATGCGGTGCGCTACAACCAGTCGCCGCCACCCGAGCGGTTCGATGACCCGCTCAATGCTGGCCTGCCCGATTCCGAGCTCCAGCGCCTGGCTGAAGCGCGCTCACGGGAGACACTCGCCCAGGTCCGATCGATCGTCCTGCCGCGCCTCCTCCTGGTGGCCGAAGAGCGCGGTTGGTGGGATCCCCAGATGGGCAGGGCGCCCGCCCGGGTTGCTCTCCAGACCGCGACCGACCCGCCGCCGAGCGACCCGGCGGTCGTGGCCGATCTCGATCCGGCACTCGTTGAGCGCCTGACACTTTCTCCGAGGACGCTCCCGCCGGCCGATCCCAGCGCAGCGCGGGCGATGCTCATCGCGGCACTTGGCGATGGAGCCCGCGCCGCGGGTGCTGTCCTGGGTGATCAATTGGTGGGCGTTGCCCTCGCCGGACCGGCCGATGAGGCCGATAGACCTGTGGAGCTGCTGTGGATTGGAGTGGCGCCCGGGCATCGACGACAGGGGATCGCGACGGTACTTCTATCGGCTCTGATCGGCGGCCCAAGCGGGGCCGCAGAGGGCGCTCGCCTCATTGCCGGCCTCGGGATCGCGGAGCGCGACGTGGTCGGGCCCCTCCCGCTCGATCAGCGTCAGGCGATCGCCGGCCGGCTCCTGGACAAGGCTGGATTTGTCCCGGCGAGCGGACGCGTCGCGGGCCTGGGGCAGGCCTACTCGCGCGGTTGAAGTCCGGGCAGGGCGCCTCAGCCGGGTGGCGCGGCGGTCCCAGCCAAAGGGCCGGCGTTCGGGCCGGCCCTCAGAGCATTGCGGGTAGCTTGCGACGAGACGATCAACCGGCGGATGCCGCGCTCGTCGCCCCCGGGTAGCGCCCGGTGTTGGCATGCCACGGGACGCCCATCCGCGGCAGCAGGTAACGGTCGACCCCGTAGTAGCCGGCCACCTTCCAGGCGAGGATCACGCCGATTGTGAAGGCGAACATGATCGGGTTGACCGAGGTCGAGCCGGCGAGCAGGAAGCTCATGTTCATCGTCGCCCCGAAGAAGGCGGCGATCCCGGTCAGGGCGCCGAGGAGCAGACCGAGACCGATCGCCATCTCGCCGAACGTGACTAGCCAGGCGAACCAGGTCTGCGCGTTGTGATCGATGAGGAACTGCAGGAAGCTGCGATACCACTCGAACGTGATGGCCGCATGGCCGGTCGTGGGCACGGCGACCGCGCCCTTCCAGAAGCCGAGCAGCGAGGACCCGCCGTCGTTGATCCAGCCGGTCCCGGTCAACTTGTCCCAGCTGGCGACGACCCATTCGAAGCCGAGGAACAGCCGAACGGGCAGCCAGATCAGGCCGGCGCGCGTGTTGCTGAACAGGTAGCGGGTGAATGCCGGGCCCTCGACCTCGATCGAGGTCGCCTCGGGCGCATTGCGGTCCTCGAAGAGCAGGACCAGGACGGCGATCATCAGGACCCAGAACGCCACGGTGGCAATTCCTCGCTCGGTCGAGCCGACCGCCGGGAAGAACCACGGGTTGACCATGTAGAAGAGGACGACCGCGGCGACGACCGCGAATGGAACGGCCAGGCTCCGATAGCGAGCCAACATAACTTCGACCCTCCGTCGACATCGCGGGCGACCGTGGGAACAACCTCGGCCATCGCCGCCCTTGTCCTCACTACGTTGGCATGCCGGCCGCACGGCTCCGAGGGCCGAAGGTCACCAGTGCCCGGGCCCAAGGTCGCCTCGTGCGGTCCGCCCGGGTCGTCTTTCGCTCATCTGTTCGATTGTGGCCATGCGTCCTATACTCTTCGTCCCGTGGCTGCCAGACGTCCTTCCTCGACCCTCGCCCAGCCTGCGGACGAGCCGCTCGCGGCGTTCAGCCCGGCCGTTCGCGAGTGGTTCCAGGCGTCATTTGCGCAGCCAACGGCGGCTCAGGTCGGCGGCTGGGCGGCCATCGCAGCGGGTCGTCACACATTGATCCATGCGCCGACCGGCAGCGGCAAGACCCTGGCGGCCTTCCTGTGGTGCCTCGACCGGCTCGCCCGCGCGCCGAGCCCGACGCCGACCCGCGAACGGCCAGGCGCGGTTCGGATCCTGTACATCTCACCGCTCAAGGCGCTGTCCTATGACATCGAGCGCAACCTCCGCGCGCCGCTCGCCGGCATCGCCCGGGCAGCCGGTCGGCGGGGCGATCCAGTTCCGGTCATCTCGGTCGGGCTGCGAACCGGCGACTCCTCGGCCGAGGAGCGGCGGAACGTCGCCCGGCATCCGCCGGACATCCTGATCACTACGCCGGAGTCGCTCTACCTGCTCCTGACAAGCGCTGCCCGGGAGACACTGGTCGGCGTCGAGCACGTGATCGTGGACGAGGTCCATGCGATTGCCGGCTCGAAGCGCGGCGCCCATCTCGCCCTCAGCCTGGAGCGACTCGAGCGACTGACCGCTCGAGCGCCGCAGCGGATCGGCCTGTCGGCGACGCAGCGACCGCTCGACACGATCGCCCGCTTCCTGGGCGGGGTGGGGCCGGGCCGCGAGGTGAGCATCGTCGATGCCGGCTCGCGCAAGCCGCTCGAGCTGTCGGTGGTCGTGCCGGTCGAGGACATGAGCCGGCTTGGCCAGTCGGTACCGCTCGAGGAGCGTCCGGCTGGGCCGGTGACGGGGTCCGATCCACGGTTCAGCATCTGGCCCTCGATCCATCCCCGGATCCTGGAGCTGATCCGGGCTCATCACAGCACGATCGTCTTCTGCAACAGCCGGCGGCTGGCCGAGCGGCTGGCTCAGCGACTCAACGAGCTGGCCGGAGAGGAGCTCGTCCGAGCCCACCATGGTTCGGTCGCATATGAGCAGCGACTGGCGATCGAGGACGACCTCAAGTCCGGCCGTTTGCCGGCGATCGTGGCCACCTCCAGCCTGGAGCTGGGCATCGACATGGGCGCAGTCGACCTCGTTATCCAGGTCGAATCACCAACTTCGGTCGCACGTGGTCTGCAGCGGATCGGACGGGCTGGTCACCAGGTGGACGCACCGTCGCGGGGCGTGATCTTTCCCAAGTACCGAGGCGACCTGCTCGAGGCAGCGGTCGTTGCCGAACGAATGCATGCCGGGGCGATCGAAACCACCGTCGTCCCGCGCAACCCGCTCGACGTCCTGGCCCAGCAGATCGTGGCGATGACGGTCATGGATCACTGGACGGTCGACCAGCTGGCCGAGACGGTAAGTCGGGCCTCCCCCTTTGAATCGCTCTCGCGCGAGGCGCTCGAGGGGGTCCTCGCGATGCTCGCCGGCGCCTACCCCTCGGACGAGTTCGCGGAGCTCAAGGCGCGGATCGTGTGGGACCGGGTAACCGGCGTTATTGAAGGCCGGCGCGACGCCCGGGTCGTCGCCGTCACCTCGGGCGGGACGATCC
>PLZO01000037.1 GCA_003152165.1 Chloroflexota bacterium
ACGCATGGGTCAGCGGCCGGGAACCACCCAGCCGGGGCCTCTGGGTATCAGGTGCGCCCGTGGAGGGAGACGCACGATGAGCCGATCGTGATCCCCACCAACCCATTTCTGCCTAGCAAAGGTAGGCGATGGTAGGCCCGACGTGCACCTACCAGCTAGTCAACACTGAACAAACAGCACCTGTTGCGTATGGCGCGAACATCCGGGTGGGGTTCACGGGGGTGGGGATGTCGGGGGCCGGGACCACGGGGCGATTACGGGCAGAGCCCGCCCGCTATCATTGGCCGGGCGCCCACGCCCCAACGCATACGTCGCGGGCGGAGCTCCTCCATGGCCCTGATCATCACGCGCGACCTGACGAAGCGGTACGGCTCCGCCGTGACCGCCCTCGACCACCTCACCCTCGAGGTGGAGCCCGGCGTCATCGGCCTGGTCGGCGCCAACGGCGCCGGCAAGACGACCCTCATCAAGATCCTGCTCGGGCTCCTCGAACCGAGCAGCGGGTCCGCCGCCGTCTTCGACCTGGACGTGACCCGGCACGGCGCCGAGATCCGCCAATACGTTGGCTACATGCCCGAGCACGACTGCCTGCCGCCCGACATGACGGCCACCGAGTTCGTGAACCACATGGGCCGCATCTCCGGACTGCCCCGGGGCGCCTCGCGCGAGCGGACCGCCGAGGTCCTGCGCCACGTCGGGCTGTACGAGGAGCGCTACCGCCAGATCGGTGGCTACTCGACCGGTATGAAGCAGCGGGTCAAGCTGGCCCAGGCCCTCGTCCACGACCCCCGCCTGCTCCTCCTCGACGAGCCGACGAACGGCCTCGATCCCGCCGGCCGCGACGAGATGCTGGAGCTGGTGCGCCGGACCGGCACCGAGTTCGGCATCACCGTGGTGGTGGCCTCGCACCTGCTCGGCGAGATCGAGCGGGTCTGCGACTACCTGCTGGCGATCGACGCCGGACGGCTGCTGCGGGCCGCCCCGCTGGCGACCTTCACGAAGCGGACGGGGACGCTGACGGTGGAGGTCGAGGAAGGCGCCGACCGCCTGGCGGCGAGCCTGGGCGGGTCGGGCCTGGCCGTGCACGAGGATGGCCATCTGGTGCTCGTCAGGCTCGACGACGACCGACCCTACGACCTGATCCGGGATGCGGCGGCCGAGCTCGGGCTGGCGCTGACCCGCATCGAGCAGCGGCGGCATCGCCTGGAAGATCTGTTCCGAGAGCCGGCCGACGACCTCCCCCTCGAGGCGCCGACGGCGTCGACCGCGTCGACGGGCACGGGTGATGGCACGTCGGGAGCCCGGGCATGACCGGCCAGGTGACCGAGCGGACCACGGCGCCGGGAGAAGGCGCTGCCGGCAGCATCTACGACCTGGGCTACCAGCACTACCAGGGCCAGCGCCTTGGTCGGGCCGCCGCGTTCGCCGCGCTCTACGCGGAGAGCCTGCGGGCCTGCTTCGGCCTCGGCCGACCCGCCCGGGCCAAGATCGTGCCGGTCGGCCTGCTCGTCCTGGCCCTCCTGCCGGCCGTGATCGCCGTCGCCTACGAGGCGCTCCTGGGCGGCATCGCCGGGGGCCGGATCCAGAGCCCCATCCGCTACGACAACTACTTCACGAGCACCGTCCAGTTCATCGTCCTGTTCGTCGCCGCCCAGGCGCCCGAGCTGGTCGGGCGCGACCAGCGCTACCACGTCCTCTCGCTCTACTTCTCGCGGGCCCTGGAGCGGCTCGACTACGCGGCAGCGAAGCTCGGGGCGCTGGTCACGGCGCTGCTCATCCTCTCGCTGCTCCCCCAGGCGGCGATCTTCGCCGGCAAGGTCCTGGGCGGGAAGGACATCGCGGCCTCGTTCGGGGACAACGTGGTGCTCGTGCCGGCCATAGTCCTTAGCGCGGCCGCGGCCGCCATCGTCATGGCGGCCCTGGCGCTCGCGGTGGCGGCCTTCACACCCCGGCGGGCGTACGCCACGGCGGCGATCTTCGCCCTCTTCTACATCACCCTGACCGTGGTCGCCATCGCCAACGCAGCCGCCCGCGGTGAGGTGGCGCGCTACATCCTGGTCGTGGCCCCCACGAACGCGCTGGAGGGCCTCACGGCGTGGCTCTTCAACACCGAGCCGGGTCGGCCGCTCTCCGAGGCGGCGATCGGCGGTGAGGTATATGCCCTCGCGGCACTGATCATGGCGGTCGTCGCGGTCGCCGTCCTCGTCCGGCGCTACACGCGGATCGCGGCATGACTGGCGACGTGACGCCGACCCCGGCGCCCGCGATCCCGCCGACCCAGGGCGTGCCCGGCTGGCCCACGCCGCCCAAGCTCCTCGTCACCTCCGCGCCGCCGCCCGACCCGTCGACCCCTCTGGCCCCCATCGAAGTCCGCAACGTCTCCCGCTGGTACGGCAACGTCGTCGCCGTCAACGACGTCTCCTTCAGCCTCGGCGCCGGCGTCACCGGACTACTCGGCCCGAACGGGGCCGGCAAGTCGACCCTGCTCCACCTGATGTCGGGCTTCTTGCACCCATCGGCCGGCTGGGTCTTCGTCGCCGGCGGGCCTGCCTGGCGTCGGCCCGAGCTGTACCGGCAGGTCGGCCTAGTGCCTGAGCGCGAGGCGGTCTACTCGTTCCTGACCGGCTTCGAGTTCGCCCGCTTCAACGCCCGCTTGCAGGGCCTGCCCGACCCCGACGGGGCCGCCAGCCGGGCCATCGAGATGGTCGGCCTGGAGGACGCCCAGCATCGCCAGATCGGGACCTACTCCAAGGGCATGCGCCAGCGGGCCAAGGTGGCCGGCGCCCTCGTCCACGACCCGCCGGTGCTCCTGCTCGACGAGCCCTTCAACGGCATGGATCCCCGCCAGCGCCTCTCGATGATGGAGCTGCTGCGGCGGATGGCCGACGAAGGCCGGACGATCCTCTTCTCCTCGCACATCCTCGAAGAGGTCGAGCGGCTGGCCCAGCAGGTCCTCGTCGTCGTGGCCGGGCGGCTCGCCGCCTCGGGCGACTTCCGGGCCATCCGCAAGCTGATGATCGATCGCCCGCACGAGTTCACCGTCCGCTCGTCGGACGACCGGCGCCTCGCGACGGCCCTCATCGGGCACCCGGCCGTGTTCGGCGTCGAGCTCCAGAGCGGCGCCCTGGTGGTTCGCTCGTCGGACTTCGCCGCCTTCGCCGCGGCCATCGCCACGGTCGCCCGCTCAAGCGGGGTCAGCCTGTTCGAGTTGCTGCCGACCGACGAATCGCTCGACAGCGTCTTCGCCTACCTGGTCGAGCGTTGAGCGCGAACGCATGATCGCCGAGGTCGTGCGCGTCACCGCCCGCCAGCTGCTCGGCCGCCGCCGGACGCTGCTGATGAGCCTGCTAGCCGTCGTGCCGGTCCTGCTCGCCTTGATGTACCGTCTTGGCGGCTCCGAGAGCGGCTCGGTCAGGGGCGACCGCGAGTTCCTGACCGGCCTCTTCGACGCCCTCCTCATCACCCTCCTGCTACCGCTGGTCGCGCTCCTGTTCGGGACGGCCGCGTTCGGCGCCGAGATCGAGGACGGGACGGTCATCTACCTCCTGGCGAAACCGGTCGGACGGCTGCGCCTGGTCCTCGCCAAGCTGGTCGTGGCCGCCGGCGCGACGTTCGTCCTGGTGGGCGGCAGCATCCTGAGCGCCGGACTCATCGTCCTCCTGGGCGTGCCGGACGGCCTTGGCCTGGTCGTGGGCTACCTGGTCGGGGCCGCGTCCGGCGCCGTCCTGTACGGGGCGGTCTTCGTGGCCCTCAGCCTCGTGACGGGGCGAGCCTTGATCGCCGGGCTCCTGTACGTCCTGATCTGGGAAGGGCTGCTGGCTGGTCTCTTCGCCGGGATCCGCGTCCTCAGCATCCGCCAGTACGTGCTCGGCATCGCCGACGCGGCCGGAGTGGGCGGCCGCATCACCGCCGATACGCTGCCCGTCGGGTCGGCGGCCGCGCTCGGGGCGGTGGTGCTCGTCGGGGCGGTGGTGGTCGCGCTGCGCCGGCTGCAGTCCTTCGAGGTCCCCCAGGCGGACTGATCGGGCTGGCACCTACGGTCCGTCGCTGCGGTGCCGATTGCGAAGAGCCGGGACCCATCGGGTGAGATGGCGAGCGAGGGGCCGATGTAGACCCTCGCCTCCGCAGCGGGCGCCAGCCATCGGGCGAGGATGCGAGCGGCGGTCGAAAGTGGGTCGGTGGATGCAGCCGCCGGTAGGGCGCCTCGTCCGGTGATCTGACCGGTCGCGAGATCGACCCGGACCAGTTGCCTAGCCTTTGCTGGCTGGGGCCAGTTTCAAACGAGTCGAGGGGTCAGACTTACTCGAGGCGCCAACCCTGTGGGCGGCGAGATCGGTGACCGGGCGACGGTCAGCTCGACACGATGAGGGCATCGTTTGGGTCAGCCGGACCGTGTGCTCCACTATTGCCCGCCGGGCCCACGTTCTTTATCGTCGATCCATTGGCCAGCAGGGCGGAGGGAGCGGATGTGGTCAGGGATGTGACGACCGCGACGGGGATCGCCGGCGCTCTGCGCCAACGTGAGCCGGAGCTCGACTGGTGGACCCGCTGCAAATCCTGTTCGGCCTGGGGAGCGTGGCCCGGATCATCGGGATCGGGATTGCCCTTGTGCAACTCCGCAGTCTGCGAACCCAGCGCCAGGAAGAGCTCGTGATCCGGGCGTACGCGCCCTTTCTCGACACGGAGCTCACCCGAGCCTGGTGGCGGGTCCACCCAGAGATCGACGAGCCGAGCCAGACCAGCGGCGTCTCGTCGGCCTCGGCCGAAGCCGACTAAAACGTTGTCCGCTCGACACGCGCGGCCGGCAACGGCGGCTGATCTACCCCGGCTGATCGAGACGATCGGGCTCGCCTTTGCCGACGATCCGGTCTGGGGGCCCGCCTTCTCGACGGCGACCCACCGACCCGATCGAGCGGCTCCGATCTGGCGGATCTGGATCGAGGGTGCTCTGCGGTATCCGTGGGTGTCGATGACCGATGAGGCAGAGGCGGTCGCCATCTGGATTCCACCGGGAGGCACCGAGCTGTCAGCCGAGCAGGAGGCGGCCTTTGCCCGCGTGGCCGCGGAAATGCTCGGCCCCGCTGGCGCGACCTACCTCGAGGAGCTGATGGCCCGGTTCGCTGCCGCGCACCCGCACGACGAGCCGCACTACTACCTGAGCCTCCTGGGCACACACCCGGCGCACCGAGGCCAAGGCATCGGCATGGGCCTCCTCACCGACAACCTCGCGCAGATCGACCGTGAAGGGAGGCCGGCCTATCTCGAGTCGAGCAATCCCGCGAACAATCACCGCTATGAGCGACTCGGGTTTGTACCCCACGGCGATTTCAGCCTGCCCGACAATGGCCCGGTTGTGACGACGATGTGGCGCCCGGCTCGGACGCGGACGGCACTCTAAAGGCGGTCGAGAGTCGAGCGGAGGGAGCGCCGATGGCGGCACGATGACATCATCGCGTCGGCAGGGGCCAGATCAAGGGGAACCCGCCGAGCCGTCCGGTTGCGGCGCAAGGGCCGCGGCGTACTCACGACCTCGCTGTTCGATGGAGTCGGCGACCTGTTCCAGTCTCTTGATCGACGCCTCGTAGCCAGGCTCGCGGACGTCGCCTCCGTTGGCCTCGATTTCGGTCTTGATCCCGGCCGTGATTGCCCGCAGGTTGTCGGCCATCGACAGCCACTCGGCGACGGTCTCGTCGGTGGTCTCGGCGTTCATTGCTCGCTCCCTTGCGGATGAACCTGGGGCCTGTCTCGGTCGCATCCGCCGGCGATTGGCGGCCGAGGCCTCTTAGCTCTCGGTCGGTGGCGCCGCGGTTGCCGCGCGTCGATCGATCAGGTCGGCGATCGCTCGCAACTTCTCGCTCGGCGTCAATCGGTCACCCGGCTCAGTGGGCACGCCCGTCTCGAGTTCGGCCACGATCGCTTTCAGCCGGTTGGCCAAGTCCAAGGCATCGGCGTCGCCGGGCACGGTCGCATCATGGGCGCTCCCGGTGGCCGATTCGACTTGGTCTGTGGTGTGTTCTTCTGACACCGCTTGCCCTCCCGCTGCTAACGACGACCCCAGCCATTCTCCGCCGCTGTGCAACATGGGGCGCCAGTAGGGCGGTTCCTGCCCCGGCGTTTCTGGCCGCCGACCCTATGAGTGAATGGTGCGGCTCGCTTGAGCAGCCAGGTCGCAAGCCTGGCTGAGCAGGCGTAGGACCTGGACCGTCCGCGAGAGCCGAATCGCGGGGCCCACGAGGTGAAACGCAGGAGTCGCGAAGCTCCGTAACGGTTCCGGAACGGGTGGCGGTCTAGGATCAGGATCATCGCATCGTCAAAAGAGGTCACAGGCCGCATGAGCATCGGGAGTCAGCCAGCCTCCTTGGCTAGAACCGACCGACATCGGCACAGCCGCTGGGCACGCTCCTGCCCTCGTAGCGCTGTGGATCGCCGCGCTCGCGCTCGTCCTGCTTGGCTTCGTGGAGGCGTTGCCCGGTGGTAACGCCGCATTCGTTGGAGTGACCCTCCCACTCGTCCTCTCGACCGTGACCGTCGGCGCCGTCCTCGTCAACCGACTGCCGCGCCACATCGTGGGCTGGCTGCTGCTCGGCGGGGGCCTCTCGATCGCTGTCTCTATAGGTGCCACAGCCCTCGCCGACTACGGGCTCAACCTGCATCCGGGGAGCGTCCCTGGCGCAGTCTGGTTCGCGATCCTCTCAGGTGCGACCAGCGGAACGTACATCGGGCTCCTGGGCGGCTTCGTGCCGCTCTACTTCCCGACCGGGCGCCTGCTCTCCCCGCGCTGGCGGGTCGTGGTTCTGATCGCGATCGTGCCGACGCTGTCGCCAGTGATCACAAACGCGTTTGGCTCCTCGGTGGTCGGCAGCATGTTCTCGGCGGGCACGTATCCAGCGGAAGTCACCAATCCGCTCGCGCTCAGTGGCTTGGGCGGCCAGCTGATCTCGATGCTGAGCGTCGTCTCGACCGCCCTCGGTGTCGTGGCGCTCATCCCCTTGATCGCCTCGCTCGTCGTGCGCTATCGACGGGCGTCGGGCATCGAGCGTGCCCAGCTCAAGTGGTTCGCCTACGTCGGGCTCGTCGTGCTGCCGACCCTACTCCTCGCGATCGTCACCGGCGGCGCGACCTCCGGGCCGTTTGCTGTGCTCAATGGCATCGCCTGGGTGGTCGCGATCGGCGGTCTGGCCCTCCTCCCCGTCGCGATCGGGATCGCCATCCTGCGCTACAAGCTCTATGAGATCGACCGGTTGATCAGTCGGACGATCAGCTATGGCGTCCTGACCGCCATCGTGGCTGGTCTGTTCGTCGGCTTCATTCTGGTGTTCCAGGCCGTCATCGCGCCGCTCACCCAGTCGAACGACCTCGCGGTCGCGGGCTCGACCCTGATCGTGTTCGCCCTCTTCGCCCCGATCCGCCGGCGGGTCCAGCGCCTGGTCGACCGGCGCTTCAACCGGAGCCGCTATGACGCCGAACTGATCGTCGCGGCCTTTGCCAGGCGCCTGAGTGACGAGGTCGATCTCGAGGCACTCCGATCCGAGATCCTCGCGACCGTCAGCGCGGCGGTTGAGCCGAGCTCGGTGTCGCTCTGGCTGCGCGAGTGAGGCTCCGCCGGTCCCCCACGCTATGAGTTGATCGTGCTGATCGCCGGGCTGGTCTCAGAGGGCTGCCGGGCTCGCAACGGCCAGGCGCTCGAGTTCAACCACGGCGCCTTCGACGCCTGGAGCGCCCTCGATCGCGATCGCCAGCTTTGCGGCTGCGGCGCTGTAGGAAGGATGGGTCATGATGTCTCGAATGGCGGTTCGGATCGCTGTTGGTCCCGACTCGCCGTCGAGCGCCAGGCCTGCCCCGAGCAGTTCGACCCGCGCGGCCAGAAACGGCTGATCCGCGGCCTGATTCGGCAGGGCCAGGATGGGCACGGCGTGGGCGAGCGACGCGGCAACTGTTCCATGGCCAGCATGGGTGACGGTGAGCGCAGCGCCATGGAGCACCCGCTGATGCGGCACAAACGGACGGATCGCCGCGTTGTCCGGAATCGGTCCGAGGTCCATCGATTGGGAGGCCGATACCAGCACTCGGACGGACTCGCCGGCGAGTCCCTCGAGCGTGTTGCGGATCCGACCGCTTTGATCCCAGAGGCCGGTCGTGCTAAAGCTGACCAACACCAACGGCCGGTCGTCGTCAGGCTGCCATGGCGATTCCCAGGCATCGTCAGGAAGCGCCTCGAAGACCGGTCCGAGGTAGTGGATGGAGTCGTCCGCCGATTCGGACGCAGGATCAAGCACGGGGATCGTGGTCACCAGGGTCGTGTAGCCGGTCCAGGCCTCGGTCAGGCGGGTTAGCTGCGGCAGGCGGGCTGCCGCCCGCAGTTGGTTCGTCGCGCTCAGCCGCGCCGCTCCCATGGGTGACTCGGGCGGTGGGATCAGCCCCGCGATGGCCGAATGGGCCAGGCCAGCCATTGGCGCGGCACTCCGAATCGCTGACGCGAGTGCACCCTGCATCATGAAGTCGACGACGAGAACGTCGGACGAGGTGGCGGCGAGGGCGTCCGGGATATCGTTGAGGTGCTCGGGGCTGGCCCACACGTTGGTGATGAGCCCGGTGATGCGCCCGCCGGGATCGCTTGTGGCGTAGATATCAAACGCGCCACTTCGGCGCAGCGCGACGAACGGCAGTCGCCGCTCCTCAAAGCGCTTCCGCTGCACCTCGTATCCGATGAACACCACGTCATGGCCGCGGGCGACCAGTCCCTGGGCGATCCCGACCGCCGGCGGCAGGTTGCCGCCTCCGTCCCAGGTCACGAAGGCAAATCGGGTCATTTCATTGAGCCTCCAGGATTCTGCTCACGATGAATCGGACGCATGCTTCGGCGTCGGGCCTGGTTCGCCCGGCGTCGCGCCGGAGCAGCTTCCAGGTGTAGACATCGCAGGCAATCACGAGGGCGTCGAGCAGGACCCCGTCCTGACGTCCTGCGAGCTGCGGTGCAAACTGGCGCTGCATCGATTGGCGGTGCGCCCGGCGCCCTTGTTCGAGCCACTCGCGGAGCTCGGGGAGGGCTTCCTCCTCCGCCAGGTTGCGGATGACGAAGTCGCCCATGTCCTCGTAGTGGTCGAACAGGGCCGTGATGGTCCCCGCGATGTCGCCCGGCGCTGCCGACTCCCTCTGCTCGAGGATGCGGTCTCGGAGCTGCGTTGACGCGGACGCGAGGAGGGCCGACCTCCGGCCAAAGATGCGGAGCACTGTCTGAACGGTGACCCCGGCGCGGGCGGCCACGTCTTCGAGGCGGACCTCAGAGCCCCGGCGTCGCCACAACTCCGCGACCGCGGATTCGAGGATTCGCTCTCGCGTCGCATTGGCCGAGTCGGCCCGGACGCGCATGGAATATGGCCGACTCGCTTTCATGTGAAGTAACACTAACATGAAATGCGAGAGGCACGTTCGGCGCGGCACAACGGTCTAGCCTGGCGACACCCGGTGACAGCAAGGACGACAGGACCGCAAGCGCCTATTGGAGGCAAACAAACTCGAGCACCACACGATGAACCCATCATGCTTCGAGACCAACCCCCGGTGCACGTCCCATCCCATAAACGGAGCGGAGGGGACCGCCTGCGCCGCTCCGTCCCCGACCTCGCAACGCTACGGGGTCACGATCACGGTCCCGTTTATCCCAGGGTGGATGGTGCACGTGTAGCGATAGGTGCCAGGCGTCGTGAACGTATGGCTGAATGGCGCGCCGCCGTCCTAGAGGATGAGGCTTGCGAAGCTGTTGTCGGCGGCGATGACGTTGTGCGGCTCGGTGCTCGGGTCGGTCCAGATGACCGTCGTTCCGGCCGTAACGGTGATGACCGCCGGGAGGGACGCCTCGGTGTCCATCGTCACGTTCGTCGCGACCGGGCTCGGCGATACCGTGGCGTCCGGGCTCGGCGGAGCAGTCACGGGGCGACTCGCTGAGGGCGAGGGCGCGACCAAGGGCAACGGCGGCGGCGACGTCGCGGTCGCGCTCCCACAGGCCGCGAGGGTGAGCGCGAACAGCGTAACCAGGAGGACTCGCGCCGCTCGATGCACCTGCGACTGCGCCGCACCGACCGACGAGACGGCCGGCAGGCCGACCAGAGGATGGGGCGCGGCGCCAAGCAGACTCGCGATCACGGCCCCGGCGGCGCCGGCCGCGGCCGACCCAGACGAGGTTCGCATCGTTCCCCCTCGAAGACTCGCGAGCGGTCTGAAGTCCACGAGACCCGCTGCTACTTCGTGATGGTGATCACGAAGCGGTTCTCGGTCGCGCTGAGTGCCTTGCCCGTCACCATGCCGGTCGCGCCGAGGAACTCTCCGGTACCGCCGGTGATCGGCGTCGTCTCGGCGAGCATGGCCGCCGAACCGTCGAACCGGCCATCCACGTCGATGGTGCCCCGCTCGTTGAGGGTGATCGTCACGCCCGGGCAATGGAACATCAGGCCACCGGTATCGACCACGAAACACTCGCCCATGATCGTGCCGACGCGGGTGTGGTTCGTCGCGTCGAAGAGGGGATCGTCCCACACGACGTAGTCACCCTGGCAGCTCGTCG
The DNA here is from genome assembly GCA_003152165.1 of Chloroflexota bacterium. Classification (GTDB taxonomy): domain Bacteria; phylum Chloroflexota; class Limnocylindria; order Limnocylindrales; family CSP1-4; genus Palsa-1033. The sequence goes on from PLZO01000037.1 coordinate 10,562, forward strand.
TCCATCAATGTCACCTATGTCCCGGTGGGCTCCCTCACGAAGTGCACGAACCGACGGCCAACAGACCGACGAGGGGAAGAAGCGCGGCGAGGGTCGCCGCCGAGAGCAGGACCTTGGGACGCATGCTGGAATCCTCCTCGGGTGAGCCGTCCTTGAGACGGCCCGTGCACAACGTGAGACATTCGGGGCTCTTCGAGCGCCCCGGCGGGCGGACGAATTCGGGTCTGTTGCGACGGTGCCTCCCCCCTTGCTCGACGGCTTCGAGATCTGCCGCTAGCGCTGGACCGCGATCCCGCAGATGTAGGGCGTCCCGAGCACGTTGCCTCCGATCAGGTAGTCCGGCTCCACGGTCGAGCCGTCGAGGCTGGCCCGTCCGATGCCGAGGTCCGCGCCATCGAAGTAGAGGTAAGCCCGGTCGACGGCGATCCCATTCGTGCCGAGCGGAACGCTCAGCAACGCCTGGTCGACCGCCGACCCGTCGAGCTTGGCGCTTCCGATCGAGCCGCCGTTGCTGTTGGCCCAGTACATGTGGGTACCATCGACGGCGATCCCGCAGGGCCCGTTCGCACCGGTGACGAAGCGCTGGTCGACCCTGGAGCCGTCGAGGTTCGCCCGGCCGAGCGCGTTGTAGGCTCGATCCTTGGGGGTGCCGCCGGCGTTCGCCCAGTAGATGTGGCCGGCATCCACGGCGACGCCGCACGGATCGAGGGCGCCGGTGATGAAGTCCTGATTGACGCCCGAGCCGTCGAGGTTCGCCCGGCCGATCGTCGTCCCCCCTGGCGTGGCCCGTACGCCGGGAGGTCCGTAAATGCTGGGAGCGTCGACGATCGAACCGCCGCCGTTGGCCCAGTAGATGTGGCTCGCGTCAACCGCGACGCCGCACGGGCTCGTCGCTCCGGTGATGAAGTGGGGCTCGACCGCCGTGCCATCGAGGTTCGCGCGCCCGATCGACCCGTCCTGCTCGTTCGCCCAGTAGATGTGGAACGCATCGACGGCGACGCCGCAGGGGGCGAGCGCCCCGTGCACGAGGTTGTCCTGGACCCAGCGGCCATCGAGCGTCGCCGCCCCGATCGTCGTGAGGCCGTTGTTGGCCCAGTATAGGCGCGGCCCGGGCGGAGGGGCCGGGGGCGCCTTCGTCGCGAGGACCGCGGGGGCTTGGGGCAGCGACGCCCCCTGGGGGGTCGGCGCAGCGGGCACCAGGCCGAGACCGTGGCCTCCGGACAGCCCGGTGCCGGCGAGCGCCGCGGCGAGGAGGAGGCCGACGACCACGAGGACGACGAGGGCGCCGAGCGGCCGCCCGCCAAGGGCCCCGCTGGCGCGCTCCCCTCGAAGTCGCACGCGCGCCGTCACCGCTGCCACGCGGATCGGTTCGTGGGCCACGAACTGCCACGGCGCGGTGAGCAGCCGGCCAGCCCGCCGGTGACCGGCGAGCAGGAGACGACACTGGGCACACGAGTCGAGATGCGCCAGGTCCGCGGAGGACAGGCTGCCGCGGTCGATGGCGCAGTCGGCGAGGGCCGCCAGCTCGTGCTCGGCCAGGTGCGTTCTTCGGCGCAGGTTCATGGCTCCGCCTCCGGGCCGTAGTTCGCGAGCTCGCGGGCCAATCGCTGACGTGCCTTCCAGAGCGAGGCGCCGAGCGTGCCCGGGCTGACGCCGAGCATCGCGGCCGCGTCCGCGTTCGGGTACCCAAGGCCGTAGACAAGGACGACGGCCTGGCGTTCGCGACGTGGCAGGCGCGCGATCGCGCGCGCGGCGTCGATCCCGAGGTCGGCATCGAGCGGGACGAACACGAGATCCGCCTCGTCGACCCCTGCGTCGTGCCGACGCAGGCGGCCAACCCGGCGGGCGGCGATCGTCCGGACCCAGGGCCGCAGTCGGGCCGGGTCACGGAGCTCGTGGAGGTGGGCGCGGGCGTACAAGAGCGCCTCCTGGGCGACGTCATCGGCGCGCCCACCGGCCCCCAGTGCTCGGCACAGGCGAGTGAGGTCGGCGAACAGGGCCGCATAGTCCGCGTCGAACGCGGCCTCGGGGGTCGCCGGGAACGCGAGCGCCTCCATACCTATGTAGTGCCTGATCGAGGGTCGATTCATTTACTCGTCGCTGAGAATCGCGGACCGCGTATGCCGTGAGCTGCGAGGTCGGTCTCGGGGGCGCCTCCGGGCTCCGGGATGCCGCGCATCCTGCCAGAGCGGTGACGCGCTGCCAACCGGTTCGTCCTTAGGAGCCGCTGTCGAGCGCCCCGGGCCGGTCAGCCTCAGGCGCTCTGCCCCAGGTCCAGCGCTCGGGGACCCGGGCCCCGGCACGATGAACGGTTTGTGCGCGGCAGTTCGAACGCCCGGCAGGCTCTAGGGGCGGGTCAGGCTTCGTCTTCCTGCGGGCAGGAGCAGGAAGACCATGATCACCAGCAGCAGCGCAAGGACGAAGACGTGGTAGGTAACGTCACCCGTCCGCGAGGAAGCTAGGGTGACCGATAGGCCGTAAGCAGTAAGCAGGATCGCGAAGACCGTCGCACCTAATGCTGTCGCCCAGCGTTTGGCCTGGCCCAGAACGATCATGGCAGTACTAATTCCGAGGACAACCGCGATAACCGCTTCGGGAATGGCGGCGCCTGGGAACGGATCGTCGAGGGTCACGAGCCGGAGCGGGAGGACGATTCCGAAATGGACGAGCGAGGCGAGCGCAAACGAGACCGTGGCCAGAGCCATGAGTCCGCAGATCGCCACGGACATTGGCCGCCATGAGGTCCTGCGAGACTCGGGAGAGGCGCCCAAGCGTCCGTCGTCCGGCAACCCAGCAGCGGATCCTGGCAGACGATGTCC
>PLZO01000122.1 GCA_003152165.1 Chloroflexota bacterium
CTCGACCAGGATCCGGCAGAGTCTTCCCGACGGGCGGCGAGGCGACTGCCCTGCTCCGGCGGTCAGGCGTGTCGACCTACCCGGCGCACGACGGGGCGCCCTGCGCGTTCCCGGCCGTACGGGCGAGCAGACGGTCGTGACGCCCACGTTTGACGCCGATGCTCTACCAGCCGTACCATTTCAACGTGACATTGAATACACACGAGGCGCGTCGCGATACGGCGCGCGAGGCCCTCACGGAACAGCTGCTGGCCGAGGTAACCGCGTGGACGCCGCGCGATCGAGCCGGCGCCTTCAAGCGCTGGCATCAAGGTTCGTTGAGCCTGATCCATCTCAGCGTCCTCAGCACCCTGGAGGCGAAGGGAGCGCAGTCGATGGGCGTCCTGGCGGACGAACTGGACGTTTCGGTGGCGAGCGCAACCGGCATCGTCGACCGGATGGAGAAGCACGGCCTCGTCGTGCGCAAGCATAGCGCCAGCGACCGGCGGGTCGTGCTCGTCGAGCCGACCCAGCCCGGCCTTGAGGCGGCGCTCCTCGTCGGCGACGACCGGCGTGCACGCTTTGCCCATCTGCTCCAGTCACTCACCGATGACCAGCTGGCCGCCCTGCTCGATGCGCTGCGGACGATGCGCACTGCCGCGGCCATGGCGGACGCGGGAGAAGCCATCGAGACCAGCGCGGCGGCCGTCCGATGATCGCGCTCCTGAAGGTCCACCTGCGGCCGTACTCGAAGCCGATCGCCGTCGTCATGGTCCTCCTGCTCATACAGGCGATTGCGAGCCTGTACTTGCCCAACCTGAACGCCGACATCATCAACAACGGCATCGTGAAGGGTGACAACAACTACATCATTCGGACCGGCGGCCTGATGCTCATCGTCACGTTCCTCCTGGGCGTGTGCGCGATCGTGGCGGTCTACTTCGGGGCCCGGATCGCGATGGGCTTCGGCCGCGACGTCCGGGCGGCGATCTTCAAGCGAGTCGCCGGCTTCGCCCAGGTCGAGATCAATCACTTCGGAACGGCATCGCTCATCACGCGCAACACGAACGACGTCCAGCAGGTCCAGATGGTCATCTTCATGGCCCTCACGATCATGATCCTGGCGCCGATCACCGGCATCGGCGGGGTGATCATGGCCGTCCGTGAGGACGTGCCGCTGTCGGGCCTGCTCATCGTCATCCTGCCGCTCATGGCCCTCGTCATCGGATTGGTCATGCGCAGGGCGATCCCGCTCTTTCAGGCCATGCAGGCCAAGCTCGACCGAATCAACCAGGTCATGCGCGAGGCGCTGGCCGGGGTGCGGGTCATCCGGGCCTTCGTCCGCACGCGTCACGAGGAGGTCAGGTTCGACGCCGCCAACACCGATCTGTTCGAGACGTCGATCCGGGTCAACCGCCTCTTCGCGGTGACGATCCCGACGATGATGGCCATCCTGAACCTCTCGACGGTGGCCGTCATGTGGTTCGGCAGCATGCGCATCGATTCGGGCGGCATGCCGATCGGCAACCTCACGGCCTTCCTGGCCTACCTGATGCAGATCCTCATGGCCGTCCTCATGGCCGTCTTCATGTTCATCCTCGTGCCCCGGGCGGCCGTCGCGGCGGGCCGGATCCAGGAAGTCCTGACGATCGCGTCGAGCATCGTCGACCCCGAGGAGCCGGTCACCCTGCCGCCCATCGTGCAGGCCCACGGCGACGGATCGGGGCAGGCGTCGTCGACGAGCGCCGGGACCGTCGAGTTCCGTCACGTCGAGTTCCACTATCCCGGAGCCGAGCAGCCGGTCCTCCACGACATCTCGATGACTGTCCGGCCGGGCGAGACGACCGCCATCGTCGGGTCCACCGGTAGCGGCAAGACGACGCTCATCAATCTCATCCCGCGCTTCTACGACGTGACCGGCGGGGAATTGCTCGTCGACGGCGTCGACGTCCGCCAGATGCGCCGCGAGGATCTGTGGCAGCGGATCGGGGTCGTGCCGCAACAGGCCTTCCTCTTCAGCGGCACGGTCGCGAGCAACATCCGCTACGGCGACGAATCGGCCACCGACGAGGCGGTCTGGCAGGCCCTCGATATCGCCCAGGCAAAGACCTTCGTGACGGAGATGGAGGGCGGCCTCGACGCGCCCATCGACCAGGGCGGCACGAACGTCTCGGGTGGGCAACGCCAGCGCCTCGCGATCGCTCGCGCGCTCGTCAAGCGGGCCCCGATCTACATCTTCGACGATAGCTTCTCGGCGCTCGACTTCAAGACCGACGCTCAGTTGCGCGCCGCGCTCCAGCACGAGTTGCACTCGGCGATCGTGCTGATCGTCGCCCAGCGCGTCGGCACGATTATGGCGGCCGACCAGATCATCGTCATGGACGAAGGCCGGATCGTCGGAGCCGGCCGCCACCGTGACCTCCTCGAAACGTGCCAGACCTACCGGGAAATCGTCCTCTCGCAGCTCACTGCCGCGGAGGCGGCGGCATGATCGGACGACCGGGCGGCGCTCCCATGGGCGGTGCCGGCCGGCCGGGACCGGCAGGCCCGAACCGCTGGCAGGGCGGCATGATGGGCATGCCCGTGGCGAAGTCGAAGGACTTCCGGGGCTCGTTCCTGCGCCTCCTCGGCCGACTGCGGCCCGAGGCACCCAAGATCGTCGGCGTCTTCGTGCTCGCGATCGTCAGTGTCACCCTCTCGGTGCTCGGACCGCGCATCCTCGGCAACGCCACCGACATCATCTTCAACGGCTTCGTCGGCAAGCAATTGCCCGCCGGCACGACGCAGGCCCAGGTCGAGGGCGGCCTGAGGGCGTCGGGCCAGGGGCAGGTGGCCGACCTGCTCTCGGGCATGCACGTGACACCCGGCGTGGGGATCGACTTCGGCGCGCTGGCCCAGATCCTGATCATCCTGGCCGTCATCTTCCTGGTCAGCTCGGTCTTCGCCTGGGGCCAGGCCTACGTCATGGCCGGCGTCACCCAGCGAACCGTGTACCGCCTGCGCCGCGACGTCGATGAGAAACTGGGGCGGCTGCCGCTCAAGTACTTCGACAGCCACCCGCGCGGCGACACCCTGAGCCGCGTCACCAATGACATTGACAACATCGGTCAGACGCTCCAGCAGAGCCTGACCCAGTTGATCACGTCGATCCTCACGGTCATCGGGGTGTTCGTGATGATGCTCACGATCAGCCCATTGCTGTCGGTAATCTCACTGCTCGCCGTGCCTCTTTCTGTCGTCGTAACCGTATTCATCGCGAAGCGCTCGCAGAAGCAGTTTGCCGCCCAGTGGGCCATCACCGGCACGCTCAACGGGCATGTCGAGGAGATGCACACGGGCCACGCCATCGTGACCGTCTTCGGGCGCCAGCGTGAGGCGCTCGAGACCTTCCAGGTCCAGAACGACCAGCTGTACGAGGCGAGCTACAAGGCCCAGTTCATTTCCGGGATCATCCAACCGGCGATGAACTTCATCGCCAATCTCAACTATGTCGGCGTTGCCGTGATCGGCGGGCTGCGTGTCGCTTCCGGCCAGATCACCCTCGGCGACGTGACCGCCTTCATCCAGTACTCGCGCCAATTCAGCCAGCCGATCATCCAGACGGCGAGCATCCTCAACACGATCCAGTCGGCGGTGGCCTCTGCAGAGCGGGCATTCGAGCTCCTCGACGAGCCCGAGGAGAGCGCCGACGTAGCGCAGCCGCAGACGCTCCATGGCGCGGCCGGCCAGGTCGTCTTCGACGACGTCTCCTTCCGCTACCTGCCCGACGTGCCGCTGATCGACGACCTCGATCTGGTCGTCCAGCCCGGCCACACGATCGCCATCGTCGGACCGACCGGCGCGGGCAAGACGACCCTGGTCAACCTGCTCATGCGCTTCTACGAGATCGACGGGGGGCGCATCACGGTCGACGGCCTCGACACGCGCGAGATGACCCGCGACGACCTGCGCCAGACGTTCGGCATGGTCCTCCAGGATGCCTGGCTCTTCCACGGCACGATTCGCGAGAACATCGGCTATGGCAAGGAGGGCGCGACGGAGGCCGAGATCGTGGCTGCAGCCGAGGCGGCCCACGTCGACCACTTCGTGCGCACTCTCGCCGACGGCTACGACACGGTCATCGACGATGACGCGACCAACCTCTCGCAGGGCGAGAAGCAGCTGCTGACGATCGCCCGCGCGTTCCTGGCTAACCCGCAGATCCTGATCCTCGACGAGGCCACCAGCTCGGTGGACACGCGCACTGAGGTGCTGATCCAGAAGGCCATGGCGCGCCTGATGGATGGCCGCACCAGCTTTGTCATCGCGCATCGCCTCTCGACGATCCGTGACGCCCACACGATCCTGGTCATGAACCACGGCAAGCTTGTCGAGCAGGGCAACCACGAGTCGCTCCTCGCCCAGCGCGGCTTCTACTACGACTTGTACTCCAGCCAGTTCACCGAGGCCGCTGTCGAGGTCGCCTGACCACCGGGTCGACGCAGGCCACGCCGTGCCGGCCGACAGCGTTGGAGCGTCGCAGGTTCGCTCAGGATCCGGGCCCCGCGTCGGCGAGCTGGGCCGGGGTGGACAGACTTCCGAGTGATACCGCCGCCAGCTGGCCCCGCAGGGCGTCCCGGGCGGAGCCGAAGACCTGGTGCACCTCGCATACCCCTGCGCGTCGACACGGTCCGCCGCGCAGGATGCAGGTGCGGCGCGGGGTGTTGCCCTCCACGGCCTCGATGATCGTCAGCAGGCTGATCGTCTCCGGAGGGCGGGCCAGCTCGTAGCCGCCCTGACGGCCGGCCCGCGACCGGACCAGGCCAGCCCGGTTGAGGTCGCCCATCACCTGGGGCAGGAAGCGCACCGGGATGTTCATCGCCGCGGCCATGACTGGCGTGCTGAGGCGTGCACCGCCCGCCCGGCCCAGGGCCAGCATCGCCCGGACCGCGTAGTCGCCCCGCCGGGTCAGCGCCAGACGCATGTCGCCTTGACTCCCTGGTCAGCTCACCTTGAAGAGCCCGAGGGCGCCCTTCGACGCATCGGAGAACTTGTGGGTCACGAACGGGTAGTTGCCGGGTTCGGCGAACGTCAACTCCACGAGCGCGCCCGAGCCAGGCGGCACGTCGATCGTCTGGTGCATGCACATCGCGTTGGCCGGATACCCATCGGCTTCGTAGCGCGAGAACAGCGCGCCGATCACGTGGAACGCGGACGAGGAGTTCGGGCCGGCGTTCACGATGAAGATCCGGACGAGCTCCCCGACCGAAGCGGCCAACGGGGTCGTCTTGTACCGGTTCGCCTGGCCGTTGAAGACGACGAAGTNNAGAACTCGCTCTGGACGAGGAGGTACTCGCGGGCGGTCGGGCGGCCGCCCTTCGGGTCGACGATCACCGCGCCGTACATCCCGTCGGCCATGTGCATTAGGACCGGTGCCGCGCCGCAGTGGTACATGAAGACGCCCGGGTAGCTCGCCTTCCAGTCGAAGCTGAATGACGCCCCCGGCGCCACCTCCTGGTAGTTCGTGCTCCAGGCCGTCTGGGCAGCGTGAAAGTCGATCGAATGGGGCATCTGGCCCTCGTTCGTGAGGCGGAAGTGAACGCTGTCACCCTCGGTCAGCCGCAGGACCGGCGCCGGAACCTGGTGGTTTGAAGTTCATCGATCGATAGGCGGTCGCCGGGGAGGCGGAGATGAGGATCGTCTCGTCCGGACCGTCGTTCGAGGTGAGATCGAACGCGATCGGGCTGGCACTCGCCGGCTGATACACAGGCGGGATCGCGAAGTCAGCTGGGCTCGGGTCGTGTGCCCCGGCGACCGGGGTCGGCGAGGCCGACATCGCCGCCATTGCCGAGGGACTCGGGCTGGCAGCCGGCTCCGTCGACGGGGCTGCCGTGGCGGACTGATCGGGCGCGCCGCCGCCGGACGCCAGCGGGTTGGCGGGGAACGTCCACGACGGAGCGCCCACTGGGGTGCACGCGGCGAGGATGGCCGTCGCACTGACGCCTGTTTCGACCGCGGCGGAGACCGAGGATGCATGGCTCACCCCGACGCCCAGGACGAAGTGGCCCGGGTATGCCTCGCCGAGCGTCTTGGCAACGTTGGCCATGGCCATCGGATGGTTAGACACTCGTCGCGGCCAGCACTGCCGCAAGGCCTTCCGCGACGGCGGGCCTGGCCGCGATCCTGGCGAAGAGGCGACGGTAGGCGTTCCCCACCTCCGGCCAGATCATCGCCCGGCTGTAGCCGTACGCGCGTGCTCCCAACTCGGCGCGTCGGTTCGAATCTCGCAAGAGCGCGATGAAGGCCGCGGCGAGGGCGCTGGACGATCCGGGCGGCACCAGGATGCCCCGACCCTCAGCCAGCAGCTCGGCGGCGTAGGCATAGGGGGTTGAGACGATCGCCTTGCCCGCGCCCATGGCGTACGCCAGTGTGCCGGAAACGATCTGGTCGAGATTGGGATACGGCGTTACGAAGACATCGGCGGCCCCAAGCCAGCGACTCAGCTCCACCTGACTCAGGAACCGATCGACGAACTGAACGTGGTCGGCCAGCCCGAGCGTGCCGACCCGCTCGACCAGGCGCCGGCGGTACGTTTCGCCCTCATGGCGGAGGAGTTCGGGGTGGGATGCCCCAAGGACCACGTACCGAGCGTTCGGGATGGCGGCTACGACGGTCGGCATCGCCTCGATCGCGACTTCATAGCCCTTGCCGCGCCCGAGCAGGCCGAAGCTCAGGATCACCGCGTGGCCGCCAAGCCCAAGACCCGGCTTCATCGTTTCCGAATCGACCAGCGGCAGGTCGTGCACCCCATGCGGGATCACGTCGACCCGGCTCGGATCGATCCCGTAGGCCCGGGTCAGCAACGCGGCCGCTGCGCGCGACATGACGACCGTCGCTGCGGTCGCGCCGACCAACTCGACGAGGATCCGTCGCTGCCGGGGCGTTGGGTGACGGAGGACCGTGTGGAGGGTGGCCACCGCAGGGATCTCTAGGGCCTGGACGAAGTCGAGCACATGTTCGCCGTCGGCCCCACCCCAGATCCCATATTCATGTTGGATCGACACGACGTCGATCCCGCAGTGCGTGAGCGCACGGGCAGTGGAGGCATAGTCTCCCGCTTTGTCGCGCCGGATCCTGTGGTGGACCTCAGGCGGGTACAGCGACTCGTGGTCCGGCGGGCTGAGCGCCACGATCTCGCCCCAGCCCGCGACTGCGGCCAGGTCATACGTGAAGGCGGCGATCCCGCAACGCCGCGGGGGATAGGTCGAGACGAAGGCGGTTTGAATAAGGGTGCCTGGATCGTGTACGGGACTGGCGCTACCGGTGAAGGCAACGTTGCCCCCCACGGGATCGGTGGCGGCCGAGGAGTTCGTTCGCCACCGTGGGCCCGCCCAGGCCCAGGATCCCGATTGCACCGTCCATTCCGCCATGGACCGGCCTCGCGAGGCATCGGCGGACAGGGTGTCGGGAATGCCGGGATCGACGAGTTCGTCCGGACGGGGCAGGGCGTTCGACGCCATAAGGTCGTTCCTTCTGGCGCATCCCAGCAAGGCTGCGGGACAGCGCCGCTGGGACGGCCACTACACGATCGTGCAGTCGGGAAGCTGCAACGAGTCTACACTCAGGTGCCACTGCGGGAGGCGCAGCCACGGCGACGGCACGGCGGGAGACCTGAGGCCCGCCCAGGGGCGGACCGTCAGTGGCCCCAGAGGGGCAGCGTGCGATCAAATTAGGTGGCCTGCCGTCGAACCGGGGATGAGCACCGCGGCTCCGGCTACCTCGCCGGATTCGATTCGCCTGAGTGCCTCGTTGCCCGACGAAAGCGGGTGGACTTCCACTTCGGACGAGATGCCGATCTGCGCGGCAAGCTCCATGAACTCCCGCGCGTCGGCCCGGGTGACATTGGCGACGGATCGAATCGAACGTTCCCACCAAAGATCGTCGTAGCTGAAGGCCGGGATGCCGTCGAGGTGAATGGCATTGATCACGACCGTGGCACCCCGATCGACCGCTCGCAGAGCGGAGATGACAACCGAACCGATGGGCGCAAACGTGATCGCGGCATCGAGCGGCGCCGGTGGGGGGTCATCGTAGCCGCCCACCGAGGCGGCTCCGAGCGCCGTCGCCTGATCAAGATCGCGGCGCGAACGTGACGCCACATGAACCTCGCAACCCCAGTGCCGTGCGACCTGGATAGCCTGCCGAGCGGAGGCGCCAAAGCCATACAGACCCAGCCGGCCGCCCGAGCCGACACCACTCAAGCGCAGCGCGCGATAGCCGATCACCCCACCACACAGGAGGGGCGCGGCAGCCACATCGTCGAGCTCCGCCGGAATCCGAACGGCTACGCTGGCACGGATCGTGACGTATTCGGCAAAGCCACCGTCGCGGTCCCAGCCGGTAAAGCTGGCCGCGCGGCAGAGGTTCTCGCGGCCCTCGATGCAGAACCGACAGATCCCATCGAAGCCTGCCAGCCACGTCGTTCCGGCCCGCTCGCCGATCGACCAACCGTCGACTCCCGGGCCCACCCCAGCAACCACCCCGACGGCCTGGTGGCCGGGGACGACCGGCGAACGATGTTGGGGCAGGTCGCCGGTCGCGATCTGGAGATCCGTCCGACAGACCGCGCTCGCGGTGACACGAAGCAGAAGCTCGCCTCGGCCGGCCTGCGGCTCGGCGAGGTCCACCAGTTCGAGCGGGCTCTCCCCCACGGGGCGTGGTCGATCAATGACGAGGGCTTGCATCCGCGCCAATCGTAGTCCGTGGGGCCGGACCGACGCCCCGGCCTGAGACGAGAAGGGCAGCCCGGGGGCCATTCGGACCGCGGCGTCGGGAGCTTCGACTCTAGTCGCTGAACCGCCGCCTGGCCACACTGAGCACGAACGTACGGAGCTGTCGAATCGACATGTCGTGGACTCCGACTGATGCGATGGATTGGTCGACAAGGGCGCTGGCCGGTCGCTCGATGACGGCTCCGCGTCCGAGTGTGCTCGTTATCGGGGCCGGCTCCACCGGAGCGGCCACCGCGCACGATCTCGCCTTGCGCGGATGCGCGGTCGTCGTCGTCGAGCGTGGTGAGATCGCATCGGGGACGACTGGGCGAAACCACGGCCTCCTCCATTCAGGGGCCCGATACGCCGTCAAGGATGCTGAGTCGGCCGTAGAGTGCGTTGTCGAGCGCGACATCCTGGCCCGTATCGCGCCCGACCTGCTGGAGCTTAATGGGGGTCTCTTCGTCGCTCTCAACGAGGACGACCTCGCGTATCGAGAACGTTTCCTCGATGCGTGTGCCCGGTGCGGTATCCCGACCCGTGAGTTGACCCTCGCCCAGGTGCGTGACCTCGAGCCTGCGCTGTCGAGCAGCTGTCTCGCGGCTGTCGAGGTGCCAGATGGCGTCTTCGACTCGCTTCACCTCTGCCTGGCCTTCCTCGCAACCGCCGAGTCCAACGACGCGACAGTCCTGCCGTACCGCGAAGTCGAGGCCCTCGTAATCCGCGCCTCGAGCGTAGAGGGCGCCATCGTTCGCGACCGTCGAACGGGCGAGCGGGTGACGCTCGAGGCCGACATCGTCGTGAACGCGACGGGTCCCTGGGCCGATCGAATCGCGGCCTTGGCCGGAGTCGACGTGCCCGTGGCGCCAACCGCAGGAGTGATGGTCGCGGTAAACGGCCGGTATGTGGACCGGGTCATCAACCGCATGGCGCCGCCCGCGGACGGCGACATCGTTCTGCCACAGCGCCGGACCGTCGTCATCGGCACGTCCTCCTGGTCGGTCGCCGATCCCGACGCGATCGCCATTCCAGCCGAGCACGTCGCCCTGATGCTCGAGCGTGGCCGCGCACTGGTTCCACGCCTCCAGGAAGGTCAGACCCGTGCCGTCTTTGCCGCGGCCCGCCCTCTGGTCGGCCGGGTCGGCGGCGCCGAGGCCGGACGGGAACTCTCTCGAACGTTTCAGTGCTTCGATCACGCGGCCGATGGCGTGGACGGCTTTGTGACGATCATCGGCGGCAAGACCACGACAGCCCGTGCGATGGCCGAGAAAGTCAGTGACGTGGTGTGTGCCAAGCTCGGCGTCACGGCCGCGTGCACCACTCGAATGGTGCCCCTGCGGTCGTACCGGACGGCATACGATGCCTGACCGGACCATCGACCTGCGCATCTGGCGAAGCATCGGCAGGCCTGGGCTTCGACCGCATTTCGATCGGTTCACGATGCCGGTCGATCCCGAGCGCGACACCCTCCTCGACCTGATCGAGCGGACCTGGGCCGCGCTCGACCGAACCCTGGTCTTCCGGCACGCCTGCCATCACGCGTCGTGCGGCACGTGTGCCATCCGCGTCGATGGTCGCGAGCGCTTGCCGTGCGTCACGACCGTCGCCGACGTGTGGAACGGGCGCTCGCCCCTCACCCTTGAGCCCTTGAGGAACTTCCCAGTCGTGGCCGACCTCGCAGTCGACCCGAGCGGGCTGCTGGCTCGTATGTCTGCGCTGCACATGCCATACGTTCGCACAGTTGAACCTGCCGTCAGGGCAAGTTCGGGCGTCACGCGCGACGGAGACGTCGGGGCCGCCGAGCGATTCGAGGACTGTATCGAGTGTGGCGCGTGCGTGTCTGCCTGTCCCGTTGCGGGCGGGGATCCCGACTACCTTGGTCCGGCCGTCCTTGCCGCAGCCGAGCGGCTGATCGAGGCCGGCGATATCAATCGCGCCGCTCGAGCCCTGGACATGGCCGACACGGACCATGGGGTCTGGGAGTGTCGCTCGATCTGGGCTTGCAGTGCCGTGTGTCCATCCGGCGTGGATCCGGCTGCCAGGATCATGGCGCTCCGGCGAGCCGTCCTGACCCAGTCAACCCAAACGGCATCGACGGAGCGTTCGTCCGAGGATGCACCCGCGGGGGCCACGCCGTGAGGCACGAGCTCGCGACGATGCCCGCGATCCGCCCGCATGGCTTGGCCCGGGTTCTGTTCTGGCTCGCCCCTCGTTGGCGCGATCCCGGCTGGATCGCGTTCGCCCTCAATCGCCTGACCGGCGCGATCCTCGTGCTTTACCTGCTGGTCCATATGGTCGTCTTGAGCCGTCTCGCCGCCGGTCCGTCGGGCTGGAATGATCTACTCGCAATATTCGGCTCCCAGCCGTTCCTCGTGGGCGACACCCTCTTGATCGCGGCCGTGGTCTTCCATGCCTTGAACGGCGCCCGCGTTGCGGCCCTCACAGTGGGGTACGGAGTGCGACACAGCGGCCGGTCAGTGGCTCTCGTGATCACCGGGAGCGCCGGACTCGCCGCTCTGGCCAGCTGGGGAATCCTGTTCCGATGAGCGGGCCAATGTCCCCTCGACGCTTTGCCGGGCGTCCGGTGGCCGATGGCCAGACCGCCGCGCCTCGCTCTATGGAGGGGCTGTCCCGGGGCCCGGCGACACCGGTCCGCGCCGGACGCCTGTGGCTGGTTCAGGTCGTGACCGGCGGCGCCCTGATCGGCTTCCTTGGCCTCCATCTCATCGTCCAGCACTTTCTGGCGCCGGGCGGCCTGCGCGACTTCTCGAGTGTGGTCGATTACCTTCGTCAACCCGTGGCGATCCTCGCCGAATTGGGGCTCGTCGGGTCCGTGGTTGTGCACGCCAGCCTTGGCGTGCGGACATTCGTCGTCGAGCTCGTCCACGGTCGTCGCGCCCGGCGGCTTGCCACCATCCTGATTGCAGTCCTGGCTACCGGGATCGTCGTGGACGCCGTGTGGCTGACATACCGAATCGCCAGCTCGCAGAGCTGAACGAGCGTGTTCCGGAGTATCGGTTCGGGGCGGTTGGCGATGCCATCCTCGTGATCAATCTGATCGTCGAACAGCCATACGCTGCGTTCTCGCGCAGCATCAGATTCCCCGAGATCGCGACCAAGCGACCCTCGAGTCAGGACGATCGGCACGGTCTATTCATCAGCCTGCGCAGTAGCCTCCCAGGAAGGAGGTACTGGACATGTCGGGACGACAGACACCGCCGGCCGTCTTGACGGTCGGCCAACCGTCATGCGCCGTGGTTTGGATTAACGGCCGAGAGGCCACCGTGGCTCGCACGACTGGCCACGGAGGCTCGTCGGTCGCGGTCGTCAGCCGAGGATCCGAGCCCGAATCGCTCTTCCTGGCCGCGGTCACTCGTGCGATCGGAGATCGTCAGCGTATCCTGATCCTGGGTCCGAGCTCGACGCGACTCGATCTCGAACGCGAGTACGTGTCGCTGTTCCAACGTCCGGATCGACTCATCGACGTCGAGCCGGCCGGCCCCGTCACGGTGGCGGGGCTGCTCGAACGGTTGGGCACATTGTCGGCCTGACCATGTCGGCGAGATCCTGCGAACAACCGGGCCACGGTGGCTTGGTGGCTGCGGACATCGGTCAAACCAACCGCTCGGCCCGACCAACGCCCCGTCACCCTGGGAAGGTAGTGGGAGCATTGAACGTCCTCGTCGCATATACGAGCAGGCACGGAGCCACGCAGGGGATCGGCGAACGCATTGCGGAGCGACTCCGAGCCGCAGGACTTGGAGCGGAAGCGCAGCCGGTAGCGGCTGTGCGCGACATTTCCGCCTACCAGGTTTTCGTGACCGGTAGCGCCGCGTATCTGGGGCATTGGCAGCAAGAGGCGCCCGAGTTTGTGCGGCACAACCACCGCCTCATCCAGAGACGATCCACTTGGCTTTTCAGTAGCGGTCCACTCGTCAAGGAGCCGAGCGAAGCCCTTGGCCTGGACCAACGCGAGGCTGCCGTACCAAACGAGGTGGGAGAGTTCCGAAAGGCCATCTGCTCGCGCGGCGACCGTGTCTTCGCTGGCGCCCTAAACCCGGGCCAACTTGGGTTCCTCGCCCGGGCGATCAGGATTCTGCCAGCTGGTCGCGCATTGCTACCAGCCGGCGACTTCCGTGATTGGCGCGACATCGACGCCTGGGCCGACGGCATCGTCCGAGAGCTGGTGGCGAGCGACTGGCGGGACTGATCGGCGTACTGGACGCCGCAGTCCGAACCGGAGGTCCGAGCGACCCGCCCCTCAGCGCGCTCGACCTCCCCCCGCTACCCTCGACGGGAACGGCAGGTGCGGCGCATCAGCGTCGATGCGACCTTCAGCTCCGAGCCCAGCAGACGAGGGATCCGGCGATGACCGTCTCGGTCGACAGCTCAAGCACCCCTCCTTCTTTGCCGGAACGTGCGTCCGATGTACTGCCAGCCACGCGCCACCCCCTCGACCCGCTCTTCCGACCCCACTCGGTGGCGGTCATCGGGGCGACCGAGAAGGAGGGCAGCGTCGGCCGGACGGTCCTCTGGAACCTCATCAGCAGCCCGTTCGGCGGGACCGTCTTCCCGATCAACCCGAAGCGGTCGAGCGTCCTCGGCATTAAGGCGTTCCCGAGCCTCGCCGAGATCGCCGACCCGGTCGACCTGGCGGTCATTGTGACACCCGCTGCGGCGGTGCCGGGCCTCATGGCGGAATGCGCCGCCAAGGGCGTGAAGGGCGTGATCATCATCTCGGCCGGCTTCCGGGAGATCGGCCCGGAGGGCGCCGAGCTCGAGCGCCGGGTCCTGGCGGAGGCCCGTTCCGCAGGGATCCGGGTCGTCGGGCCGAACTGTCTCGGGGTGATGAACCCGATCGAGGGGTTGAATGCGACCTTCGCCGCCGGAATGGCCTCCTCGGGCTCGGTTGGCTTCGTGAGCCAGAGCGGCGCCCTGCTGACGGCCGTGCTCGACTGGAGCGCCCGGGAGGGTGTCGGCTTCAGCTCGGTCGTATCGCTCGGATCGATGCTCGACGTCGGCTGGGGCGACATCATCTACTACCTCGGCGACGACCCGAGCACCGCGAGCATCCTCATCTACATGGAGACGATCGGGGATGCGCGCGCCTTCCTCTCGGCGGCCCGGGCGGTCGCCCTGACCAAGCCGATCATCGTCATCAAGCCCGGCCGGACCGCGCAGGCGGCGAAGGCCGCCGCGTCGCACACTGGGTCGCTGACTGGCTCCGACGAGGTCCTCGACGCGGCGTTCCGGCGCGTCGGCGTCCTGCGCGTCGACAGGATCGGCGACCTATTTGGCATGGCCGAGGTCCTCGCCAAGCAGCCCCGCCCGAAGGGTCCGAACCTCACGATCGTGACGAATGCCGGCGGGCCGGGGGTGCTCGCGACCGACGCCCTCGTCGGCGGCGGCGGCCGGCTGACCGAGCTGTCCGAGGCGACGATGGCGGCCTACGCCGAGGTCCTGCCGCCGGTTTGGAGCCACAATAACCCGGTCGACATCATCGGAGACGCGCCGCCCGAGCGGTATGCGAAGGCCCTCGAGATCGCGGCGGCTGACCCGGACGCCGACGGCATGCTCGTCGTCCTCACGCCGCAGGGGATGACGGATCCGACCAGAACGGCGCAGGAGCTCGCCCCCTACGCCCGCATCGAGGGCAAGCCTGTCCTCGCCTCGTGGATGGGCGGCCGTGACGTCGAGGAGGGGACGGCCATCCTGGGACGGGCCGGCATCCCGACGTTCGACTACCCTGACACGGCCGCTGAGATGTTCAACTACCTGTGGCGATCGTCGTTCGACCTGCGCGCGCTTTACGAGACCCCGATCCTGCCCGACGATGCAGAACACGCAATGGATCGCGCGGTGGCGACCGACATCATCCGGAGCGCTCGAGACGAAGGCCGAACGCTCCTCACGGAGGTGGAGTCCAAGGCTGTTCTATCAGCCTACGGGATCCCGATCACGGAGACGCGGATCGCGCGAACCGCCGATGAAGCGGCCGAGGCGGCACAGGCGATCGGCTACCCGGTCGTCACGAAGCTTTACAGCCACACGATCACGCACAAGACCGATGTCGGCGGGGTCCGGCTCAACCTCGTCGACGAGGACGGCGTCCGGAAGGCCTGGCTGGCGATCCAGACGGCCGTCGCCGAGGCGCGCGGTCCGGAGCATTTCGAAGGCGTCACCGTCCAGCCGATGATCAACTACACGGGGTATGAGNNGCACTCGGCCTGCCCCCGCTGAACACCACCCTCGCCCGGCGGATGGTCGAGCGGACGGTCATCTCCGGTGCGCTGCGAGGCATCCGCGGCCGACTTCCGATCGACAACGACGCCCTCGAGCAGCTTCTCGTCCGGTTCAGCCTCCTTGTGGTCGAGCAGCGCTGGATCAAGGAAATCGACATCAACCCGCTGCTCGCCTCCCCGGAACGGCTGATCGCGCTCGATGCGCGGATCGTGCTACACGATCCGGCGCTCTCCGAGGCCGACCTGCCGCGCCTCGCCATTCGACCGTATCCGCGGCAGTACGTCCAGCCGTGGACTGCCGCCGACGGCAGCGAGCTCCTCATCCGGCCGATCCGGCCCGAGGACGAGCCGCTCATGGTCAAGTTTCACGCCGAACTCACAGAGGAGACCGTCTACGCTCGCTACTTCGAGCACCTCGGGCTCGCTAAGCGCACCGCGCACGAGCGCCTGACCCGGGTCTGCTTCAACGACTACGACCGGGAGATTGCCCTTGTCGCCGAGGAGATCGATGCGGTCGGCGAGCGGCAGATCGTTGCCATCGCCCGGCTGTCGAAGGCCTACGCGCTTCCTACGGCTGAGTTCGCCATGCTCGTTGGTGATCGCTGGCAGCGCCGTGGGCTCGGTGCCGAGCTCCTCCGACGGCTCGTCCGGATCGGAGACGATGAAGGCCTCGAGCGAATCTGGGCCGATCTGCTGTCCGGCAATATCGGGATGCGGCGGACGGCCGAGTCCGCGGGCTTCACGATCGTCGAGGATCCGGGCGTCCTGACGGTCCGGGCGGAGCTCCTGCTCTGACTGATGCTGCACGTCCCTGAAAGGCTCCGTCCTTCCCGCGACCGAGATCGACCTGCAGGCCCGGTTCGAGCTTATATCTGCGATCCAGCCGAGTGGTATCGTGGAGCTGGCCGCGCGCAGCGAAGTATCGTTCGCGGCACCCGAACGGTCCGCCGGCATCGAGGGCGAGGAGAGGGACATGCGGATCCTTCTGGCGATCGACGGGTCGCCATCGTCGGATCGGGCCGCCCAGCTCGTCGGGACGACCTCATGGCCCGACGGGAGCGCCATCCGCGTCGTCCATGTGGCCGCGCCGGAGGCCGAGTCGTATCTCTCAATGCCGGGCGTCGTCGTCTCCGCCGAGACGATCGACCGGATCGCGACCTCGTCCCGCCAGCGAAATGACGAGCTGCTCTCGAGCGGCGCGGCTGGACTATCCGGGCCTGGACGAGCGGTCGACACGATGTTGCTCGAGGGACGACCAGCCAGCGCGATCGTCGATGCCGCCCGCGACTTCCACGCTGACGTGATCGTCCTGGGCAGCCACGGCCGGGGAACCCTGGGCACGGCGCTCCTCGGGTCAGTCTCCTCGGAGGTCGTCGAATACGCGACGACGCCGGTCCTCGTTGCCCGGACGACATCGATCCGCCGCCTCGCGTTAGCGGACGACGGGTCCGGGCCGGCCGTGGCGGCGCGGGAGCTCGTCGAACGTATGCCCGGGTTCCAGGGTCACGCCGTCCGCGTGATCAGTGTGTCCGAGCGGCAGCCTGGCTGGTTCGGATGGCTCGAGCCCGAGGCGGCCGGCGAGATCCAGGCCTTCGAAGATGCACTTCAGGCTGGCCGCAAGCAACACGAGGAGCTCGCGGCTGCGTCCGCGGCGCAGCTGACGGCGGCGGGCCTGGCGGCCGAGGCCGATGCGCCGATCGGCGACCCGGGGACCGAGATCGCCCGGGCGGCGCAAGACTTCGGGGCGGACCTGATCGTGATGGGCACGCGTGGCCAGACAGGACTCGAGCGTCTGTTGCTCGGCAGCGTTGTGCGCAAAGTCCTCCATCATGCGCACTGCTCGGTGCTGGTGATCCGCCCCCCGCCGGGGTAGCGCTCCGTCAGCGAATCGCGAGATTGGCAGGATCCGGATCCGCGGTTCCGGCGCGTAGGGTAAGCGGACCACGATCCGCCGCAGCACCCCGTCCTGTGATGCGAGGCATCGCGAGGGACGACATAGAGCGCCCTCGTTCAGTGCCAAATGGCACTGGCGCCCCCAATTGTGGCGGGCGATGCTCAGCCTGAAACGCAGGGGCGTCGAAGGGCGGCCTGTCTGACGGCCGCCCGGGCCGCGCCGAGCCAGTGGCGGGACCGACCTGTGCCGATGCGGAGGCTTGCGGTCATGTCGCCAGTGCTGGTTCTCGGGGCCGTCGTCATCGCCGTTCTGGTCATCCGGGCACTCCTCGAGGTGCTGTTCTCGGGGCCGGGACCTTTGAGCCGGTAAGCGGCGCGCTTCGCCAGGCGGCAATCCGCCGTTCGGTCTGGCGTTTCTCCGGCCGATTAGCACGATCTGCGAGAGATCCCGGCCATCGGGCTCGAGTTGAGATCGCGGACCGGCAGGCTGACCGACGCCGACAAGCAAGTGCTCGAGGGGTTCGTCACTGGAGTGTGAGGGCATCAGGGGCCGGCCAGGAAGCCCGAGGGCCGAGGCGACCCGCACCCCCCTGAGAGGAGTAGGCACGATGGCCAGATCGAAAAGAGACGGGTCGGACGGCGCGCGGTCGATGATCCGCTACCCGATGGACTGGCTTCTGGCGGTGATCGATGACCCAAAGGAGGCTCGCCAAGCCGCCGCTGCCCTCACTGCAGCCGGGTTCGACGCGGCGCACGTCAAGGTGCTCCAGGGTGCGACGGCTGACGGCTCGCTCGCCGACCTACCGACGAGCAAGGGTGCCGTCGGCCAGCTCATCCGGCTTGTCCAGTTCGTGACCATGGACCAGACGCCCGACCTGCGACTGTACGAAGCGGCCCTCGACGACGGACGCGCGGTCGTGGCCGTCCATTGCGCCACTCGCGAGAGGCTCCTCGAAGCCCGCGACGTCCTGGCGACCCACGAGGCCCATTTCCAGAACCATTTCGGCCGCTATGCGACCGAGGAATTCTCACGTTGGCGCGGTCCGGAGCTCAACCCCCGCTGGTAGGCGGCACTCGGAGGGCTGGTCGTGCCACGATCCGCTGGAGGCCGAGTTGTGCCCCTCGATCGGCGGTTGGCGCGGGCACTCCCCGTCCCGAGATCAGCCACCGGCCCTTAGCCCAGATCCACCAGGCGGGGGCGGA
>PLZO01000046.1 GCA_003152165.1 Chloroflexota bacterium
CTGGACGCGCAGCATCTCCTGCTGCATCTGCTGTGCCATCCGCTGAAGGTTGGCCATGCTCATTCGCGACATCCCTCCGTGAATCGGTCTGCGACGGACAGTCTGGCGGATGGCGGGGCGCCGCGCAGGACGACGGGCGGGGACCGCCGCCTGAAGCCCCTCAGCCAACAAGCCCTCAGTGGACCTCGTCGGCATCGACCAGGTCATCGGCAAAGACCCGCCGGGCCATGGTCAGGAGATCGACCTCGTCGGCCGCCGGCGACGGCAGGAGATCGAGGTTGGTAGCCACGAGCCTGACGGCCACCCCCCGGCCGAGGACCCGACCGATGCCCTCCTCGAGGTGCGTCCGGCGACGCTCGGCGACATCGCGCAGGAAGGCCTTACCCTCCGGGAAGCCCAGGACTACCTGGTTGCCGGTCATCTCAATCGGCCGGCAGGCTTCGACGAGCGGCTTGATCGGCGGACTGCTGCTCAGCTCGACCACGATCCGGGGCCAGGCTGCGATCAGCTCCGCCAGTCCGGCACTCGGCTCGGCCGGCTTCACGGCTGAACCAGGGCTGGGCGCCCGGGCCGGCACGACCGTCTCGGCGCCCCGGCGATGCGCGGCCGGCGCCGCATTCGCAGGCGGGTTGACCGGGGCAAGAGCCGGCGGGCGAGTCTTCGGCTGAGCCGCGGCCGGGTCCACCACCGGATCGCCGCGTACGACCGGGCGCGCTCCGGGCGCGGATTCGGCAGCTCCCTCGAGCAGGGCAAGCTCGAGCTGGAAGCGGAGGCCCCCGATCGAGGCACGGCTCGGGTCGATCGCGGCCAATCGACGGGCTACGGCAACAAGCTGGGGGAGCGGCCAGGACCCTGCAGAGCCCCCGAGCTGGCCGGTCAACGCCTGGCGGACGGCATCGACGACCTGGTCGAGGAAGACGTGAAGATCGCGGCCACGCTCCTCGAGGCCGTCGATCGCGGCGAGCCCGGCCAGAGCCTCCCCGCGCACGAGAGCGTCGAGGAAGGCCGTGACGGTCTCGGCATCGACCAGGCCGAGCAGGTCGCCGACACGCGCCTCGGTCAGTGGGTCATCGCCCGAGGCAAGCACCTGGTCCAGGATCGACTCGGCATCGCGCATTCCCCCGGCGGCCAGCCTGGCAACCAACAGGACCGCGCCGCGTTCGGCTGTCCGGCCATCCGCTGCAAGAATCCGATCGAGCTTGCCGGCGATCTGCTCCACCGTCAGCCGGGTGAAGTCGAAGCGCTGGACGCGCGACAGGACCGCGGGCCGGATCTGGCTGGCGTCCGTGGTGCAGAAGATGAAGACGATGTGGTTGGGCGGCTCCTCGAGTGTCTTGAGGAGGACGTCCCAACCCTCCTTGATCCGCTGGACCTCATCGACGATGTAGACCTTTCGGGCAAGGTCGGATGGGGCCGTCCAGGTCCGCTCGAGAAGCTCGCGCATGTCGTCGACCTTGTTGTTCGAGGCCGCGTCCATCTCGATCACGTCGAGGGCCCGACCGTCGCGGATCGCGGCGCACGCCTCGCAGGTGTCGCACGGCTCGCCGTCGCGCACGTTCGGGCAGTTGATTGCCTTGGCCACGATCCGGGCGAGCGAGGTTTTGCCGGTTCCGCGCGGCCCGACGAACACGAGGCCGTGAGCCAGCCGATTCGTGCGGACTGCGTTCCGAAGCGTCGTTACCACGGCTTCCTGACCGACGATCTCGCCGAAGGTCTGAGCCCGCCAGCGGCGGTACAGCGCCAGGTGCGGCGCGCGAGCAACGCCGAGCGTGGCCCTCGGCGCGACGTTCGGCGCGACGTGGGATGAGGCGGAGTTGGGCTGTGGGTCGCTCGGGTTCAAACGCCGTCCACCGGTTGCTGGGAGAAGAATCCGGAGGCAGTTGCCGTGCACCCTCCGTCGATCAGAACGACCCCGCGCCCTCCGATCACAAGCGGCTCGGACCAGGCCGTTCCGCGGCACCCGGCGAAGATCGCTTAGTGCTGCTTCCTTCCGGACCTGACACGGTTCACGAGTCGCCGCTGCGCGGGACCCGGCCCTCAACGTCGCTCGTGACAGCGGCTTTCGAGAACGGAGACCTCGGGAGGGAATTCAGCCCTGCTGGAGCGGATTGCAGGTACAGGGCACCGCTAGTTCCCCGCCTAGCACGGCTTTCGAATCATAGCAGGGGGACGGCGCCGCCCGGCCGAGATTCCCCTGAGCGCCGGGCTGGGTCCGACTGGCGCCGGTCCGGGTGGTGGCGGAGAGGGGGGGATTCGAACCCCCGACGGGTTGCCCCGAACCGCATTTCCAATGCGGCGCCATAGGCCACTAGGCGACCTCTCCCAGAGCCGACCGCCGCGACGACCAGCGCAGCGACGGTCGTCGTCGATCGTTCGGGACCGACCGGTCAGATGAGCGTTGGCGGAGAGGGTGGGATTCGAACCCACGGTGCTTGCGCACACCGCTTTTCGAGAGCGGCACCTTCAACCACTCGGACACCTCTCCGCGAGGGAGAATACCAAAGCGGCTCAGGCCCGAGCCGCAAGCCCCTCATCGGCGGGCCCGGGGGAGCGTTCGGCGGGCAGTGCGAGGGCAGCTCGGTGGGTCGCGAAGAGGTCCTCGGCCTCGGCCTGCCGGATCCCGCTGACGACCTGCAGGCGACGTCGGAGGCCCGGGTGCTGGGCCAGCTGGATGACCGTGCCGGCTGCGCCGTCGACGATGTTGGGGACGGCGTAGACCAGGGCTCCGACATCACTCTCGAGGAGTGCCCCGACACACATTGGGCACGGCTCCCGGGTGCAGAACACGGTCGCATCGGCGAGCGCTTCCGGGCCGAGCCGACGGGCCGCCTCGCGGAGGGCGGTGACCACTGCATGGGCCGTGGGGTCCTTCGTTTCACGGACGCGATCGCGAGCCCGGGCCACCATTGCGTCGTTGACGACCGCGACGGCCGCCACCGGACGCTCGCCCGCTTCGAGGGCGATGCCCGCCTCGGCCAGCGCCTCGCCCATGAACAGTTCGTAGTTCATGGATTGATGGTAGCCGAGTAGGATTCGACCGACGCACACATCGGAGGAGCACAACGATGACCCGGACCCGTCGGATCGGGATCCTCACGGGCGGCGGCGACGTGCCCGGCCTCAACTCGGTGATCAAGAGCGTGGTCTACCGCTCCACCGAGCTCGGCTATGACGTGCTTGGCATTCGGCGTGGCTGGGAAGGCCTCACTCACATGCAGCCTGGTCCCCAGCTCGACCCGGCCTACATTCGCCCGCTCGATCGAATCAACACCCGGACAATCGACCGGACCGGCGGCACCTGGCTGCACACATCGCGGACCAACCCGCGCAAGATCGCGGCCAGGAACCTGCCGCCCTGGCTCGATCCGGCCGCTGCTGCCGCGTATGCCAGCGGCCCGGACACGTACGACCTGACCCCGCTCGTGCTCGACCACATCGCTGCGCTCGGGATCGATCACCTGGTTGCCATTGGCGGCGACGACACGCTCAGCTTCGCCCGCGTGCTCGTAGACGCCGGCATTCCGCTGACCGGCATCCCCAAGACGATGGACAACGATGTCCAGGGCACGGAGTACTGCATCGGTTTCTCGACGGCAATCACCCGGGCAAAGGAGCTGATCAACCGCCAGCGGACCACCCTCGGCTCGCACGAGCGGATCGGCGTCTTCCGAATCTTCGGGCGCGATTGCGGGTTCACGGCCCTGTTCACGGCGTATGTCGCGTCGGGCCGATGCGTGATCCCGGAAGCGCCGTTCGACCTCGATGCCCTGGCCGAGTTGCTGGCCGCCGACTGGCGCAACAACCCGAGTCGGTATGCCTTCGTGATCACCGCCGAGGGCGCGATATGGCAGGGCGCCAAGCTGGCCGAGTGGGGTGAGGCCGATTCCTTCGGCCATCGGCACAAGGTCAACATCGGCGAGGTCCTGGCCGACGAGCTGCGCAAGCGAACCGGGATCGAGGCCGTCGCGAGCGAACTGACCTATGACCTCCGCAGCGGCGAAGCCGACCAGCTCGATCAGATGGTCGCGATTACCTTTGCCAATGTGGCGATGGACCTGATCCGTGACGGCGTGAGCGGCCGAATGGTGGCGATCCGCGATGGCCGTTACGCCCAGACCCACCTGCCCGAACCGGGCGTACCGCCGCGCTCGGTGGACGTGGCGACGATGTATGACCTCGAGCGCTTCCGCCCGATCTATTCAGGCAAGTTGGGCGAGCCACTGCTCCTGCTCGGTTCGCCCGGCAGCTGATCGGGTCCCGCAACAGGGCCCGGTTGCGAGCTAGCTGGGGAGCCCGGCCAGGGCCCGGATTCGGCGGGCGACTGCCGACATGTCGTCGTCGGCGTGGCCGGTCTCGACCAGCACGCGCTCGATCTCGGCACACAGCTCAGTTACCGGGAGCTCGACGCCTGACTCGGCGGCCAGGCCGAGGGCGATTCCCAGGTCCTTCAGGTGAAGCTCGACCTTGAACCCGAGCGGGTAGTCGTTGGCCAGCATCCGGCCGCTCCGGTTGACCAGGACCCAACTCTGGGCCGCTCCCCCGCCGAGCGCACTGACGACCTGTTCCACGTCGAGCCCGGCCTTCAGGGCGAGGACGATCCCTTCCGCGACCCCGAGATAGGTGCCGGCGAGGATCACCTGGTTGACCGCCTTGACCGCCTGGCCGCTGCCGATCGGACCAACATGCGTGATCGTCTTGCCGAGGACCTCGAGAATCGGCCTGGCTCGTTCGAAGACGGCGGGCAGGGCGCCGACGAAGATCGTAAGCGTCGCCTTCTGGGCCCCCTCGGAACCACCAGAAACAGGGGCGTCGGCGAATTCCACTCCGCGGGCCGCCAGGCGGCCGGCCATATCCCGGGTCGCGCCGGGGGCAATCGTCGAGCAGTCGATCACGAGGCTCCCGGCCCGGGCTCCGTCGGAGATACCGCCGGGACCGAACAGGATCGACTCCACGTCGGGCGTATCCGAGACGCACAGCACGATCGCATCGCTGACCGCGGCAACGGCGGCCGGGGTTGACACTTCCGTGGCTCCCTGGGCAACCAGTTCGGCGGCTCGACCCGGTGTCCGATTCCAAACGGTCAACGGATGACCGAAGCGGACCAGGTGGCCAGCCATCGCCGCACCCATGGTCCCGAGCCCCAGAAAGCCGATCCGCTCCATCCCCGGATTCTAGGCGCCCGCACGCCGCGCCGTATGTGCCTGTCCCTTGTGCGCCGCGATCCCCTCGCCCACCAAGAGGGTCACGGCGCAGTGGGACGGTTAGGCCACGGACAGCGTGGTCAAGCCGATCTACGTTTGCCCCACAACGCCGCGAATTTTCCAGGACAAACGTGACTCGAGCCACCCTTCGAGCAATGGTTGCGCTGCTGCTGGCCGCCTCGCTGACGGTCGTCGGTACGGCGCGCCCGGCGGCCGCCGACCCGGTCTGCTCGTCCAACAACCCGCCAAAAGCAACCCACCTGTGCACCCCGACCGCGTCGCCGGCGACCGGTACGACGGCGACCACCTTCCTCTTCTCCGTGGTGTACGACGAGCAGATGGCGCGCGCCGGCGCGTATGCCACGGTCACGATCACGAACTATGCGACCGGCATTCGGGGCCCGGCCATCGACATGACGGTCCCGGGCGGCGTCCCCGGAGCAGGTGATCCGCGGCTCAAGGCCGGAATCACCTTCACGTACTCAACCACCCTGGCGGCCGGCTCCTACATCTATTCCTTCACGGGCGGGCAGGTCGTGGCCGGCACGAAGCAGCAGAGGATCATCCCCGCGCTGGTCGGGGCGCCCCCGCCGATCAGGGTCACGACACTGCCGCCGCCCACGCCCAAGCCGACGCCAAAACCGACGCCGAGGCCCAAGCCGACGCCAAAACCGACGCCGAGGCCCAATCCGACGCCAAAACCGACGCCGACGCCCAGGCCCACGCCGACGCCGACGCCCAAGCCCAAGCCGGCGCCGACGCCCAAGCCCACGCCGGCGCCGATAGCCACGCCGCTGCCGACCGCTTCGCCGACGACGAGCTCCAACTCGCCGGGTGCGAGCCCGAGCTCGAGCGACGGAGACGCGACCGTGATCGGCGGCTCGGGCTCGAGCAGCGGACCCGGAAGTTCGAATGGAGCCGCGGCTGGACCAATCGGGCTGGACTCCTCCTCGGGCGGCTCCGAAGCGCCTCTGGTCATCCTGCTGGCAGCCTCGATCCTGGCGGCGGCCTGCCTGTGGTTCCTGACCCGTCGCAGGCGTCGTCGACCCGAGCCCGCCCTCGTGACGGCCAGGACCTCACCCTTCGGCGGCCCTCGTCCGCCCATGCCGGGCGCTGTCGCAGCAGTACCGAAGCCCGGTAAGTTGAAGAAGACGGGGGAGCCCAAGGTCAAGGCTGTCGTCCCGACATCGGCTGCCGCGATCCCCCTGAAACCGACGGCCGCGCTGGTCGAGCCTTACGGCGAAGCGCTCATGCCGCGCTGGCGACGACCGTCCCTCAAGACGGCCCGCTATGCGAGCCCAAGAGTCGCGCCCGCTCCATCACCGGCCATGACCTTCGCTGCCGCTCCGAGTACCGGCCTCGAGCGACGCCTGGTCCGCTACGACCTGGTCGCACTGACCGACATTCCGGATGAGATCCAGGGCGCCCAGGTTGGCCAGCTACAGGCCAATGACGAGGTTGAGATCACCGGCCGCCGGGGGGCGTGGGTCCAGGTCCGGACGCCGCTTGGGGTCGAGGGCTGGATCCATCGGACCACGCTTGAGTCACAGAACGAGGCGCCCGAGACGACAGGCTCACAACCGCCAACCGACTTGCCGGCTGCCCCGATCGCAGCCATGACGTCCGATCCAATCGAGGCCGAGCTGGCCGGCGGAGCGTTTGCCGCAGCCGCAGCCGCCGCGGCCCGCGAGCGCGCCGCTGCCCAGGCAGCATCAATGATCAGCGCGGCCGAAACCGACGCAAAGGCCGGACGACGGCCTCACCCGGGACGTCCCGGGAAGAGAAACGGTGGCGCGCCCGGCGGGACTCGAACCCACGACCTTTAGGTCCGCAACCTAACGCTCTATCCGCTGAGCTACGGGCGCATCGCGAGAGTGGCGGAGAGGGAGGGATTCGAACCCTCGAAGCAGGTTACCCCACTTGGCGGTTTAGCAAACCGCTGCACTAGACCGCTATGCGACCTCTCCGCGGAACCGCGGGCGCCAGAATAGCATGAGGTTCCGACGCCGCCTGAGGGGCCGCGCCGAGATCTGACCCAGGGCCCATGGCCGGTCCGGTGGCGGGTCCGATCGGTCGATTCCGTGGTCCGATCTTCCGGATAATCGGCGGCCGCACTACTACGGGAGAACTTCGTCCGATTCGGGTCCTTGATAACGATTCAACCGCATCGGGCGTGCGTGGATCCGGCGCCTGAGCTGGGGAACGAGGCTGGAGAGCCTCGGATTCGTTGCGGAGCGCCGCACCGGCCAATAATCCGGAAGAATGGGGCCAGCGAGGATCCTCGGACCCGATTCTTGTCGAATATTCGCCCCTCCGGTACTCGACCGAGATCCACGCGGCAGCGGGACCTGTGCAGAGGGGGTCGGATCCAGTATCCGACCGAAACCATCAGCGGCGAGCGCCCGGCACGGGGTGGCGACGAGACACGACCGTGGGGCAACTCGTTGACAGGGCGGACGCCGCTCGACTACCGTGCGGAGACGCACATGCAGACCTTTTTTTTCGCCTACCAACACCCGGCATGACCGAACCCGGAAGCTAGACCCGGGAGCACGGGTCGTGCCGGGATGAGCAGAGGTCTGACCTCTGCTTTTTTTGTTGGCCGGGCGCGGCCGAACGGGGCGGCCGAACGGCGGGGCGAACCGGGGCCGGGCCAATCGGGGACGAGCCGAACACGGGGACGGCAACCGGCCGTAGACACCAAGTCCGAACCAGACAGACGCGAAAGGACGCGCAGCAGCGATGTTCGTGGTGATGAGCGCCTCGGCGAGCCAGGCCGAGACGAACGCGGTCAAGAGCCTGATCCTTGCGGAAGGGCTGATGCCGTACGACCACGCCGGCGCGCAGCGCGTGGTGATCGCCCTCGTCGGCGAGATCGGGGCCCGCAAGCCCGTCCTGATCAGCCGCCTGGAGGCTCTCGGCGGGGTCGAATCGGTCACCCCGATCAGTCGACCGTTCAAGCTGACCTCGCGCGAGTTCCATCCCGAGGACACCGTGGTCCGGATCCTCGACGCGGTCGTCGGCGACGGCAGCCTGACGGTGATGGCCGGGCCATGCTCGATCGAGAGCCGGGACCAGCTCCGTGAGACGGTCGACGGGGTGGTGGCCGCCGGCGCGACGATCATCCGGGGCGGGGCCTTCAAGCCGCGGACGAGCCCGTATTCATTCCAGGGCCTGGGTGTGGAGGGGCTGCGCTATCTGGCTGAAGAGCGCGACCGGACCGGCCTGCCCGTGATCACCGAGGTGATGGAGCCCAACCAGGTCGACATCGTCGCGGAGTACGCCGACATCCTCCAGATCGGCACTCGGAACATGCAGAACTACTCGCTCCTGATGGCGGTCGGGCGGGTCGCCCGGCCGGTCATGCTCAAGCGCGGCTACGGTGCCACGATCGAGGAGTGGCTGATGGCCGCGGAGTACATCGTGAGCTCGGGCAATCCAAACGTCATCCTGTGCGAGCGCGGGATCCGCACGTTCGAGAC
>PLZO01000036.1 GCA_003152165.1 Chloroflexota bacterium
GTTCTAGGTCGGAGGCATCAGAGAGGTACAGGCCACCATTAGCGTTCAACTTGGCTGAGAGGGCGAGGATTCCTTGTCCCCGCCGCGGACGCCTTCCACGTCGGGCGGCCTCAGTGCCCGTCGGACACTTCGAGCTTCCCGCGCAGCCAGCTCGTCGCGATCCCGAGCGCCTGGTGGCCCTCGTCGAGATCCTCGAGCGCGACCACCTTCGCTGGCTCAACGAGATCAGCCACGTAGCCCGCGACCCGGGCCGCGAATGCCTCGGGCGGCTGCAGGAGCGAGGTGCGCACGCCTTCGAGCTCAGCGAGGCGGGTTGCTGTCGTCTCCAGCGTCTCGCTCGTCGTGAGCTGTCCGACCCAGCGAGCAGCGTCATCGGGAAAGAGCGCGGGATGACCACCCAGGTAGCGCCGCTCGACCTCCTCGCGAGCGGCACCGATGGCCCTCAAGCCCCGCAGGCTCAGGCTGATCAGGTCCCGAAGCTGCTCGACCTCCTTGAGGTGGTCAGGATCCCAGCCGTCCTCGGGCTCTCGGGCCAAGAGCGCGATCCGGGTCGAGAAGAGTGCGGTCAGCAGGAGCTCGCGGTCGAGGATGTCGCGGCAAACGGTGATGATCCGCATGACGAGGTGGAACCGGAAGAGGACCTCCCGGACCGCCTGATCCGAGGCTCGGTCGATCTCGTCGCGGGGTTTGCCCTTCATTCGGGCCCGGGCGCCATCGGCTGCCGCGTGCCCTAGCCGGTTGATCGGCGGGACGTAGGTCTCGTTGGCCAGGCTTGCCCGGACCATGGCATCGACGCCGCCATGGGCGTGGGCCTCGGTCAGCCAGGCGACGACGAGCTCGGTCGGGGTTAGTGAGGCTTCTACTGCGGCGATCCGGCGTTCGGTGGTCATCCGAGTGCCAGTGGCTCGTCGGCAGCCGAACGCTGCTTGAGGGCCGCCTCCAAGAGCGTCATTCGGTCCTCGAGCTCGCCGACCTTGAGCAGGCCGGTCGCGGCCGTTGCTGCGGCGATCAGGATCCGCAGCCGAGCGACCCCATTCTCGAGGCCGAGGCCATCGGCGACGACGATGTCGAGGACCCGGCGGATCCCATCCGCCGAGTCCAGCCCGGGCAGGTCGAAGGCAACGGCGATGGTGCCTTCCTTGCGCCGGCGGAGGCCGCCCATCCGCCGCGCCTCGGCCGCCTCGCTGGCTCGCTCGGGGTCGTGGGCAAAGCAGTAGGGGCGCTCCAGTTGTGGACCCGCTCGACAGGCTCGACCGTCGGCCATGACGAAGACGCACTGGCGCCGGGCTAGCATTGGGCTAGCTCTGGTAGCTCACAGGGGTTGGTAGCCCCTGCCTTGCCACGATCGGGCGATCGTGTTGGTCAGTCCTACGCAACGTCGAGCTCACAGCGGACGTGGGATCGCCCGGACCCATTCCCGATCGCCGTCGATAAACTCGGCCAGCACCAGGTCGGCCCTCGCGAGAGCCGCTTCGAGCTGCTCGTCGTCGAGCCGCTTGCTGATGAAGAAGTGGGTCCAGCGGCGGTCCCCGATCGTGTACTCGGTCGTGGCAGCCAGGAGATCGGGCGCGGGACGGCTGAGGTCCCGTAGGCGGAAGGTCCGGCCGTCGTCGAGACGGCGCTCGATCGGCTCGATCGCGTCGTACCACTCGGGCGGATGGCGCTGAAGGACCACGGAGCCACCGTCCGAGACGTGACGTCGACAGGTCGCCAGGAATGCTCCTCGCTGTTGATCGTCCGCCGTCTCGATCACGAACGACATCAGCAGGACGAGATCGAACCTGCGTCCGAGCTGGAGCGTCTCGATCGAGGAGCAGACCGTCTCGACGCCGACGATGTGGGCGAGCATCTCGGGCGATTGGTCGACCGCGACCACCTCGTGGTCGAGTTCGACGAGTCGGTGCGTGATCCGCCCGGTTCCGGCCCCGAGCTCCAGAATCGACGCCCCCGGCGGGATCGCGCCATGGATTCGCTCGGGCTCGCCGTTGGGGGTGAGGGTCGCGTAATAGTCCACAGCGCAGCCGTCCGCAGTGATCGGTCCAGGGCCTGTGCCGTAGTTCTTCGGAAGGTTCGTCATCGGCTCGACCTCGTGCACGCTCGTCTCGGACAAGGATGCCGGTTCTTCCAACCGACGGGCGTATGTCTCAGCCATCGACCCGCACGGCCTTCTCGCCGCTGAATGCCTCCCAGCGCGCCAGGGCCACGTCGACGAAGCGCGGATCGATCTCGAGCGCATACGCCCGGCAGCCGGTCCGTTCAGCAGCGATCAGCACGGTCCCGCTCCCGCAGAACGGGTCGTACACGCCCTCGCCCGGCCGGAGGTGGTTGCGGATCGGCGTCTCAAAGAGCAGGAGTGGCTTCTGGGTCGGGTGATCGAACTTCGGCTCGACGGAGCCCGCCATGATCATCTTGGGACTCGGCACCCGCCAGATCGTGGCCTGGTCACGGGAACCGCGGAACTTCACCTTGGCGCCTGGCTTGCGCACGACCCAGCAGGGTTCGTGGCTCCAGTGGTACCAGCTCCTCCCCATGGCGAAGAGGCCCTTGTCCCAGATCACCTGGCTGACGATCTCGAAGCCGATCGCCTGGAGCCCCGCGGCCACCTCGCCTGCATGGACGCCGGCATGCCAGATGTAGCCGACCTCGAGGCTGTGTACGAACGCGAACGCCTCCGACCAGTCCACCCGGGTGTCACCCGAGAGGGTCGTGTTCTGGTGGCCCTTCGTTCGCCCACGGCGCCCACCGGTGGCCGGTGTCGCGTTCTCGGGCTCCGGTTGGCCATCGATCTGCATGTAGGCTGGTTCGGCTGGACCGAGCCCGTTGTACACGCCGTCGCGCCACGAGCCATCGAGGCTCACCCCGTATGGCGGATCGGTGGCGAGGAGTGTCGGTGTCGCGCCATCGAGCAGCCGAGCCACGTCCGCGGCGTTCGTCGCGTCGCCGCACAGGAGCCGGTGATCCCCCAAGACCCACAGGTCGCCCGGCTTGGAGCGGGGCGCCTGATTGGCTGCTGCGAGGGCAGCATCGAGGTCGAAGGACTCGATCCGCTCGCGCTTCTCCCGGGTCTCTAGGCTGCGCAGCAGGTCCCGCACCTCGTCCTCACCGAAGCCCGAGAGCGTCAGGTCGAGCTCTGGCGTCGCCTGCAGGTCAGCCAACAGGCGAGCGAGGAGCGCATCGTCGAAGCTGCCCGAGATCTTGTTGAGGGCGAGGCCGAGGAGGCGGGCCTGCTCAACCGAGATGTCGAGCCAGGTGACCGGGACGCTCGTCAGCCCGAGCCGGCGAGCCGCGACGAGACGCTGATGGCCGCCGATGACGGTTCCGTCATATCGGCGGGCGAGGACGGGCTGGACGAACCCGAACTGGCGCAGGCTGCGCTCGAGGGCGTCGAGTTCTTCCTCGCTGATCCGGCGGGGATTGGCGGGGTCGGGGCGGAGGTCGTCAATTGGGACGAGCTCGACCGAGAGCGTGGGGGAGCTCGGGGCAGTCGTCACGCCGTGCGCTCCGCGGAGCTCCGGGAGTGGGCGGTTCGGTTGATCAACAGGAAGCCGCCAGGTCGCTGAGTTAAGGAGGGGCTATCCCTCTCGCCCCGACCAAACCGACCTCATCGCGGGATCGGGTCCGAGTGATCTGAGCATCGATCGCTGACGGCGGGCACCCGAGCCTTCCTCACGGCGAATGGCGTGATCGCTCCGATCTCGGTGGTGGCGTGCGCGTTTGTCGGCGTCGTGATGTTCGCGTTGTTCATTCGGCAGAGCCGCCGCCAGGCGCGGGCGGCACATGGGGGCGGCGCCATCTTCGGATTGGTCTATGTCGCGTTAGCATTCATTCTGCCGGTCACCGCAAAGCGTGGCATCTCGCATTGAGCTCGTGTACTCCGGCACGCTCTCGTTGGCCACCGCCCAGCGCGAGCAAGCGGATCGATTCCCTGTTCGCCTCGGGCCGGTCGACGAGTAGGACGGGATCGGATAGGGATCCCATCGGAGCCTCGGCCAACACGATGAGAACATCGTGGTGAATGGATAGAAGGCAAAGCGACGGACGTACCATCGGTCGACGAGAGTCCGTACGAGCGGGGAGTCATGGCTAAGGAGTGGGACATTGCCGTCGAGCGGACGGTGCGCCGTCGTGAGGACATCCACGGGGGTGCGGGACTCGAAGCGCGATTCGGGGGCGCATGGTACGGAGGGATCGAACCTTCCTCAATCACCCCGAACGTGTTTATCTTCAGCGAGCCGGCGACTGGGACTCTCTACGGCTACAACTTCGACGGCTGGGCTCCTGGCGACATCCTCCACTACACAGGGGAGGGAAAGAAGGGCGACCAGCGCCTTGTTGAAGGAAACCGGGCGATTGAGAACCACCGGGGAGACGGTCGGTCGCTCCGCGTCTTTGAGGCAAATCCGCCGTTCGCCACATATCTGGGCGAATTCGAACTGTGCGATGACCCGCCGTACCTGTGGGCGGATGCTCCGGAGAGTGAGAACGGCCCTATTCGGTCCGTCATCGTGTTTCGCTTGCGGCCGACCGGCCAGTTCAGTCGAGGAACACTCCCAGATGCGCAAACGGTCGACACCCCCGGCGCGAGCTCGATCCCGGCTGAGGTTGAAACGCCGGTAGCGGCCGAGATCCCGCCTGAGGCAAATGCCGCGGCAGCATTCACCGTGGCGCCGAGTGACGAACCAGTTGAATACCAGCGCCGAGAGGCGGCGCTCGTGGACCGTTACAAGGCGTACCTAACTCGCAAGAAGCGGCCGTTCAGTCGACGGCGCGTGACGATCCCTGGTGAGGCAGGTCGCCTATATACCGATCTGCACGACGACGGGATGAACGAGCTGATCGAGGCGAAGGCCTCCAACTCGCGCAACGGCGTTCGATCGGGGTTGGGCCAACTGCTCGATTACCGGCGCTTTGTGGCTCACGAGCGGCTGGCGCTGCTCCTACCATCCAAGCCCCGTCCAGATCTCATCGCCCTGCTCTTCGGCCACGGGTGTGCCGTGATCTGGGAGCTCACGCCAGGCATGTTTGAGCGAGCCGACCCACCCAAAACGTAGCCCTCGGTATACCTCCGCCCTGGTGCGCCTCGTCCGAGAGTGTTGGACAGGTGGATCGGTGCGTCAGCAGCTTCGGCGGGGCGGCTATCGTACTGACATGCCTGAACTCGTCGTCCATGACCGCCTGATCGCGACCGTGTTCGACCTGCTCGGCCGTGACGAGAACGACATGACTGCGTCGCTCGGGTGGGGGCTCGCGCACAACGCCGCACTGCTCGGACGATTCCTTGTGCGCGTCGCGCCGAACGTCCTCCTTGCCGAGCCGCCCACTGTCGAGTTGCAGAAACACGATCGGTCCGATGGTGGATTCACCGATATCGAGCTGACGGCCCGCGAGGTCCACGTCATCGTCGAAGCCAAGCGTGGCTGGGAACCGCCTTTCGAGGCGCAGCTGACGCGCTACGAGAAACGCTTCGGGAAGACCAAGGCGGCCGTGCAGTGCTTCGTGGTCCTGACCCAGAACGGGGCAGATCAGGTGGTTCGCCATCGTCTTCGCGCTTGGGCCCCGCCGCCGCCGATCGCCCTCGTCGTGCTCGGCTGGTCAGACCTCGTCTCGATGGCCACCTCCGCTAACCGCGAAGGCCCAACGGCTGAGCGCCGGCTGGCCACTGAGTTAGCCACCTATCTCCGAGGAGTCGCCGACATGCGCGATACGAATACCAACGAGGTCCACGTCGTCGCGCTGAGGCGGAAGGTCTGGGATGGCTGGCCAGCCGATCTGTCACCAGTCCAAGGGGTCGAGAAGTACCGTCTCTACCATTACCCGACTGTGAGCAACTACCGCAGGATCGTGCCCAACTACATGGGCTTCCGCTACGACGGCAGGCTCCAGTCGATTCACCATGTCGACAGCCACGAGATTATCGACACACCGCACGGTCATATTCCTGGTGCTCCGGACCTCCTCTGGGACGCGCCGGTCAACCTGCTCCACCTCGGTCCCCCTATTCGTCCGGACCACAAGGTCCCGACCGGCAAGGGAATCTGGCCGAGCGCTCCGATGGTCGTTGACATCGACCTACTCCTAACGTCGACGACGATTGTCGAGGCGCGAAACGCAACGAAGGAGCGAGGGTCGGCCTGAGGCGTCCTTCGACACGATGACCACATCGTGTTGCTGAATGCACGGAGACGGGTTGGGGCCGCCAGGGACTGGCGCCTGTGCTCAACGACGAGATGGCAGCATCGAGCGCAACCCCTCGGCGATCGCAACGACCTCCACGAAGTCGCGCCGTCGCTCCCGCGCCCGTAATTTGGCAACGAACGACTGGGCCGCCACAGTACATCGGCGAGGTGGACCGGGTAGGCGGGCGCCGGCGACGTCTCACTTCCGCCACGCGTGTCGACAAAGCGCGGATCAAGTGGGAGTCATGAGCCGGCCGTCGTGCAGCTCGACCACCCGGTCGGCAACGTCCAGCATCGCCGGGTCGTGAGTCGCCACGATTGCGGTGACCCCCTCGGCGCGCACCACCCGCCGGATGAGCAGCATGATCACGTGGCCCGTTTCGGAGTCGAGCTGGCCGGTTGGCTCGTCGGCGAGCAGGATCCGTGGTCGGTTGGCCAGGGCCCGCGCGATCGCGACCCGCTGCTGTTCACCGCCAGACAGCTCGGCCGGTCGGTTGCTGGCCCGCCCACCCAGGCCAACGACGTCCAAGAGCTCTCGGACACGCTCGATCCGGACGGCCGGCGCAGTGCTCACCAGACGGAGCGGGATTTCCACGTTCTCGGCCGCGCTCAGGATCGGCAGCAGGCCGAAGCCCTGGAACACGAACCCGATCGTCCGACGGCGGAGGTCGAGCAGGTCTCGGATCGAGAGGGTTGTAAGATCGCGGCCCTCGATGGTGACCCGACCGCCGGTCGGTCGATCAAGGCCGCCGAGCACGTTCAGCAGTGTCGTCTTGCCGCTGCCGGATCGGCCTCGAACGGCCACGAGTTCGCCGGGTTCAACCCGCAGGTCCACCCCGGCCAGGGCATGGACGACGTTGTCGCCGGTGCGGTAATCGCGGCCGATCTCGTGGGCTTCGATCGTCGCCACACGACCGGGCGCTAGGTTGCCCCCGGGAACGACGCCGAGCTCGAACAAACCGCCACTCATCGATCGCCCTCGCCAGGGTCACCCTGATCAAGCTGGGTCCGCGTTGGATCATTGGCTTGCGTGGGTTCGCCCGGCCATACCCCGACGTGATCATCCTCGAGCCGCAAGCGCACGCGATCGCTGAGCGCCAGCTTCTCGATGTGGGCCCGTGGCAGCTGCAGTCGGCCCGCCCGGTCGAGAACGGCGAACTCCTCGGCCACGACGCGGTGGTCGCCGGCGCCCGAGCGCTCGGTGCGGCGGACCGTCTCCGTGCTCGTCCGGCCATCCCGGATCGCCACCGTTCTGCTGACGTGCTCGGCAACCAGCGGGTCGTGGGTCACTGCGACGATCGTCGTGCCGATTTCGCGGTTAATCCGGCGAAGTAACTCGAACACGTCGGCTGAGGTAGCGCTGTCAAGCTCGCCGGTTGGCTCATCGGCCAGCAGCACGCTGGGTTCGTTGGCCAACGCGACGGCGATCGCAACGCGCTGCTGCTCGCCGCCGGACAGGTTGTGGGGCTTCCGTTGGGCGCGATCGCTCAGCCCAACGAGCTCCAGCAGGTCCTCCGCCCGCTGCTGTCGATTGGGCCGGCAGTCAAGGATCATCGGCAGCTCCACATTCGAGATCACGTCGATATGGGGCAGCAGGTTCCGTGAGGTCTGCTGCCACACCATCCCCACCGTTCGCCGGCGATAGCGCGCTCTCTCGGCGCCCGACAGCCGAGCCAGGTCGAGGCCGTTGACGACCACTCGGCCGGCGGTCGGTGTATCGAGGCCGCCGAGGATGTTGAGGAGGGTCGATTTGCCGCTGCCCGAGGCACCCACGATCGCGACCATCTCGCCGACCCGGATCCGCAGGTCGAGGCCCTGCAGGGCCACGACCTCGACATCGGCAAGGCTATAGATCCGGACCAGGTTGTCGCAGGCGACGATATCCTCGCCCTGGGCTCCAATAGAGATCATGGTCATCATTCCCGGGCCGCCGTGGCGAGCTGCGTCTGCCGCTCGAACACGGTCGAGAGTAGCGTCGCGGCGGCGATCAGCGCCAGCGTTAGTGTGCCGAGGAGCGCCAGTCGGGCGATGTCAGGTGGTGCCGATTCGAGGCTGACGACACCCAGGACCGCCGGCAGGCCAAGGCCCGGCCCGACGAAACCGATCAGCCCGAGACCGAGCCCGATGCCGGCAACCACCCCAATGATCAGGGCCGGCGCGAACTCAACCAGAATCAGCCCAGTCGCCTGGCGGGTGGAGAGCCCGAGGACGTGAAGCCGGGCCGTTTCGCGCCTCCGGTCGGCAGTCTCGAGCGTGATCGCCAGGACGACTGTCAGGAGACCGTAGCCGAGGACGGCGATCGCCGCGGTCAGGACCCCGAGTGAGACAGCCGTCACGGCCGGTGCATTGCGCAGCCCGGCTTCGAGGTTCGCCCGGTCCTGGACCGTCAGAGCCGGCCGGTCGGCAACCGCCGCTTGCAGGGCGGGCAGCGACAGGGACGGCGCCCGGACGAGGACGGCGCTCGGTGCCGGAACGTCGGTCGGGTGGAGGGCCGCGAGCTGGGTTTCGGAGATCACCACGAACGCCTGACCGGCCGGGATCGCCGGGTAGCCGTCGCGGGTCGCCGCAACCTGCAACTGGACTAGGTCACCATCGATCCGGATGCTGAACAAATCGCCGACCGAGATCCTGGGCGCGCCCGTCGCATTGCTCGAGACGATGGCCGGGATCGGTCCCGCCGACGAGCCGAGCATCGATGAGGGCCAGTCGGGATCGGCGGGCGTCCCCGCGCCGACAGCGGCTGCGTCGGTCGGATCGACCGAAATGAGCGTGCGGTCGCCACCCGCACTGACAGCAACGTCGGTCAGGGCGATCGACGCGGTGGCCGCGATCCCCGCCAAGTGTTTCGTCTGGAAGGCGGCCAGATCGTCCGGCGACCCGGTCACCTGGAAGTCGGCACCGACCGCCTGCCAGGCGGCTGAGCTTGCTCCAGCGTCGATCTGGTCGATGAGAACCGAGGCGAACGAGCCGCTCGCGGCGGCCGTGAGGGCGACGAGGAGCACGGCGGCAACGCCCCGATCCCGGGTTGCTCGCCGGAGGCCGAGGGCGGCGACGAGGCCGCGCCGGCGGGCCGCGATGGCACCGATCAGCCCAAGGAGGAGCGGCAGCAGGCGCGCAGCGATGATTCCCACTGCGAGGCCGACGAGGGCCGGTGCAGCGGCCAGGAACGGGTCCGCACCAACCGGGGCAGGACCGGCTCCGATAGGCGTCGCCGCCGCCGGACCCTCGCCCCGATGCCGCAGCAGGACCGCGCCAAGTACGGCTAGGCCCACGACGAGTGTTTCTGCCACGAGTCGGCCGCTGCCTAGGCGACGCGCGGCGCGGCGGCGCTCGGCCGTTTCTGCCCCGTCGCGAATGCTCGTTGCGGCGACCAGGCCGATCGCCGCTAGGGCAAGGGCCCCGGCCACTGCCAGCGTAGGTCCAAGCTCCTGCGCCGGGATCACGACGATCGCGAGGCCGGCCCCAACGGCCGTCGCCGGGACCACCAGGACGATCGCTTCAGCGACGATCGCGCCGCCGACCTGGCCGCGTGAGGCGCCGCGCCGTCGGGCGAGGGCGAGCGCTGCGCGGCGGCGATGCGCGATCAGTTCGGCGACAAGGGCGAGGCTAGCCAGGATCACGAGGCCGGCACCCGTCCACAGGATCGTCAGGATCGTGGCTCCCGACTGCCAGCGAGCCTGGTGGGCCGCAAGCAGGCCAAGCAAGCCTGTCTGCAGTGAGGCTGGGCTGATCTCCTTTGGCCCGGCGAGCGCGCTCACGTTGCCGAGCGTCGGGTCCGCCGGCGGGAAGGCTGTCCTGGCCCGTCGCAGGGCGTCGGCAAGGGCGTTGAGTTGCGATGAGTCGATGCCAGACGGGGCGATGTACGACCGCCAGCGGTAGGTCATCGGCAGCCGGGCAGCCTCCGTGGCGGCCATCAACGGTGGGTAGGCTGTTGGGGCAACGAGCGCGTCGGCCCGGACATACTCGACCAGGTTCAGCAGGGGGTAGATCCTCGAGTGGGCAACGTCGGCGTCGTCCAGCCAGTACGGATCGGCTGGATCGGTAACCTCGTAGGTCCCGACGATGTCGAGTGCGAGCCGAACGCTGCGGTGGGCAGCCAGGGGGTCGCTCGGCTCCGGCGACAGGATCAGCCGGCCCCCGACCTTGACCGCGAGCTTGTCTGCTGTCTGGGCTGAGAGCGCGGTCTCGAATAGCACGAGCTGGCTGTCCGGACTTGCGCCGGGTGTCGGATCGTTGATCGTCCGGCTCGCGCCGGTCGGCAGGCGTCCGGCAACCAGCTTCAGATGGCTCTCGACCCCTTGCTGGATCCGCAGCGTGAGGACGGTGTCGAGAGTTGTTCCAGCGATGACGTGCCAGAGCGGCGTGTCCACGACCACGCTACCCGCCGACACGAGCGAGGGGATCGGCGCGGAGTAGCGGAGCTCGAGGGCGGCGCCTGCAGCCTCGACGGCACCGAGCGGATCGTCACTACTCGGCGCGATTCGCCCAACCTGGTCGAGCTCGAGGTCCCGGACAATCGACGGGGCAGCGGCGACCTCGTCCCGAAGGGCCCCGTCCGAGGCACGCTCGAGCACCCGCGGGACAGCCGAAGCGACCAGGGCGGTCACCAGGATGAGGGCCGCGACGCCCAGACTCCAACGCGGCTCGGAACGCAGTTCGTGCGACCACACCGCAATCCAACGGACGTTCATTCGACACCGGCCCGGAGGGTCGCCGCGATCGAGATCCGGACGAGCCGGCGGCGGGTGGCGATCACGCTCGCGCCAAGCAGGCCGAGGCTGCCGATCGACATGGCCAAAATCGCCGGCCAGGGCACGACGAGCAGCGGATCCGGAACCGGCGGTGCGCCCGTCGCCGTGAAGTTCGCCGCAGGCAGGACCACCCACCCGAAGGCGATGCCAAGAACAATGCCGACAGCGACCCCGACCGCGAGGACGAGTGCCTGCTCGCCGGCCAGCCAGCCGATCAGCTGGCGGTCGGACAGTCCAAGGGCGCGCAGGAGTCCGAACTCGTCGGCCCGTGACTCGATCGATGCCGAGGCGCCGACGAGGAAGCCAAGCGCGGCGAAGACGACCGCTGCAATCGCGCCCAGGAGCAGCGCACCGACGACGCCCAGCGCGACCGGATCACCCTGGAGTCCGTGCTCGAGCGCCTCCCGCGAGACGATCTGGGGCGCCGAGAACGGGGGGATCCCGAGCCGACGGGCGACATTCGAAGCCTGACCGGGCTCGACCGACAGCCACCACTCTGCGACCGGCGTCGACGCGCCGCCGTCGAAGTACTCGGCCAGGCTGAGCGTCGGCCCGTCCACGACAAGGAAGGCCTGACGCGGATCGAGCGGCGGGATCGCAGCCGTATTCCTGACGATCTGGAAGTTGACCGGATTGCCGAACACGGCGCCGACCTGGGTGTCACCCAAGCGGAGGCCCGTCGCGGCGAGAAACCCGCTACTCGCGATCGCCCCGACGACCACCTGGGTGGGCGGCCCGGCGAAGGCGCGATACGTCGTGCCGGAAAAATCGATTGGGCCAGGGTCGGAATCCCCGATTCGGATCTCGGCCGGCTGTCCCGTCGGCGGGACGTACGCAGTCTGCTTATTTGTGTCGATCCGAAGCCACGACCAACCCGATTGCCCAGGATCGAAGGGGACGGGCGTCCAGCTCGAGCCGCTCGCATTGTCGCTCGCCTCGAGCCCATAGATGTCGACCGTGCCCGTCGCGCTCGTTCCGAACGGTGGCGTGAGCACGATCTCGAGCGCTTCGAGCCGGACCGGCCCGGCAAGCTCGCTTGAAACCGCGGTGCCGACGGGTGTCACCCCAGCCGCCGTAACCGGTACACCGAGCGGGATCTCCAGCCGTTCGCCGGACCCGCTGAACCCAACCTGCGCCGTGCTCGTGAAGCGCCAGATCCGCCCGTCGCCGTCGAGGACCAGCGCATCGACCTCGATCGCGTTAGGAGCCGGCTCGACGACTCCGGGCTTCTCGGCGAACCCTTGGAGGGTAACGGCCGTGAGTTTCGCGTCGAGCCTCACGGCCAGCCAGTGGGGCGTCCCGGGCAACGGGATCGCGGGGACGACCGGTCGGGATCCGGCGAGCCCGGCGAGGGCCGTCCCGAGCTCGCCCAAGGCACCCCCGGGGAGCGCTGCCACCATCGTCGGCATCCGGGCGGTGTCCACCCCCAGCAGGTCGGCACTCCGGAGGGCCCCGCCCACCTCGACAACTGTCCGGACGACGGGCATGGCCGCAGTCACCCCGCTGACCGCCCGATAGGTCGAGCCGAGGACGGCGTCGGGGATCTGGGCATACGACGGGGTAACGACACGCAGGTCGGCTGCCGCCTGGTAGGCGGCCTGGTCCGCCTGCGAGCGGAACCAGGTCGCGTCATAGACCAGCGCGAAGGTTGTCAATCCGGCCGCGAGCATGACCAACAGGGTCGAGCGCACCGAGCGCAGCGGGCGTCGGGCCAGGTCGTAAGCGCCGAGCTGTGGTACGAGGTTCGGCCGTTTGACCAGGACTCGTTCGGCTAGGCGGGCGAGCCGGGGCAGGGCCCGAGTGGCCAGCAGCGAGCATGCGGCCAGGCCGACGGCCGGACCCGCCACCAGGAGCGGGTCGACGCCAAGCTCGCCGGTTGAACCCGGGATCACAGGTGAGCCGTACAGCCGCAGTTGCCAAAGGGCGATCCCGGCTAGCGCGAGGAGAGCGATGTCGATCCCGAACCGCTGCGCCGGAAAGCGCGTCCCCTCGCGAGCGAGCGCGACGTGGATTGAAGCGACCCGGCCGCCCGTCGGCAGGCTAGGAGCAATGAGCGCCACAGCGGCCACCAGGCCGGCCACAGTCGCGGCACCGACCGCAGTTCCCGAGACGATCAGGGGCACGTCAACGCCGGCGCCGGCCAACGGTCCACCTGTAACGAGGAGATGGATCGCCAGTGCCGCGAGCACGGGCGCAACGAGGACCGCCGGGATGGTGACTAGAAGCGCCTCGCCGGTCGCTACTAGGACGACCTGGAACCAGGTTGCGCCGCGTGATTGGAGGATCCGGTTCTCGCGCCTACGCCGCTCGGCCAGCAGCGCCGCCACGAGAAACAGGGCGTAGGCGGCCAGCACCAGAAACTGGAGGGTGAGCAGCGTCACCCCACCCTGGGCCAGTGCCAGCGAGACATCGATGCCAGACAGAACGCCGGCCAGGCCCGTGCTCACGGTGACCGGCTGGCGGGGCGGCAGCGCTGCCGCGATCGAGGCCGGCAGCGCGGGAACCCCGGCTTCGAGTCCTGGTAGAACGGCCGGAGAAAGCTGATCCGAAGCCAGGCCGGCTCGCCAGGTCAGGTTGAAGGATTTCAGCAGGCCGCGCTGGAGGAGGTCGGCTGGCGCCACCATGAACGGCCCGCGGTAGGCCAGCGAGCCCTCGTCGACGATCCCATTGAGATCGAGCGGGTCGCCCAGCCAGTAGGGGTCGTCCGGATCCGTCGTCCAGGTCCCGGTCACTACGACGGTCAGCAGGGGAGTGTTGCTGGCGCCGGGGGTCCCTGCGTCGACGAGGGCCACTTGGTCGCCGATCGCCAAGCCGAGCGCACCTGCCGCGGCCGCGGACAGCGTCGCTTCGATGGGGCTTCGGCCGGCCACGGGCCAGCTCCCTGAGGTCAACCTAGCGTGCGCGTCCAGGCCCACGTACGCGCCGAGGACCGTCAGATGACGGGCGGCCTGGTCGCTGGCCAGGCCAAACGGAGCCAGCGAGGTTGAGCGTGCGGCGAGGACGACCGGCGCGACCGATCCGAATGCCTTCGTGAGGACGCCCGAAACGGCAGTGTCGAAGCCGGCCACCTGATCCGGGCCGGCGGAGGTCTGGACGGTCACCCCGCGATCGCTCGGCGGCGTATCCAGCACTGCCCGGCGCAGACCGCCGATCGCGACCGCGTCGCTGTACTGGAAGGCGGCCGCGACCAAGGTCGTCGCAGCGCTCAATATGAGCCATATAGCCAGCAGGAACGACAGGTCGGCCCGGATCCGCCGAGCCGCTAGGCTGACGAGTCCCACGCTTGAAGCCACCCTCGACAATGCCATTGGCCGAGACGCTACCATGCGGTCCGCCCGGCGTGGTGTGTCCCCCCTCGTCTGGCATGAATGCGTTCCGCCTGGCTCCAAACCCGCACGCAACTTGGACACTTCGGCGGGCGTTCGGACCCTGTAGCCAAGCGGCGACAGTGTGGGCGCGCCGTCACGTCGCCCTGGCGATTGCTTGGCTCGTCGGCATCGCGCTCGGCGAAGGTAACGAGCCCTCAGGTGACGACGAGTGATGCAGGATCCTGAGGCTCCGTGGGCTCGCCTCGCACGATCTGGTCATCGTGGGGGTTCACGCAGCCGCTCCGTTGGACGTCCGACGTCCGCCCCACGCCCTCGGCGGCCTCCGCCCCCAGCGTGCATGACAAGTGGCTACTGGACTCGCGATCTCCGGTGGCGTAGACCTATCGAGCAAACTGGTGCACTCAGGGCCGAGAGGCGGGCAGTGCTGAGCGCGGTCCGGCATCCGTCATGGAGCCCGAGACCCGGACAGACCCGGAGTGGGTCAGGTGGCGAAGCCCACCAGACCGACCGCCACGACCGAGGAGGGCGTAATGGCCGCCAAGAAGGCCAAGAAGGACAAGAAGCCCAAGAAGCCCAAGAAGACGCAGTCGTCGAAGGGCGCGCCGGCCACAGAGCAAGTGGTCGCTCAGCCTCCGAACCCCCGAAGCAAGAAGACCTAGCAGCTCGCTTTCCCGGCGTCCGG
This sequence comes from Chloroflexota bacterium, assembly GCA_003152165.1. Classification (GTDB taxonomy): domain Bacteria; phylum Chloroflexota; class Limnocylindria; order Limnocylindrales; family CSP1-4; genus Palsa-1033. The sequence continues at coordinate 14,939 of PLZO01000036.1, forward strand.
CGACTGGGTGGCCGTGACACGATCCCCCCGATGGTGGCCAGAAGCACGTACATCCAGCTGGATGCCGCGGGTCACGGGTAGGATCTGGCCGGCGGACGGGAGGCTCGTGTGCAGATCGGACTCGGCCGGATCGGGGTCTGGAGTGGCCGGCTTCGGCGTGGAGACCGCGAGCGGTCGCTTGAGGCCATCGCTGAGCTCGAGTCACTCGGCTACGGCACGATCTGGATGCCGGGCGGGACCGGCCCGGAGTTCTTTGCGATCGCCGACGAGAGCCTCGCGGCCACCCGCCAGATCGTCATCGCCTCGGGCATCCTGAGCGTCTGGACGAACCCGGCGACCGAGGTCGCCGCCGCCCGGGCGTCGCTCGCTGACCGCTATCCGGGTCGCTTCCTGCTCGGCCTGGGCGTGAGCCATGCCCACCTCGTCGAGCGGCAGACCGGAC
>PLZO01000002.1 GCA_003152165.1 Chloroflexota bacterium
TCGGCGCGAGTCCTCTCGCCCCGACGAGTGGCTCGCATCGACGAATGCATTAGCGCCAGCCAAGCTCCGGGGCCACATATCTGAGGATGCTCTCGATCGCGTGGGCGTTGTACTCGACGCCGAGCTGATTCGGGACCGTCAGCAGGAGCGTGTCCGCCGCCTGGATCGCCGTGTCCCCGGCGAGTTCCTTGAGAAGCTGTGCAGGTCGGCGAGTGACTCGACGCTCCCCTGCAGGGTCAGCGCGGCACGATCTCGTCGGGGATCGGCGACCTGCCGCCGTCCGACATTGATGTGCCGACCTCTTTCGCAGGCGCTATGGTCCTCATGCGGACCCGTCCAGCGCGTCCCCATGTGCCGAGGAAGAACGTGTGAGGCAGGAGCTCGATCGCCGGCTCGTTGCGGTGGCCTTCACCGACATGGTCGGCTACACCACGTTGATCCAGGCGGACGAGCGCCAGGCCGTCGACAAGCGCGACCGGTACTGGCGGGCGGTCGACCATCATCATCAGGCCTTCGGCGGGACGATCGTTCAGCGGCTCGGCGATGGCAGCATGAGCATGTTCCCGAGCGCGCTCGCAGCCGTCCAGGCCGCAGTCGAGATCCAGCGTGAGCTCGCCGTCGACGATGTCCCGGTGCGCATCGGCATCCACGTCGGCGAGGTGACGGTCGAGCGAGAGCGGCTCACTGGTGAGGCCGTGAACATCGCCTCCAGGATCGAGTCCTTCGCGGTTCCCGGCGGGGTGATGCTGTCGGACACCGCGTACGACCACCTCAGGAACCGGACAGATGTGTCCGTCGTCAGCCTGGGGCGGTTCAGGCTCAAGAACGTCGGTCGTCCGCTGGAGCTGTTCGCCGTTTCCGCTGACGGCATCGTCGTGCCGGATCCGCGGGCACTTGAGGGCAAGGGCGAGCGGTTTGTGAGCCTGCCGAGCAACCTCCCCGAGCCGGTCGGACCATTGCTCGGTCGGGCCACCGAGCTCGACTTGCTCGTCGCGTCGGTCCGAGACCATCGGGTGGTCACGATCACCGGCCCGGGTGGGGTCGGCAAGACGCGCTGCATGATCGAGCTTGGCCGCGTGCTCGCCCCAGACTTCCTGGACGGTGTCGCGTTCATCCCGCTGGCCGACATCCTCGAGGCCGATACCTTCATACCCGCTCTCGCGGCTGCACTGGACGTGAAGGAGGCCGAAGAGCGGACGCTCGGCGACGGTGTCATGTCGCTGATCGGTGACAAGAAGGCGCTCCTGCTCCTGGACAACCTCGAGCAGATCGTGTCGGCTGCTCCGGAGATCGCCCGGCTGGTGGCAGCCTGCCCAAGGCTTCGGATCGTGATCACCAGCCGGACCCTGCTGCGGATCGCTGCGGAACGGGAGTTTCCGCTTGCCCCGCTCGCGCTCCCTGCCTCGGCCGACGCGGGCTCGTCCGAGTTGCTCCGCGACTACCCGGCCGTCGCGCTCTTCGTCGAGCGAGCCCGCGCCTCGAAGGGCAGCTTCGCGCTGACGCCGCAGAACGCGGGTGCCGTCATCGAGGTATGCCGCCGCCTGGACGGTCTTCCCCTTGCGCTTGAGCTCGCTGCCGCACGGCTGCGGATCCTCTCACCGGAGGCGCTCCTGGAGCGGCTGGACCACGCCTTGAACGTGCTCACCTCCGGTCCACGCGACACTGCCGAACGGCACCAGACGTTGCGCGCCACGATCGACTGGAGCCACGCGCTACTGACGGAGTCGGAGCAGCGTCTGTTTCGGCGGATGGCCGTATTCGTCGGCGGGTGCACCCTCGCAGATGTCGAGGCTGTCTGTTCAGAGCCAGGCGAGGCCAGCTTCAAAGAGCTGGAGTCGCTCGTCGACAAGGCGCTCGTGCAGGTGGATGGCCGAGGCGACAGGCTCCGGATGCTCCAGACGATCGGCGAGTATGCCCGGGAGCGCCTCGAGGACTCCAGGGAGGCCGGTGCGATCGCGCTGCGTCATGCCCAGCGGTATGCCGCGCTTGCGCGTGACATCCGCGACAGCATCGAGGGAACCGACCAGGTCGGCGCCGTCGAACGCGGGATCGCTGAGGAGGGCAATCTCCAGGCCGCGCTGGACACGCTCCTGGCGTCCGCGAAGCGGGGTGACACGACCGCGCTCGAACAGGGCCTGCAGCTGACCGGCGACCTATGGATGTACTGGCATATCCGCGGCAAGAACCTCAGCTCACGGCAGTACGCGACCACCTTCCTCGATCTCGATCCTGTCGGCGTTCCCACCGTCGGGCGGGCGGGCGCCCTGCTGACGGTGGGGCTCGGGTCCTGGATGTCGGGGCAGTTCGAGCGGTCGACCGACGAATGGGGCAACGCCGATCGCATCGCGGGCGAGCTCGATGCCGGGCGCGAGCTGTGCCTCGCCGGGTTCTGCGAGGCCCTTGCAGTCCTCGGGTCCGACGTCGATGCGGGGCTCACGCTGACGGCGGAAAGCGCCGAACGAGCCGGGGCGCTCGGTTTCACATGGGCCCAGGCGTTTGCCTGGACCGTCAACGGGATGTTCCAGGCGCTGGCAGGCGATCTCGGTGCGGCGAAGACGAGGTACACCGATGCGCTCGCGATCCAGCAGCGACTCGGCGACAAAGAGGGAGGGGGCATGTCACTCGGCGGCCTTGCCGGGTTGGCCTCCGGTCGCGGCGACCCGGTCGCTGCCATCGACCTCTACGGACAGTCGCTCGAGGCGTTCGAAGCGGTCGGCGATCGCGGCGAGGAAGCCCGGATCCTCTCGGAGATTGCCTGGACGCACCTCCGGAACGACGACGCCCCGCTTGCGCGCCGCTACTTCTTCAAGTCGGTGCAGGCACATACCGACGTGGCGAGCGTCCGTGGAGTGGGTCTGTCCTTGATCGGGCTCGCGGCTACCGAGGCGGCCGAGCTCCGACCCGACCGCGCCGTGCAGATCGCGGCCGCGGCCGAGGTCTATGCCAATCAGGAGGGCATCGTCGTCATCTACTCCGATGAGAACCCGGGTCGTGACTTCGTCGAGCAGGCACGCGCATCACTGTCGGATGTGGATGTCGCCCGCGCCACGGAGATCGGCCGCCGGCTTACGATCAAGCAGGCGCTCGACCTCGCCAGGATCGCCGGTGCAGCTCCGGCCTAGATCCCCGGTCGGGCTTGAGCGGCTCCTGCGGCTCATGCACAGGCTCGCCCAATCAGGAGATCTCGCCAGGCGGACCCCGATGGATCGACCGTCGATCCGGAGCCG
>PLZO01000113.1 GCA_003152165.1 Chloroflexota bacterium
TCGACCAGGCCCTCGCCGGCTACCTGTCCACGGCCCCTCGCCGGATGGTCGTCCGTCTTGACTGGGGCGACCAGGTCGAGGCTCGAATCGCGGCCGTGTCCGAGGCACCGGCAGCCGGGCCGGAGGTTGCGCCGCCCGAGCCCGACGCGTCCACGCCGGTGGCCCTTGCCAGGATGATCGACGGCCGCAGATCCGGGCCAGCCGCGGACGCCGACGCCGGGCCAGGCCATGCCCTGCCGGCCAAGGCCTGGCGGGAGATCGTCCAGCGGGCGGCAACCCTTGGCGTGGTAGCCGAGCTACTGGCCGATGGCAGTGAGGTCCGCCTGGTTGCCCAGATCCCGTCCGACGAAGACCCCCCGGCACCAGCGGCGACCACTCCGACCGACGAAGCATGACGATGGACCGACCGTCGATGGTGGCTGAACGAAAGGGAACGCGTCGGCCGGCCGGCACAATCGTCGACTTCGCGATCGTCGGGCTGCTGACCCTGGTCCTGATGGCGGTCCTCCTCGTCTTCTTCCGCGACCAGATCGCTACGATTCTCGCCTGGATTACCAGCCTGATCGGCTGAACGGGTCATCCGGTTTGGTACCAATTTCCTAATCGACGTGGCCTTGACCGAGGCCGTATGGTTGGCCTGCCCTCGATTGGGGGTGGACTAATCTAGGAGGCATCATCAGATGCAGCTCGTCAACTCGTTCCTCGCGTGGTTGAACCGCGACGAGGAAGGCCAGGGCCTCGCAGAGTACGCCCTGATCCTCGCCCTCATCGCGATCGTCGCGATCATCGCCCTAATCTTCCTGGGCGGCCAGGTCTCGAAGATCCTCAGCACCGTCGGTAACTCGGTCTAGGACCGCAGCTCGGCCTTTCCCGGGTCGAGCCAGAACGATCAGCGCCGGACCGATCCATCGGTCCGGCGTTTGTCATTTCAGCCAGGATCTTGACAGGCTGGCAGAGCCATCTTTAGCGTAACCCGGCCCTCGCCCGCGCTGGCTATGGGACTCCAAGGAAAGGAGGCCAACCCACATGACGGACTACATCTCTGCACTTATTGCTTCGTTCCGCTCCGACGACAAGGGCCAGGGTCTAGCTGAATACGCGCTGATCCTCGGCCTCATCGCGATCGTCGCGATCATCGCCCTATTCTTCCTGGGCGGCCAGGTCTCGAAGATCCTCAGCCAGGTCGGTAACTCGGCCTAGGACTGCAGCTCGGCCGGCCCCTGGCCGGCCGTCCAACCGTCGAATTCGACGAGCGGCATCGTTCCTCAACGGGACGGGCCGCTCGTTCGCTTTCGGCCGATATCCGGGTGGCGACGCACCGGCCACGGGCGTTGCGAAGATCCGGCGGATGACCTTGCACCGAGCTTGCCGCCCGCTTGATTTCCGGCCATTTCTTCCTAATGGTCCTAGCCCTTTCGTATAGTCGCGCGGCCTTTGGGCGGTGCTACAGTGGTGCCACTTGTCACAGGGCTGGGGAGAGTAGTTTGAAGCGAACGAGTCGGGTGTTCCTGCTGGGTGGGATCATCCTTGCCATCATCGTTTTCGTTCTGATCATCCTGTTGTTCTCGAATGGGACCAGCGGGACCGGTGCGACCAATAATCCGCAACCGGTAACGCAGCTGGACACGGTCTACGCGACCGTGGACATCCCCCTCGGGACCCAGGTCACGTCGGCCATGGTCGGCACGCACAAGGTCGACGTCGCTACCCGGCCGCCAACGGCCTTCGCCAACGTCAGCGATGTCGTGGGCCAGATCATGCGGGCGCAGGTCAGCGCCAACACGGACCTAAGTTCGGCGATGTTCACCTCGAGCGGCATCGTCGCGTCGGTCTCGCCGCTGCTGGACAAGGGCCAGCGGGCAATGTCCATCCAGGTTGACCAGATCACGGGTGTCGGTACGCTCATCCAGACGGGCGATCACGTCGATGTGATCATTGGCTTCGGCGGCGGGACGTACGGCTCGCAGCCCGTTCCGGAGTTATGCGGCACAGGCTTCGTCGAGACCACCGTGGACCCGAAGACGGGCCTGGTCACGAACACCCCGTCCACGAGCGCAACCGTCAAGATGATCGTCCAGAACACGAAGGTCGTCGGGACGCTCCTGCCTCCGCCGCCCACCACCCCTGCCGCCTCGACCAACGGCACCACAACGACGGCCCCCACCGGCACCTCCCTCAACGGGCAGCAGGAGATCGTTCTCCTGTCGGTCACGGCCCAGCAGGCCGAGGTGATCCGGTACGGCCAGATCGACGGCTGCCTGAGTCTCGTCCTCCGCTCGCCCAAGGACTACGTCGATGGAGCGACGCCTCAGAACCCGGTGGTGCCACCGCTCGACCCAACCACGGGCGTGATCCTCAAGACCCTGGTCGATCAGTACGGCGTCCTGCCGCCCCAGATCATCCGGGCGATCCTGCCCAAGTAGTAGACCTGCAACGACCCTGAGGGTCGAAGGCGACTCTCGGGCTCGTCCAGTCCCGCGGCCGGACGGGCGCGACCGATCCTCACGGATCCCGCGCCCGTCGCACGCTCCGGGGCAAAGCAGACCATCACCGCCGAATTGCACGAAGGCCGACGAAGCGATCAAATGGCAGACCAGATCCGCGTCCTCATCGTCGACGACATCTCCGAGACCCGCGACCACCTGGCGAGGCTGCTTGGCTTCGAAAGCGACATCGAGATCGTGGGCCTGGCCGAGTCGGGACGACGCGCCATCGAGCTGGCTACAGCGCTCAAGCCCGACATCGTCCTGATGGACATCAACATGCCGGACATGGACGGGATCGAAGCGACCGAGCAGCTCTCAGCCACGGTACCGGGCGCCTCGGTTGTGATGATGTCGGTCCAGGGCGAGGCGGACTACCTTCGTCGCTCGATGCTGGCCGGAGCGCGCGAGTTCCTGGTCAAGCCCTTCAGCTCGGACGAGCTGACCTCCTCCATCCGCCAGATCTACGCTCGTGAGCGCGAGAAGCTCGAGCGATTCCCCGTTCCCGCGGTCGGTCTGGCCGCGCCGGCGCTCGCCGACCCAGGCCGGGTTGTTGCGGTATTCGGTCCCAAGGGCGGCATCGGCCGGACGACGATCGCAGTCAACCTGGCGGTCGCGGCCGCCTCCGAGCTCGGCCAGCGAACCACCCTGGTCGACGGCTCCTTCCAGTTCGGCGATGTCGGCGTCCTGCTCAACCTCAATCCGAAGAACAAGTCGATCGCCGACCTGGCCCCCGACCTGGAGGCCGGCCTGGAGCTCGAGTCGATCGATCCATTCCTGACCGTCCACTCGTCGGGTGCCAAGGTGCTCCTCGCGCCGCCTTCACCCGAGATGGCCGAGCTGGTGACCCCGACCGGGGTGCGCAAGGTCCTCGAGATGCTCCGCCGGACCAACGACCTGATCATCGTGGACTGCTCGTCGGCGATGTCGGACACGACCCTGGCCATCCTCGATCAGGCCGATGTGATCCTGACGATGCTGACCCTCGAAATCACTAGCATCAAGAACATGCGCCTCTTTCTGGAAGTCACCGGCCAGCTGGGCTACGAGCCCGGCTCGATCAAGCTGCTCCTCAACCGGGCCGACTCGACCCTGGGGATCCGGGTCACCGATGTCGAGCAGTCGCTCGGCCGAAAGGTGGACCATACGATCGTGAGTGACGGTCGAAGCGTGGTTTACGCTCTCAATCGCGGCATTCCATTCTTCATCAGCAATCGCGAAGCCCAGGTGTCTCAGGACATCCTGCGACTGGCAACGTCCCTTACCGGGGACGAGCGCAAACACGCAGCCGACGGCGCCCGCAAGGCCACGCCCGCCAAGAAGAGCCTGTTCGCATGGCGCTAGCAATCATCGGCCCGATTGGGCGGGAAGGGGTGTAGGGGATGTCCCTGCTGAAGCGGATCGAGAGTGCTCGACCCGGGACAACTGGTCCCGGCACGGCGCCGGGCAATGCGCCGGTGCCAACCGGGAGTGCGCCCGGGACGCCCGGGCAGCCCCCGGCGGCCACCCAGGCCCAGCGGCTGATGTCGTCGCAGGGGCCGGTCAGGGAGTCGTTCCGAGACGTCAAGTTTCGGATCCAGAGCCGGGTGATCCAGGATCTGGATCCCAAGCTGGACCTGTCCAACCAGGTCGAGGTCCGACGCCAGATCGAGGAGATCTTCGGCAAGGTCATCGACGAGGAAGGCCTCGCTCTGACCCGTGCCGAGCGCGTCCGGATGCTCGAGCAGATCACCGACGAGATCATTGGTCTTGGGCCGCTCGAGCCGCTCCTGCGCGACGAGAGCATCACCGAGATCATGGTCAACGGGCCACGCCAGGTCTACATCGAGCGGTCGGGCAAGCTGGAGCTGACCAACGTCGTCTTCCAGAACGATGACCACGTCATGCGGATCATCGACCGGATCATTGCCCCGATCGGCCGCCGCGTCGACGAATCGTCACCGATGGTCGACGCCCGGCTGACCGACGGTTCGCGCGTCAACGCGATCATCCCGCCGCTGTCCCTGGTGGGACCGGTGATCACGATCCGGAAGTTCTCGGTGTCGCCGTTCACCGTCGACGACCTCGTCCGGTTCGGCACCGCCACGCCTGAGATGTTCGACTTCCTCAAGGCCTGCGTCGAGGCGCGCCTGAACATCTTCGTATCCGGCGGCACCGGTTCAGGCAAGACCACGACGCTCAACGTCCTGTCGTCGTTCATCCCCAACGATGAACGGATCGTCACCATCGAGGACGCCGCCGAGCTCCAGCTCCGACAGGAGCACGTCGTGACCCTCGAGTCCCGACCTCCGAATATCGAGGGCAAGGGCGCGGTCCCCATCCGGGAGCTCGTGCGCAACGCCCTGCGGATGCGGCCCGACCGGATCATCGTCGGAGAGTGCCGAGCGGGCGAGGCGCTCGACATGCTCCAGGCTATGAACACCGGTCACGATGGCTCAATGTCAACCGGCCACGCCAACTCGCCCCGGGACATGCTGTCGCGGCTCGAGACGATGGTCCTTATGGCCGGCGTGGACCTGCCCCTCCGAGCGATCCGCGAACAGGTCGCTTCGGCCGTCGACCTGATCGTCCAGCAGAGCCGGCTCAAGGACGGCACCCGCAAGATCGTCAACATCACCGAAATCCAGGGGATGGAAGGTGACGTGATCGTGATGCAGGATGTGTTCGTATTCGAGCAGACCGGCGTCGTCGAGGGCAAGATCATGGGTCGGCTGAAGCCGACCGGCATCCGGCCGAAGTTCGTCGAGAAGTTCGAGGTCATGGGAATCTCCTTGCCTCCGGGCCTGTTCGGCTTCTCGTACTAGCAACGGCATAGGAGGCATTCGATGCAGTCCAGCGTGATCGTCGCGATCGTCGCGGCCGGGGCAGTCATCCTGATTGCCCTGGGCCTGGCGACGTCCGGCGGTGGCTCAGGGGTCAGCGCCAGGCTGGAACGCTACGCGTCCAGCAAGCCTGACGGCAAGGCCCCGGGGACGGGGGCCGGCGGCCTGTCCGAGATGATCAACCAGAGCGTGGCTCTGGCCAACCTGAACCGGGTCGTGGAGCAGCGCGACTTCGGGGCGAACCTCGCCCGGGACATCGCCCGGGCCGACCTCCGCCTGAAGATCAGCGAATACCTCATGATCTGGATCGGCACTACCCTGGGCGTCCCGGCAATCATGTTGGCGCTCTCGTTTGTCATGCCGGCTCTGGGCAACCCGTTCCTGCTCCTGATCGGCGGCCTGATCGGCTTCATGATTCCGCGCTTCTGGCTCGGCCGGCGCAGGACTGGCCGCCTGAACCAGTTCAACAAGCAGCTCCCGGACACGATCACGTTGATCGCCAATGGCCTGCGCGCCGGGTCTTCGTTCCTGCAGGCGATTGAGCTGGTTGTGCGCGAGGCAGGTCCGCCAGTGTCGACTGAGTTCGGCCGGGTGATCCGCGAAGTCAACCTGGGACTCGCCTTCGACGAGGCCCTCGAGAACATGGTCCGGCGAGTCCGGTCCGATGACCTCGAACTGATGGCCACGGCCATCTCGATCCAGCACAACGTGGGTGGCAACCTGGCCGAGATCCTCGATTCGATCGCCTACACGATCCGCGAGCGGGTCAGGATCAAGGGTGAGATCCGCACCCTGACCGCCCAGCAGCGGCTGTCCGGCTACGTGGTCGGCTTCCTGCCGATCGCGCTGGCCGGCTTCCTGTTCATTGCGGCACCGGGCTTCATGTCCCCGATGTTCGACGACTCGGTCAACATCGCGGGTCTGCCGGCCGGCGTTATCATCCTGATCTTCGGGGGATTCATGATGTTCATCGGCTTCATGTTCATTCGCAAAATCGTCGATATCGAAGTCTGATCATGCTGCCTGTCGTCCTCGTCGCCGCGGCCGCCGCCGGGGCAATCTTGTTGATCATCGCCGGCCTTTCGGGCGGGCGAGCCGTCGACCCGGTCCAGGCCCGGCTCACCCAGCTCGGCACCATGCAGGCCAAGAACCTGGAGGAGCTCGAGCTCCAGATGCCGTTCCTCGAGCGGACGATGCGGCCGTTGGCCGCTCGCCTGTCGGGATCGGTTGCCCGGATCACCAGCACCTCCTTCGCCGATCAGACCGAAAAGAGGCTGGCCCTGGCCGGCAATCCGGGCGACCTGCGAGTATCCGACTGGCTCGGTATCAAGGCGATCGTGGCGATCATCTTCGGGATCGTCTTCTTCCTGCTGTTCGCGGTCGTCAACATCCTGGGTACGGGCTTCGTCATCGGGGCGGGTATGTCCGTGCTGGGCGTCGTGATCGGCTACATCGTGCCGGAGTTCTGGCTCGGTCGGCGGATCAAGCGCCGCCAGAAAGCCATCCTGCTGATGATCCCGGACACGCTCGACCTGCTGACGATCTCCGTCCGGGCCGGCCTCGGCTTCGACGCCGCGCTGGCCAAGGTGGTCGAGAAGCTCAAGGGGCCACTGTCCGATGAGTTCCGCCGGGCCCTGGCCGAGGTCCGTGTCGGGAAGAGCCGACGCGAGGCATTGCGCGACATCATTCCCCGCACCGAAGTCCCGCCGCTGACGAACTTCATCGGCGCGATCATCCAGGCCGAAACGCTTGGCGTCTCGATTTCCAAGGTGCTCCAGGTCCAGTCGGAGCAGCTCCGGATCGAGCGTCGCCAACGGGCCGAGGAACAGGCTGCGAAGGCACCGATCAAGATGCTCTTCCCGCTCGTCGGCTGCATCTTCCCGTCGCTGTTCATCGTCATCCTGGGGCCGGCGATCATCCTGATCGTCAAGAACCTCCACACCTAGCGGCCAGCGGCGGCTCTGTTCCGGGTCCCGGGCTCTGCTCCCGGGTCACCGACGGGGGCCGCGCCTGAGGCGACGTTCAGATGACCAGCGTTCGAAATGTCGAGCGAGGCACGATCCTCGTCGAGCAGCTCGAGTCGGCCGACTCTTTGTGGGGAAAGTTCTGCGGCCTGATGGGCCGCCCCTCGCTGGCCGACGACGCCGGCCTGTGGCTGGCCGGCAGCAACGGGATCCACATGATGTTCATGCGCTTTGCGATCGACGCCGTCTTTGTGGGCAAGCCCGAAGCTGACGGCGCCCGCGAGGTCCTGGCCGTCCACCGCGCCTTGCCGCCCTGGCGCGGCATCGTCTGGCTCGTCCGCGGCGCCAACGGCACGCTCGAGCTGCCGGTCGGCACGATCGACCGGACGAACACGGCCGTCGGAGACTTCCTGCGCTTCGTTTGAGCCGTCCGGAGCAGGCGCCGATGGTCTCGAGTCTCGAGCCACCGCCAGCTGCGAAACGTTCGAGGTGTGCAGCCTCACGGGCACAGGCCACATCGCCCTCGTACCGGCTGCCGTATTAGCCCCATGCTCTCGAGGCGCGCCTGGAGCGACCGGGCGGGGTCGCCATCGGGCTGATCGCCGAGATCTCGGCGCCGTTGCTTCAGCTCGAATAGTGCGGCCCGTTCGCCGGCCCGGTTCGGGCCGCGCTCCATGCCCTGAAGTACGGAGGCGAGCGGCGCCTCGCCCTGCCGCTGGGTACCGCCCTCGCGACCCGCTGGCGGCATGCGGGCGCGGGCGGTGACCTGGTCGTACCGGTCCCGGTGCACGCCGATCGGCCCGCGAGCGTGGCTACGACCAGGCCGTCCTCCTCGCTGAGGTCGCCGCTCGCGATCTGGACCTTCCCTTCGCTCAGATCCTGGAGCGCCACCGTCACACGCAGCGCCAGTTCGACCTCGATCGAGGCGCCCGTGCCGGGAATGTCGCCGGGGCGTTCCGGCTGGCAGCGGGAGCCCCGGGGGATCGGCCGCTCGAAGGCCGCTGGATCGTGCTGGTCGACGACGCGGTCAACACCGGCTCGACCCTGGTCGCCTGTGCAGCACCGCTCCTCGGCGCCGGGGCGATCGGCGTCTCGGCGCTGACCGTGGCCTGCGAGCGATGAGCGACGTCAGTTCGCGGGCGAGTCCAGCAGCCGGAAGATCTGGCGCGATCCGGACAGTCCCTTCAGCTCGTGGACACCGGCGTCCTCGAGGACCAGGTCGGAGCCCTCGATCAAGCCGCTCGTCGTCGACGAAACCATGACCTCGTTCGGACCCGCCAGGGACATCACCCGGGCCGCGGCATGGACGGCGATTCCGCGCACGTCCCCGCCGACGAACTCAACCTCGCCGGTGTGCAACCCAATCCGGATCGGCAGGTTGAGGGCGCGCGCCGAGCGGACCATCGCCGCCGCACAGCGAACGGCCCGGGTCGCACTGTCGAACACGGCCAGAAAGCCGTCGCCGGTCGTTTTCATCTCACGCCCGCGAAACACGTTCAGCTCGTCGCGGAGGAGCGTGTTGTGGGCGACCAACAGGTCGTGCCAGGCGTCGTCGCCGACCCGCTCCAGAATCGCGGTCGAATCGATGATGTCGGTGAACATCACGGTCGCCAGCGACCGCTCGGAGGTCTCGTGCATCGCGACGGCCATCGCCCGGCTGCTGGCGCCCCATTCGACCACCACCCACGGCTCGTCGCCGATCACCCACTTGTCGTGGCCTGGGGGGATCTCGAAGACCTCGTTGGGTCCGATGTCGAGCGTCTCGCCATCGTCCATCACAACCCGGATTGTGCCCGACATCGTGTACCCGACGTGGCGAATCAGGCAGCTTGGCGTGCCAACCATCGGACCAAGGTCGGTCGACCAGCGCCAACCGGGGTCGAAGCTGCAATGGCCGATCGTGGCTTCGTCCAGGCCAACGGTCTCGACCCGCAGCTTGGGCATGGTCCGGACGTCGTCGGGCTGGGCGAAGCTCTTGGCCTGGAGGCGGGGCATGCCTACATCATGCGCCGAGAGATCCCGTTGGAGCGGGCCATCAGCTTCGCGTCCACGAGGTACCGGCGCAGGGCGGCGACGTCGGGGTGGACAAGCGCCAGGCGCATGTTCACATCCTTCTCGCGATAGTCGCGGTCCTCGGCGAAGCATCGCTCGCGGAGCTCGCGCAGGATCACCAGGCGCTTGCCCTGGCGAGCCGGAATCGAGACAAGCCGGCCGTCGCGGAAGAATGCTCGGATGATCCGTTCGGAGTCGGCGTCGGGGTCCATCGCCAGAGCCTACCCGCTACGATGCATCGCATGCTTCCGGATGGCCGTCGGCTCGGCGCCCACCTGCCGCTCGGTGGCGGGATGGTGGCAGCGGTCGAGCGGGCCCAGGCGATCGACCTCGACACCCTCCAGATCTTCAGCGACAACCCCACGGCATGGCGCCGGCGGGCTGAGCCGCCGCGCGAACTCGGTGCCTATCGGACGCGCCTTGCCGAGCTCGGGCTCGGGCCGATCGCCATCCACGCCGCCTACCTGGTCAACCTGGCCGGGCCGGATGATGCCTTCTACGCGAAGTCGGTCGACGTCGTGCGCCACGAGCTGACGGTAGCGCCGTCCTTCGGGGCGCGATTCGTCAACGTCCACACCGGTTCACACAAGGGCAGCGGCCTTGACGACGGGATTGCCCGGATCGCGGGTGGCATCGCGACGGCGCTGGCGCCGGTGCCCAATGGGCCGGATGCGGCGGTGCTCGTGCTCGAAAACTCGGCCGGCGCCGGTGGCGGGATCGGGGTCGATGTGGACGAGTTCGCCGCCCTGCTCGGCGCGATCACCGCGCGCGGCATTGCTCCGGAACGGGTGGCGATCTGCCTCGACACGGCCCACCTGTGGGGAGCTGGTCACCCGATCGATACAGCTGACGGTGTCGACCGTCTGGTCGGGGAGCTGGGCGATCGGATTGGGCTGGAGCGTCTTGCGATGATCCACCTGAACGACTCGAAGGCGGCGCTCGGGTCGCGCATGGATCGCCACGAGCACCTCGGCGCCGGCGCGATCGGTGCGGCGGGCCTGGGCCGGATCCTCACCCACCCTGATCTCCGCCATGTCACCTACTACCTCGAGACCCCGGGCATGGACGAGGGCTACGACGCGGTGAACGCCGGCCGCGCCCTCGATCTGGCCGAGGGCCGGCCGCTGGCCATCCTGCCGCCCGAGGCGATGCAGCTGCCCGGTTCACGCGCCCGGACCGGGCCGAGTGTCGAGCCGGCGGTTGAGGCGGAGAGCGAAGAGCTCGTCGGGTGATTGCGCCCGAACCGGCACCGGCCGGACCGGCACCAGGCGGACCGGCACCAGGCGGACCGGCACCGGCCGGATCGGCCGCCCGGAACGGGGTGCGCCGGGCGGACCTGATCGTCCTTCTCGGTCTCGTGGCGATTGCCGCGCTTCTCCGACTGCCCGGCCTGAACGTGCGGGGCACCTGGGATGCCGATCAGGGCCGCGACATGCTCGTCCTGTGGCACCTGATCTACGACCACCAGATCCCGCTCCTCGGCCCGCCTACCTCGATCGGCGACTTCCATCTCGGCGCCCTCTACTACTTCCTGCTCGCCCCGTTCGCGTGGATCTCGAATGACGACCCGGTCGTGGTCGTGGGCGCGATTGCCGTTGGTGGCGTGATCGCAGTCGCGATCACATGGTGGCTCGCCCGTTCCATTGGCGGGTCGACCGCCGGCCTCATTGCCGGCCTGCTCATGGCGGTCTCGTCGAGCGCGATCAACGAATCGACCTTCATCTGGAACCCCAACCTGATCGCACTGTCGTCGTCGGTGGCGCTGGCGGGTGCCTGGCAGGCGCATCGAACAGGTCGCGCGCGCTGGTGGGTCGTCGCGGCGATCGGCCTGGTCGTCACGATCCAATGTCACGTCCTGGGAATCGCCCTTGCGCCACCGCTGATCGCGCGCTACCTGCTCGACTTGCGGCGCGCGCCTCGCGGCGAGGCCCGAGCTCGGTTCCGACGCGCGGGGTTGGCAGCGATTGTCGTGGTTGTCCTGAGCTACCTGCCGTTGGTCGTTCATGAGCTCGGCAACAACTTCTCGGAGACGCGGGCGGCGATCGCGTTCCTGGCTTCAGGCGGCCAGCCGGTTGCCCTCAGCCTGACCGCCCGACTGCTCTTCGTCGGCCTGCGGGTCCTGGCCTGGCCACTCGAGGGCCTGTTGACCGACCATCTCGCCGTTGGGGTCCTGCTGGGCGTGGCCCTCATCGCAGGATTCGCCTGGCGGATGCGGGTAGCGGACGAACCGGAACGGGGCGAGGTGCGCTTCCTCGGGGCGACGCTCGTCTTCGGCTGGCTGGTCCTTGGCGTCGGCGTCGGTGGCCTGGCCACGGTCACGCCGTTGCCGGTCGATCACTACCACGCCTTCCTGGACCCGATCGTGTTCATCGGCGCCGGCCTGACGATCGCCGGTTTGTGGCGTTCGACCGAGCCCGCTGGCGTCTCTGCCACCCCTCGGCTGATTCGCGCCCTGGCTGGCGTGGCCATCGCGGCACTCGTGGCGTTCAACCTGGCGATCGCGCCCCCAGCGGTGTCACCCGACGGTGGCTGGCTGGCTGCGGAAAGCGCCTCCCACAGGATCCTCACGTCGACGGGCAACCACCCCATCGAGCTGCGCGGCCTGCCGGCGTTCAAGGCGGCCGACGCGTACGGCTTCCCGCTGGTCTGGTTCCACGCCCAGGTGACCGGCACCGTCGATTCGCCCACGCCGTGGACCCTCGCAGCGGCGGCGTCCGCGAGCGAGACGGGCGCCGTTGCCGGTGACGTGCCCGCCGCAGCGCTGGCCTCCAACGGAGCGATCGTCACGATCTGCGATTCGCTGTTCATCCCCGACTGCGGGGGGGCTGCCGAGGCGGCCGCCGTGCCACCGACGGGCTTCAGGCTCGCCGATCGGTTCGTGGCAGCACCCGGCCGAACGATCTCGATCTACCTGCCGGGTAATTGAGCCTGGACGAGGGCGTGGAGCGGCAGAGTAGCATCTCAGGAGAGCCGTAGGCGTGACCCCCGACCTGGCAAAGGTCGAATGGAATCGCGAACGCCGGGCCCCCAGAGCCCGGCATTCGCTTTCCCCGAGACCCGGAAGTGGAGGGAGATCCGAGTCGTGTCATTGGGCGATTCCTGGTGCGACCTTCGGCGCCCCGCGGTCCGCGGCCGGCAAGTCGTTGGCTGGCAAGTCGGGTGCCGCGTCCCGGACCAGCAAGTCAGCTAGTAGCGGTTGATCGGCCGGCTCGACGAGGGCCGCAGGGCAGGCCGACCCTGGCTGACCCGGGTCTGGGTGGCAATCCCGACGCCGGCCCCGATCGGGCTGCCGGCCGACGGCGTGCCCCGGAGGTAGGGGCTCTGGGCGGGCCGAGCGGCCTCGCCGCCCAGATAGGCGCGTCCCAGACGACGCATGCGGACCGCGAGGTAGTACTCCATGATCTGGCGCACCTGGGGCTCGCTGAGGACCTCGTCGGCGCGCAGGGCGTACTCCACCCGGGCCGTGGGGTTGGCCGCGCCCGACGACATCAGGCCGAGGTACTGCGGCGTGTCGGCGTCATCGCGCAGCTCACGCAGGCCGCGGGCCAGCTTCGTAGCGGTGCCCAGCGACGGCATGCGATCGCCCCGGATCAGCCGGGAAATCGTCGAGTGGTCGACGCCCGATTGCTGGGCGAGCTGGCGCTGGGACATCTTCTTGGCCTTGAGCTGCGCTCGCAGCCATTCGTTGAACGCTCGTCCGTTCGTGGTCGTCATATCGGCTCGCTGGACACTCCGCTGGGCGACAATCGGCTCGTTACCGAACTGCCCTGACCATCCCACGAGGCCCGTTGCGTCGTTATCACCCGTTGGTACCGATCGGCTCCCGCTCGAGCGGGTGGCGTGGCGTCAGTGCGGTGTAGTCCGTACGGATCCGGTATGGGGACTGGATTGGTACCTCTGGCAGCCTCCGGTGCACACCGGTGCCCGAACGCACAATCGGTGGAGCGACGGCGACCGCCGGTCCGGTTCCGGGCGCGGCCACCGCGTCAGGCCGGCAGGCCAGGCTCCGGCTTCGGGACGATCGGCGGGATCCCCGTCCCGCGGCGCATCGGCGAGACAGCGTACGTGACACTGCCCAGGGCGATGATCGACAGGACGCTGATGGCGCGATCGACCAGCACGATCGTGAGCGCCTCGGTCTGGGGCACGTTGTAGACGAGAGTCAGGACGCCGACGATGCCTGCCTCAACGATCCCCAGGCCCGCCGGGGTGAACGGCACGGCCGTCAGGAGTGAGCCGGTCAGGGCCACGAAGAATGCTCCACTGATCCCCAGGTGGACGCCAGGGAAGCCCAGCGCCTCCACCACGAAATAGAGCCGGAACGCCTCGGTCGACCAGATCACACCGGTCAGCAGCAGGAGGATCGGGATCTGGCGCAGACCAATCGCGGAGAAGACACCCTCCTCGAAACGGTCATACAGGTCCAGGAACCGGACCGGGATGGGCAACCGGGTCAGCAGCCGCCGGCCGAAGTTGCGCAGCGACAGGAGCAGGAATGCAAGGATGATGATGAGGCCGACGCCGATGGCGAACACGATCTGGACATCGCCAGGCAACCGCCCGCGGAAGCTGACGAAGCCGGCGCCGAGGCCGAGAACCACGATCGCGAACAGGTCCAGGATCCGCTCGATGAAGACGGTCCCGAACGTGCGACTCAGCGATACGGCCGCGTTGAGCTTGAGGAGGTAGGCCCGGTACAGGTCGCCCAGCTTGGCCGGCACGAGGCAGTTGACCAGCCAGGAGATGAAGATGATCTCGGTCGAATCACGAATCCTGAGCGGGTAGCCGGTCGCCCGGACGAGGACGACCCAGCGCAGCCCACGAATCGGGAAGCCGGCGTAGAAGATCACGAACGCCAGCAGCAGCAGCCAACCGTTCGCGGCCAGGATCTTTGATGGCAGCTCGGCCAGGTTGAAGCCCGGCAGGCTGCGCGCGAAGAGGACCAGCAGGAAGATCGGCAGGATGAGCGACAGGATCGTGCGCGGCTGGCGCAAGCGGCGGCCGAGCGACATCTGGTCGGCGCTGATCTCCGCCTCGGGGGTTCCGGCGCCCGGCACCGGGGCAACGACATCCATGGCCGTCGACGGTACGTGGTTCGGGCTCGGATCCGCCATTGGCCGAAGGTCCTCCCCCGGCCCATCGCCCCGCTCGCCGTCGCTCACGGCGTGATCGTCGGCCGAACCCGGATGTTGCCCCGGGCACGGTTGATTCCCTTGGCGATCGGGGTCAGCCCACGCACGAAATAGGACGCCCGGCCGGGCACCAGCTCGAGCTTGCTCAGCGCGAGCAGCAACCCCTCCGCGGTCGATGGGTCGGCGCCCTCAACGATGTTGTAGGCAACGCCCACCTCGAGGGTCGAGTGCGCGTCGGAGACGGCCACGCCGGGCAGGTGGTGCTCCAGGGCGAAGTCCGTCGCCTTCTCGTTCCCGCTCCGGCCGACGACCCGGGCGTTCCACGTCTCGACCCAGTCGATCAGCCCAACGAACGATGTCAGCGAGGACGTGCGCAGGAGCGAGTTCCGATAGCGGTCAAACGGGTGGGGCACGCCAACCAGGCCGCCCTGCTCGCGCGCAGCCGCGATCGTCTCGATGGCTGGCCGGCCGGGTGCGAGCGGCTGCTCGAGAAACAGGCAGATCAAGTCACCGTCGGCGGTCTTCACTTCCTCGCCAACGATGACGGTCAAGCCGTCCGGGGCGTGATCCCGGGCTTCGAGCGCGCCGTCGATCCGGTCGTGGTCGGTGATCGCGAGGTGGGTCAGGCCAGAGGCCGCGGCCGCCCGGACCTGGTCGCGCGGTCGGGCCAGCGAGTCGAAGCTGAACGACGTGTGGCAGTGAAGATCAAAGAACGCGCGCCGGGATCCGGCCGGACTGGCCATGGATTTGGCCTCGTCAGATCTGCTGGACGAGGGACTTCTTGAAGAAGTCGAAGTGCTCCAGGGCAAGCCCGGTCCCCATCGCCACGCAATTGAGCGGATTCTCGGCCACATGGCAGGGCACCCCGGTGACCTGGGTCAGGAGCTTGTCGATGTTGCGCAGAAGAGCGCCACCGCCCGACATCACCATGCCCTTGTCAATGATGTCCGAGCTGAGCTCGGGTGGCGTCTGCTCGAGCACGTTTCGAACGGCGGAGACGAGCTGCTGGAGCGGGGTCTCGATCGCCTCCATCACCTCCGAGCTGGTGATCGGGATGGTCCGCGGCAGGCCGGCGATCAGGTCGCGGCCGCGGACGTCCATACTCAGCTCGCGCTCGAGCGGCAGGGCGGTCCCGATCGCGATCTTGACCTCCTCTGCGCTGCGCTCGCCGACCATCAGGTTGTACTTCTTGCGGATATAGGTCGCGATCGCCTCGTCGAACTTGTTGCCGCCCACCCGCAGGCTGGTCGACACGACGATCCCGCCGAGCGCAATCACCGCGATCTCACTGGTCCCGCCACCGATGTCGATCACCATGTTCCCGGACGGACCGGCGATCGGCACGTTGGCCCCGATCGCCGCGGCCAGCGGCTCCTCGATCAGGTAGGCCGCACCGGCGCCGGCCTTCAGCGCGGCGTCGCGAACGGCCCGCTTCTCGACGCTGGTCACGCCGGCCGGCACGCTGATCATCACGTCCGGCCGGCGAAAGCTGATCGATCCGCGCTTCACCTTGCTGATGAAATGGCTGAGCAGCGCCTCGGTGATCACGTAGTCGGCGATCACCCCATCCTTCATCGGCCGGATCGCCTGGATGTTGCCCGGCGTCCGGCCGATCATCTCGCGGGCGTCCTCACCCACCGCCACGATCCGATTCTGGTCGTCGACGGCTACCACCGACGGTTCCTGGATCACGATGCCCTTGCCCTGCACGTACACTAGGATGTTGGCGGTACCCAGGTCGATGCCGATCTTCATGCGCTTGGTGGACTACCCCTTGCTCGGCGTTTGGGCGCGGGCGATTCGGCGACCGTCGTGATCGACGCCCCGAGGTCCTGGAACTTCCGACCGATGTTCTCATACCCCCGGTGAACGTGGTGCGCACCATGGATCAGCGAGGTGCCCTGGGCCGCCAGGGCAGCAAGGATCATCGAGGCGCCCGCTCGCAAGTCGCCGATCTCGGTCTCGGCGCCGTGGAGCGGGGCGACCCCGGTGATCGTGGCGTGGTTCGCGTCCTGGACCCGGATCCGGGCGCCCATCCGGGACAGGCCCGCCAGGAACTCGAGGCGGTCCTCGAAGATCGTCTCGTGGACATGGCTGCGGCCGGTGGCCTGGGTGAGCAGGACGCAGGTCGGCGGCTGGAGGTCGGTGGCCAGGCCGGGGTATGGCGCGGTGGTCACGTCCACCGCCCGGAAGTGCTCGCGGTTCAGGCCCGAGGCTTCGATCGTGTCGCCCCGGCAGGTCACGTTCACGCCGACCCGGTCGAGCAGCTCGAGGAATGCACCGAGATGGTCGCACAGGGCACCTTCCAGGGTCACCCGCCCGCCGGTCACGGCGGCCGCAACGACGAACGTGCCCGCCTCGATCCGGTCGGGGATCACCCGGTGTTCACCGCCGCGCAGGCGCTTGCGGCCCGTGATCTCGATGGTGTCCGGGGTGGTTCGCCGGACCTCGGCGCCCATCGTCTGGAGGAATCCGATCAGGTCGTCGACCTCGGGCTCCTCAGCGGCCGGGTGGATCGTGGTCCGGCCGTCGGCCAGGACGGCAGCGAGGATCGCGTTCTCGGTGCCCATCACCGACACGAACGGGAACTCGAGGGCCGTACCGCGCAGGCGGCCCGGTGAGCGGGCGAAGTAGTAGCCGTTGCGGTACTCGATCTCGGCCCCCAGTGCGCGCATGGCATCGACGTGCAGGTTGACCGGCCGCCGGCCGATCCGGTCGCCGCCCGGGTTGCTGATGATCACCCGCCCAAACCGGGCGAGAAGCGGCCCGAGCAGGATGAACGACGCGCGCATCTTGGCCGCCGCCTCGAGCGGCACGAACAGCCAGTCGACGTCGCCCGAGGCGACCTCGTAGACATTCGGGGTGGGGTGATCCACCACCACACCCAGGTCGCGCAGGGTATCGGCCATGACCCGGACGTCTTCGATCTCGGGCACGTTCGTAAAACGGCAGCGCTCGCCGGTCAGGGTCGCTGCAGCGAGCAGCTTGACGGCGGCGTTCTTCGAGCCGCTGATCGTCACGGAACCGTTCAGCGGCCGCCCACCTTCGATCCGGAAGACCTCGCGCGGGATCGGCTCCGGAGTGAACTCCCAGTGAAACGGACGAGCGTCGGCCACGGCGCTACCCGCGGCTCCGGGGACCCTCGCGGTGGCGCCGCTCGGCGACACGGATGTGGAGGAGGGCCCGTTGGAGCTCCGCCCGCGCGGCGGACAGGTCGGGCACGCCCGCGGCGGCACCTTCGAGCGCCTTCTCGGCATCCCGGCGGGCCTGCTGGGCCCGTTCGAGGTCGATCTCGGCGGCGAGATCGGCGCTCTCGGCCAGCACCACGACCTTGTCCGGGCGGACCTGCAGGAACCCGCCGATCACCGCGATCGACTCCTCCGCATTGCCCTTCTTGATCCGCAGCTCACCGGCGCCCAGGGTTGCCACCAGGGGGGCGTGATGGGGCAGGATCCCCAGCTCGCCGTCGCTGCCGGGCACCTGGACCCCATCGACATCGTCGCTGTAGACGAGCCGCTCGGGCGTGACGACCTCGAGGTGGAGGGTCATGCCTTCTCGAGCTTCGCCGCGTTCTCCCGGACATCGTCGATCGTGCCGGCCAGGAAGAACGCCTGCTCGGGCAAGGTGTCGGTGGCGCCCTCGAGGATCTCCTTGAACGAGGCCACGGTGTCCTTGATCGGGACGTACTTGCCGGGTCGGCCGGTGAACACCTCGCCGACGAAGAACGGCTGGCTCATGAAGCGCTGGAGCCGGCGGGCCCGGGCAACCGTCGACTTGTCCTCTTCGGACAGCTCGTCGATGCCCAGGATGGAGATGATGTCCTGCAGGTCGCGGTAGCGCTGGAGGACCCGCTGGGTCTCGCGGGCGGTGTCGTAGTGCTCCTGGCCCACGACCAGCGGGTCAAGGACGCGCGACGTCGAAGTCAGCGGATCGACCGCCGGGTAGATCCCCAGCTCGGTGATGTAGCGCTCCAGCCGGATCGTCGAGTCGAGGTGGCCGAAGGTGGTGGCCGGGGCCGGGTCAGTGTAGTCGTCGGCCGGCACGAAGACCGCCTGGAGGCTGGTGATCGATCCCTTCTTGGTCGAGGTGATCCGCTCCTGGAGGGCGGCCATCTCGGTCGCCAGGTTGGGCTGGTAGCCCACCGCGCTGGGCATCCGGCCGAGCAGGGCGGACACCTCCGAGCCGGCCTGGGTGAACCGGAAGATGTTGTCGATGAACAGGAGGACGTCCCGGCCTTCTTCGTCGCGGAAGTACTCGGCCATCGTCAGGGCGGTCAGGCCAACCCGCTGGCGGGCACCCGGCGGCTCGTTCATCTGGCCGAACACGAAGGCCGTCTTGGCGATGACCCCCGACTCGGTCATCTCGGCGATCAGGTCGTTGCCCTCGCGGCT
>PLZO01000098.1 GCA_003152165.1 Chloroflexota bacterium
CGCCGTGGCAGCGGCCCGCCGTGGCTCGCGGCTCCGGCCCGCCGGCGAGCCTGCTGCGCGTCGAGGCGTTCCTCTGAAGCGACAAATCGTCGATTCCGGTGGCGAACCTGGTCGCCGCGGGCAGTCTGGACTCCAAACTTGTCCCGACACGAGCGCGGCCCGGGATGATTCCTGCTGTGATGCTCCAGTCAGCCGTCGGCGCCGACCTCCAGTCCGGTCGGTTCGAGCCGTAATCCATCGGTTTGGTGCTCGGTGGGAACCATCCGGCGGACCTTGGGCCGGCGCACATTGGTGACGTTCCAGTGGCGCTCGCCCAACCCGCCGGTCCTGCCGAAGGTTCGACCCGTGCGGCCGGATCGGGCAGCCGGGCCGACGCACGAACAGCAGTTCCGCTCCTGAACTTTACGTGCACGTCAACTTTGTGGCAGCATTCGGCGGATGACCACGAGGATAACGCTGCGTCGGATCCAGGACGTGGCCGACGAGGTTGGCCTGACGACCCGGGCGATCCGCTATTACGAGGAGATGGGCCTGCTCACGCCAGCAGCGCGCTCGGGTGGCAGTCACCGGCTGTACGACGAGTCCGATGTCGAGCGGCTGCGGGCGATCCAGGCGCTCCGCGACGACGCCGGCTTCTCCGTCCACGATATTGCCCGGCTGCTCGAGGATTCCGACCACCTGGCCCGCTCGCGCGCTGCCTATGCCACCGCTGACAGCCTAGCCGATCGTCTCCGGATTGCGACGGAGGGCCTGGCCCGGGTCGATCGCCAGATCGGGTTGCTGAGCGGCAAGATCGAACGACTCCGGACGATGATCGAGGACGCAACGGCCCGCCGGGCGCGGATCGGCGAGCTGATCGCCCAGCTCGAACCCGAGGTCGGCGCGTCCGCACGCTCGGCGCCTCGAGCGCGAACCGCAACGGTGCCGGCATGACTGCCGTCGCGCGCCCGAGCCGGCGCCGGCTGGTGGATCCCGACGCTCCCAACTATCGCTGGTGGCTGCTCGTGGTGACCAGCCTCGGTGCCCTGCTCGCGTCACTCACCTCGGGCACCCTGGTGATCGCCCTGCCGGATATCCTGCGCGATCTCCACACGGACCTCTTTGCGTTGCTGTGGATCGTGGTCGGCTACACCCTGGTCGTGACCGTCCTTGTCCTGAATGCGGGCCGCCTGGCCGACATGTTTGGCCGGACGCGGACCTACACACTGGGCATGGTCGTATTCACCCTGGCCTCGGCGTTCTGCGCGGTCGCCCCGACTCCACTGACCCTGATCCTCGGCCGGGTGATCCAGGGCGTCGGCGGCGCGTTCATGTTCGCCAACTCATCGGCCCTGGTCACTGATGCCTTCCCCAGGTCCGAGCTCGGCCGGGCCCTCGGGCTGAACGCCATGGTCGTTGGAGCGGGCCTGATCCTTGGACCGATCCTGGGTGGCTGGCTGACCGGCTATGGCTGGCGCTTCGTGTTCTGGTTCAACGTGCCCCTCGGCCTGATCGGCATCGTCGCGGCCATGGTCATCCTGGTCGAGCGGACGCCGGCCCAGCGCTCGATCTCGATCGACTGGCTGGGCTCGGCGCTCTACCTGGTCGCACTCCTGGCGTTGATGACCTCGCTCGCGTTTGGCGGGCTGTATGGCTGGTCGACGTGGTGGATCGTGGGTGGCTTCGTCCTGTTCCTGGTCCTGATGCCGATCTTCCTGGTGGTGGAGGCACGCGCCCGGACTCCCATCCTGGACCTGTCCCTGTTCCGCGACCGCCTGTTCCTGATGGGCAACCTTACCGGGTTGTTGAACGGGATTGCCCGGAACAGCGTCCTGTTCCTGCTCGTGTTCTACCTCCAGGGGGTCCAGGGCGATAACCCGGTGACCGCCGGGATCAAGCTCGCGCCGCTGGCCCTGGGCCTGCTGGTCCTGTCGCCGATCAGCGGCGCGCTGGCCGATCGCTACGGCTCGCGCGAGCTGGCGACCGTGGGCATGCTCGTGACGGCCGTCGGCCTGGCCGGCCTGCTCACGATCGCGGTGGACACGCCGTACTGGCAGCTGGCCCTGTGGCAGCTGATCATCGGCGCCGGATCGGGCCTGTTCAACTCGCCGAACACTAGCGCGGTCATGGGTGTCGTGCCACCTGCAAAGCGCGGCATCGGGGCAGGCATGCGGGCCATGCTCACTAACACCGGCTTCGTGATCAGCATCGCCCTGGCGATCGGACTGATGACCAGCGCGATGGACCCGAAGGTCCTCGTCGCGGTGTTCTCAGGCACCCAGACGGGGGCGTCGGGGATCGACCTCGGGCCGTTTATCAACGCCCTTCACATTGCGTTTGC
The DNA here is from genome assembly GCA_003152165.1 of Chloroflexota bacterium. Lineage (GTDB taxonomy): Bacteria > Chloroflexota > Limnocylindria > Limnocylindrales > CSP1-4 > Palsa-1033. Next base: position 2,321 of record PLZO01000098.1, read on the forward strand.
GGCCGGCGTGGTCGCGAGTGTGATCGGAGCCGGCATCTCGTTGATGCGCGGCGGTCACCGCTCCTGGGCAGACGAAGCCGTCGCCGGCGATGGAACGGTGGCCGACGGCCTGATCGGCGATGCCGAATCGGGCGCCTCGATCTGAGACAGGGCTGGGTTCCGGGCCCCCCAGGCGGCGGCACTGCCGGTCTGACGATCACGGGTACACCCGGTGGCGCGAGGTCCTCAAATATCTGGGTAAGGGCATTGCGCCGTCCGGATCCTGCCCTGAAGTATGGGTTCCGCTATCGCAATAGCCCGAGTTGATGACCGTCCGGATTGTTACCCCCGCTCGGAGCGGTCGAATATGTCAGCGCGAATACCGTGTCGGTCAGCCAGCGCCGGAACGACTCGTTGTCGCTGAACTGCTTGAACAGTTCGGTGTCGTCTTTCAGCAGCGCGGTCATGACCCGGCCCAGCGCCTTGTCGTGCTCGATCCGGGCATTCTGCTTGTCCGAGTTTGCCTTCGCGTTCTGGTACGCACCATCGGCTGCAACTCGGGCGGGGATCTCCCCCGTGATCATGCCCTGGACCCGGTCGGTATCAGACCAGGCGACACTGCCGAACTGGTCGTTGAACGCCGCGATGATGTTCGAGAGGCGGTCTAGCTCTGGCTCAGGTGCACCACCGCCGCCGGTGGTCGGCACCGGCTCGATCTCGGCGTCGGTGTCAGCCAGTTCGAGCTTGACCGCCGCCAGCTTCTCGACTCGGTAGCTGTCCATGTCGATCGCCTCGAGGATGCCCTTCGAGAGGTCCTCATCGACTGGCGCTGGCAGCTTGGGCACGAGGAAGTTCAGGAAGATCGAGCGTCGCTCCCAGTCGGCGTTCGTGTAGGGCAGGATCGAGGCCAGGAAGTCGTAGGCCCGCACGAACGCCTTGGCCTTGCCCTTGAAGTCAACCTGGCCGTCCTCGTCGAGCTGGTCCTTGTAGACCGCGACACAGGCGTCGAGGATCGGGTCGAGGCGGTCCCGATCGGCACCACCGAGGTAGAGCCCCACGAGATCCTCGAGCTGGGACGAGGTGTAGACCTCGTAGGCATCGAGCACGGCCGCGCCCGCCCTCTCCCGCGCCCGGCCCCGTTGGCCCTAGCGACGCCGTTGCGTAAGCGGTGCGAGTCTCCGGAGTTCGTCCAGCGGCAGAGCCGTCGCGTCGGCGGCCACGAGGTTGAGCACGACCTGGTCCGCGCCCGCCTCGAAGCGCTCGCGCACCCTATCGCCGATACGATCGAGGTCGCCCCAGGCCACCATGGCCTCGAACAGCGCGTCCGAGCCGAGCGTCTCGAGGTCGCCCTCGGACCAGCCGATCCTGAGCAAGTTGTTGCGGTAGTTGGCCGACCCCAGGTACTGGGAGAGATGACGATCGCCAATGGCCCGGGCGGCAGCCAGATCGCCAGCCAGGACCACGGGCAGATCCGCGGCGAGGAACGGTTCCGGCCCGAGAATGCCCCTGACCTCACGGATGTGGGCCGTCGTCGTGAAGTACGGGTATGCCCCTGCCGTGCGCTCGCCGGCAAGGCCGACCATCCTCGGTCCGAGCGCAGCCAGCACGATCGGCGGCAGCTCGGTCTCGGGCCCGTGCCAGGGCGCCGCGTCCATCGCGTCGAGGTACGCACGCATGGCCGAGTACGGTCGCTCGTAGTGGTGGCCGCGGATCCTGACGAGCGGGGCATGGCTGACACCGATGCCCAGGATGAAGCGGCCCGGCCAGGCCTCGGTCAGGGTCCGGCCGCCGTTGGCCATCGCCGCCGCGTCGCGAGCCCAGATGTTGGCTATGCCGCTGCCGATCACCAGCCGTTCGGTCGCGGCCAGGTAGATGGCACCCCGGGCAAAGGTCTCCTGGGCGAGGGCCTCGCCATACCAGAGCGTGCCGTAGTCGAGTCGGTCCATCTCGCGCACGAACTCGCGCTGGATCGCAGTCGGCTGGCCGTTGAGCGGCCCGGCGAACACGCCGATGCGGCCGGGATCGATGCCGTGGAGTCTCGTCAGGCTCATGGTCGCTCGGAGTCTACCGCCCCGGCCAGCGCCGCCGGTTCTGCACGACTCGGACGGCTCGGCCCGCGGACCAGGCTGGTGACGATCCCCACGCAGCAGACGATCGCGGCCACCACGAAGGCGTCGTGGATCGCCCCGGCCAGCGCCGCGCTCTGCAGGGCACCGCTGGGAGCGCCGCCCAACTCCGCCAGGTGGACGGGCAGCCGCGTCGCCACGATCGCCCCGCTCAACGCGACCCCCAGGACCTGGCCGTTGACGCGCATCTGGGCGAGCGTGCCCGAGGCCGTTCCCAGGCGTGGCCGCGGCACCGAGCCGAGGATGGCGCTGCTGTTGGGGCTCATGAACAGGCCCTGGCCAAGGCCGAGCAGAACGAGCCGCCAGACGAGGTCCGGCAGTGTGAAGTTCAGCGGGAGCTGGGTCAGGCTCAGCAGCCCCAGGGCCATGATCGCCATGCCCGCGCTGGCCAGAATCCGCGGTCCGAAGCGGTCCGAGGCGGCACCGCTGAAGGGCGCGACCAGGGCCATGGTGATCGGCATCGGCGTGAGCAGCAGGCCGGCCTCGATGGGCGAGAAGCCGGCCCCCTGCTCGAGCAGGAACGGCAGCAGGAACGTCGCGGTGAACAACCCGGAAAACGCCACGACGACGCTGGCCAGGCCGGCAGAGAACGGACGGATTCGGAACAGGGCCAGATCGATCATCGGCTGGATCGAGCCACCCTCCGCGACGATAAAGGCCGCACCCAGGACGACGAAGGCGATCAGCAGGCCGATGATCGCCGGACTGGTCCAGCCCCACTGCTGGCCATCGCTGAGGGCGAGCAGGAGAGCGAACAGGGCGACGCCCGAAAGCGCGGCCCCCCGGACATCGAACGACTGGCCCTTTCCCGGCGTCTTGGCCGGGAGCACGCGGGCCGCCCACACGATCGCCAGCAGACCGATCGGTGCGTTGATCAAGAAGATCGCCCGCCAGGTGGCCACCTGGGTGAGGACCCCGCCGAGGGCGGGCCCGAGGCTCAGGCCGATCGAGACGCTGATACCGTTGAGGCCCAGGGCTCGTCCACGCTCACTGGCAGGAAACGTCCGGGCCACGATCGCCGGGCCCATGGCCATGATCATCGCCGCGCCCACCCCCTGGACGACGCGGAAGCCGACCAACCAGGCCACGTTCGGGGAAGCGCCGCAGCAGACGCTCGCCAGGGTGAAGACCGTGAAGCCGACCAGGTAGACGCGCTTGAAGGTCAGGACCTCGCCGAGCCGGCCGCAGGGAAGCAGCAGGCTGCCGGCGACCAATAGATAGGCGACGACGACCCATTCGATCGTTGTCAGATCGATCCGGAAGTCGTTCTGGATCGCCGGCAGGGCGATGTTGACGATGCTGCCGTCGAGCGTCGCCATGAGCGAACCGAGCGACACGCTCGTGAGGATGAGCCACTTGCGTTCCATGACTGCCTGGGTGTCCCGATCGAGCACGCCGTCCGGCGCCCGGCCAGCGGCCGGCGCCACGAACCGTACTCCGAGCGGCCCGGACCGCGCGGTTCAGTCAGTCACCGAGGCTCCTGCCTCCACACGACCGGCCGCCTCACTCGTCCTCGGGGCGCGGCGGATCCGGGACCCGGCCTGGCGCCCGACTGGACGGCGATCTCCTGGAGCGCGAACGGCAGGGAACCGAAGTTGAGGACCGTGACCAGGATGTTGACCTGGGCCTGCGCTTCGCACTCACTGAGTATGGAGCCGGGCTCGTCACCAAACGTTCAATCTGCATCCCAGATGGCTTCGAAGGATCATGAACGCCCGACCTGTTCGAAGCTCTTGGAATGGCGAAGTTGGAGGATCAATGTACGTCACCGTGGTCTCCATCCATGTCAAGCCGGAGCATGTGACCGATTTCGTCGAGTCGATCCGGAAGAACCATGCGAGTTCGGTTCAGGATCCGGGCAACCTCCGTTTCGACATCCTCCAATCGGTCGACGATCCGACCCGTTTCGTGACCTACATGGCCTACCGGGACGAGGTCTCGGCGAAGGCCCACCGGGAAACGGCCCATTACCTGGAATTTCGGGACAAGGTGGCCGACTGGATGGTCGAGCCGCGCCAGAACGTCCGATACAACGGCGTCTTGCCGTCGCTCGACTAGGTTGATTCGGACGAAGGAACAGCGACATGCCACTCATCGGGGAATACGAACCGGGCACATCCCCCTGGTCGCGCAAGCAGACCGAGCTCTACGAGGCAACGAACGGCGAGCAGGGCGCTGACCTTCGTGGCCAGCCCGTGATCGTGCTGACCTCGGTCGGCGCGAAGACCGGCAAGCTCCGCAAGACCGCCCTCATGCGCGTCGAATACAGGGGCGTCTACGCGGTTGTGGCATCCCTCGGCGGCGCGCCGAAGAATCCCGCCTGGTACCACAACCTCAAGACGAACCCGCGTGTCGAGCTGCAGGATGGCGCGACCAAACGCGACTACGCAGCGCGCGAGATCACCGGCGACGAGAAAGCAGTTTGGTGGGAGCGCGCCGTCGAAGCGTGGCCCGACTACGCGAAGTATCAGACGAAGACGGACCGGCAGATACCGGTGTTCGTGCTCGAATCGATGGCGTAGCCTTGGTCGACGTTCGCCGGGGAGGCCAGGGAATGGTGGTTTGTGTACCCGTCCTGCCCGATGGGCAGGTCGACCCGCGCTGGGGTCGTGCGGCCCGCGTCGCAATCCTCGACGTCCTGGACGGCGCCGTCACGAGCTGGCAGGAGTTCGACGTCGGTTGGGATGAACTCCACGACGTCGGCACGGAGGGTGGGCACCACGCCCGGGTGGCCCGTTTCCTGCGCGAACACGGCGTGCAAACGGTGGTCGCGCAGCACATGGGCCCCGACATGCTGCACATGCTCGATCAGATGGGACTGACGGTCCGCCTCGGCGCGAGCGGCGACGCCCGCCAGGCCGCAATCGCCGCGGGCGCCGGGTCATCAATCAACGACGTACCCGAATAGGTGTGGCGGGTGTCACATGCATTTGAACACCGCGAGCGAGGCGAACAACCCGACGAGCCCCGCGACGACGCCGCAGCCCAGGCCCGTCCCCGCAGCGAGGGCACCCCGACGCCCCGGGCTTGAGCCCCGCCACAGAAGAATGGCCGATCCGACGAACCCGGCGCCCAAGGTGGCAATGACGGGCACCAGCCCGGAAAATGTGATGGGCAGGCCGCATCCGTTGCTCCTGATCCCGACGCCGAGCACGGCTTCGAAGATGAAGTAGACGAGGCCGGGAATCCAGAACGCTGGGTACGTGTAGAGCGCCGGCCTGTGGTCGGGACTGCCGTTCACGTGCCCGCCCGTGCGCCACTACGAATGCCGACGAGGCTCATCCTAGCCCCGGCGGGAAAGCCTTTTGCAGGGCAGCTCGGGATCCCGGATACGCGGCGACGCTACCCGTGTGGCCCGATTTACAGACATCTCTGCCACCTCGTGATCTGGCGGCGGAATGCCTAGACGCCGAGGCTTTTGTCGCTCGACACCCGACACAGGCAGCCTGCGAGCTCGTGACTTCCTTTGAGAACCCAGCGAATCCGCCACAGGGGCGGGACCCATTCTGGGACCCTATCTTGTCGGATGGCGTTCGTTTCTGGTCGTGAACAGTCGTGCTATTCGTGCAGGATTTGGGGTGGCCTACGGGGGTCGAACCCGTAACCTTCGGATCCACAATCCGATGCTCTGCCGGTTGAGCTAAGGCCACCATGGCCGCCGGTCACGCAGGGTGGTCGGGCGAGCGACCGGGAGTATAGACCGGATCTAGGACGGCTCGCCTGGATCGTTGAGGCGGCGCCGCCGCGGCTGAGGGCAGGATTTGACGTAGGCCATGACCGTGCTGAACCGGGCGCTGGCGACGGCCACGCTCGTGTCTGCGGCCCCGTAGTAGAGCAGCAGCTCATCCTGCTCGGCATTGAGAACCCAGCCGCACGGGAAGACGACCCGGGCGACGTCACCGGCCAGCTCATAGGGCGCCCGCGGCCCCAGGACCCATTCATCGCTCCGATGGATAACGATCGTCGGATCCTCGAGGTCCAGCAGGGCAAAGCCGACCCGGTAGATCGGTCCATCGCCGGTCAGGTGGACGCCGTGGTAGAGGACCAGCCAGCCATCCGGCGTCTCGAGCGGTGGCGGCGCAAGGCCAATCTTACCGGCATCCCACCAGGCCCCGTCGCGGGCCTCGATCAGGAGGGCGTGATCGCCCCAGTGGCGCAGGTCGGGCGAGTATGAGATCCACATGTGAGCGCCGCCACGAAGCGGCGATGGCCGATGGATCATTGCCCAGCGGCCGTCGATCCGGCGCGGGAAGAGTGCGGCGTCCTTGTCCTCCGGTGGCATCACCGGACCAAGCCGCTGGACCGTCCGGAAGTCCGTGGTGGTGGCCAGCGAGACCAGCGGGCCGCGCCGGCTGTAGGCGGTATAGGCGATCGCCCATTCCTGGCGCTCCGACAGCCACGTGATCCGGGGATCCTCGCAGCCCCAGATCTCCTCGGGATGGCGTTCCGGCTGGGGGCTCAGGAGTGGCTCGGGGTCGACCCTCCAGTCGCCGATCCCGTCCCCGCTGCGGGCCACGTACAGGCTTGAGATTCCGCGCAGGTCCTCGACCCGGACCAGGAGGAGGGTCTCGTCGCCGAAGCGTGCGGCACCCGGGTTGAAGACGGTGTTGGCGCGACCGGGCATCTCGCTGGCGGTCAGGATCGGGTTGCTTTCGGCTCGGTGGAAGATTTCCGAGCGATCTGCTGTGGTCACTGGGCTGCCCCGACATGGGCATCCGACCGGCGGTGGCCCGTCGATCGGATGCGCTGCTAAATTGACTGGCCGGGACCCACCGGTCCCGGTTCAGGCGTTCGCCGACTCGAGAACTGGTCGTCCCGCGACCAACGGCCGGGTCTCGGTGACCCGCTTGAAGAGTTGAAGATAGCGCAGACCCACACCCGGCCACAGCATCTGCCGGCTATAGGCGTGGGCCCGGGCACCGATCGCTGACCGCCGAACCGGGTCGCCTAGGAGGGCGATGAACGCAGCCGCGAGGGCCGCCGGGTCGGGCTTGGCCAGGACGCCCCGACCACCGGCGAGGAGCTCCGTGGCATAGGGGAAGGGCGTTGAGACAATCGCCTTGCCGGCGCCCATCGCGTGGGACAGGGTGCCCGACACGGTCTGTTCGAGGTTCGGGTATGGGGTGACGAACACGTCGGCAGCCTGGAGCCAGCGGCCCAGCTCGGTCCGCCCGACAAAGCGATCGACGAGCTCGACGTGGTTGGTCAGGCCCAGCTCCCGGATCTGGTCCTGGAGCGACCGCCGGTAGACCTCGCCCTCACGTCGGAGCAGATCGGGATGGGTGGATCCCAGGATCACGTAGCGGGCGGAGGGCAGGGCCGCCGCAACGGCCGGCATCGCGGCGATCGCAAGCTCGTAGCCCTTGCCTGGGCCGAGCAGCCCGAAGCTCAGCAGGAACGGTGCCTCGCTCAAGGAAAGGCCGGGCTTGGCCCCACTCGGATCGACGAGGGGCAGGTCGGGTACGCCGTGGGGGATCACCTCGACCCGGCCGGGATCGATCCCATAGGCACGGCCAAGAAGGCCAGCCGCAGCCTGCGACATTACGACGGTGGCTGCGGTCGCGGCGACTAGCTCGCTCACGATCCGGCGCTGGCTGGGAGTTGGCCGACGAGTGACGGCGTGGAGGGTCGCCACCGCCGGCAGATTGAGGGCCCGTACGAAGTCCAGCACGAACTCGCCGTCGGCGCCGCCCCAGATCCCGAACTCGTGCTGGATCGACACCGCATCGACCCGGCAGCCGTCTAGGGCCCGGGCGACCCGGCCGTAGTCCTCGGCCACATCGCGCCGGATCCGATGGTGGACCTCGGTGGGATAGGGCGTCTCGTGATCGGGCGGCGTCAGAGCAACGATCTCGCGGTTGCCGCTGGCGCGGCCCAGGTCGCTGGTATACGAGGCGATGCCGCATCGGCGCGGCGGATACGAGGACGCGAAGGCGATTCGGATTAGAACGCTCCTGACGGCAGCAGCATCCGGCGAGTCGCCGAAGCGGGGGAGACATCGAGCCAGGCACGCCCGTGCCGTCGAACGATGTGCTCAACCGGATCAGGGGCTCCGCCCCACAGTGCGCTCGCCCGGGGGTCCTGTCAAACTGCGCGGCCGCCGGGCCGAACGCGTGGGTGCATGCCGGCCGAGCCGCCGAGCCAGCCCCGGCACGCCTTCGAGCCAGCGCTGGTGCGAAGGCGCGCCGCGTCGGCCCAGGTGGGACGTGCGTTGCGTGCCCCCGCACTCCTCCGGGCCGATCTCCACCGCAGTCACCGGTACCCCAGTTCTGGGCCCCCCGGACGATCGCGTAGGTCACGAATCAGGTCCCGGGACGTAGGGTCAAGGTCGTCGCGGAGCCCCAGCCGCGGCCCGAACACCGAGGACTCCCATCGTGCTCTCGACCCGTCCGACGCTTCGGCTCACGTTTGCGGCGCTCGCCATCGCGACCGTCCTGGCGCTGCTCCTGCCGGTGACGGCGTTTGCGTGGGCGAGCAACGCGTTCAGCTCGACCTCCGAGCAGCAGCTGTTCCAGCTGACCAACCAGGCCCGGGCGGCGGCCGGGCTACCGGCGCTTAACTGGGACGATCGTCTCGCCGTGCTCGCCCGCGCCCGGGCCAAAGACATGATCGTTCGCGACTACTTCTCGCACCAGATCCCACCCGATGGCCATACGGTCTTCGACGTGATGCGCAGCGTTGGCTACTGCTTCAACGTGGCCGGCGAGAACATCGGCTGGAACAATTATCCCGACGACCAGGCAACGAGCGAGATCCAGGCGATGTTCATGAACTCGCCTGATCACAGGGCGAACATCCTTGGTCCGGCCTGGGACGTGGTTGGGATCGGTGCCTACAAGGGCCCCGACGGCAAGATGATGTGGTCCCTGGTGTTCGCCGACAAATGCGCTGCGGCCGCGCCCGCACCCACGCCGCCTCCCAGCAAGCCGAAACCGCCAGTCAAGCCGACCCCGCCACCGACCCCGGATCCGACCCCGCCACCGACCCCGGATCCTACCCCGACGCCAAGTCCAACGCCAAGTCCAACGCCAAGTCCAACGCCAAGTCCAACGCCAAGTCCAACGCCAAGTCCGACGCCAAGTCCGACGCCAACGCCCACGTCGACCGCTTCGCTCGAGCCATCGCCGGCCCCTGCGAGTGAGGTGGCCGTTGCCCCAGGCCGCTCGCTCCGGGTCGCTGATCCGGCCGCACCACCGGGCCTCCTCGATTCGATCGCAGCGGGCATCGCCGGCGTGTTCTTCGGCAACTGACGGCCCCTCACGCCATGGCCATCCAACAGCCGATCCTTGAAGCACGCGACCTCACCAAGCGGTATGCCCTGGGCGAGACCATCGTCGACGCGCTGCGGGGCGTGTCGCTGACGGTCCAGCCCGGCGAATTCGTCGCCCTGATGGGGTCGAGCGGCTCAGGCAAGAGCACGCTCCTGCACCTCCTTGGCGGCCTCGATCGACCGACGACCGGCGACGTCATCCTGGGCGGCGAGACCATCAGCGACCTCGACGACGACGCGGCGACCCGCCTGCGCAGGGATCGGACCGGCTTCGTCTTCCAGTTCTTCAACCTGATCCCGCTGCTCGATGCGGCCGAGAACGTCGGTCTGCCGCTCACGATCGCCGGCCAGGATCCCCGGCGGGGCGAGGCTGCCGAGCGCGTCCGGGATGTCTTCGAGCTGGTCGACCTGGGGGGCAAGCAGCATCACCGGCCCGACCAGCTGTCGGCCGGCGAGCAGCAGCGGGTGGCCATCGCCCGGGCCCTGGTCAATCGTCCGGCCATCGTGCTGGCCGACGAGCCGACGGGCAATCTCGACTTCACCACCGGTGGTGAGATCCTCGAGGCACTCTGGCGGTCGTGCGCCCAGCGCGGCCAGACGATCGTGCTCGTGACCCATGACGCCAAGGCGGCGGCCTACGCCGACCGGGTCGAGGTGATCCAGGACGGGCTGATTCGCGATGAGATCGTCCTCGGGCGGCGAGCCGACCACACGACGACAGCGCTGATCGCGCGCCTCGCCCAGCTCGGGCTGTAGTGACGGGCCTCGGCCGGTTCGCCTGGCGCAGCCTGCGGGCGCGTCCGCTTCGGACGGCGCTGTCGATCGTGGGGATCGCCCTCGGCGTTGCCGTCCTCTTTGCTGCGCTGGCAACCGACGCCGGGATCGAGGCGGGTGTCGGCAGGACCGTTGACGCCGTGATGGGTCAGTCGGACCTGCGGATCGGAGCGTTCGAGGAGCGAGGCCTCTCGCAGTCGAGCCTGGCCGCGATCCGGGCGACGCCCGGCGTTACCGTCGCCGCGCCGGTGCTCGAGCAGCAGACGTACCTCCAGCGCGACCCGCTGACCACCTCCGATGCGACCGCCGGCGCCTACGGATCGCCCGTGACGGTCATCGGGATCGACCCGGCGATTGACGGCACGGCAGCGGGGATCCATGACCTGCAACTCGCCGCGGGGCAGGGTCTCACGTCGGGGGGCGCCGCCGAGGCGCTCGTGCCGGCGAGCCTGGCCCATGACCTGGGGCTGGGGATCAGCGACACGCTCACGATCCTGGGCTCGAATGGGCCGGAGCCGTATCGGATCGTCGGCCTGCTGGCCGGCGGCGGGCCGGACCCGACGGCCGCGGGCCGGGCCGTCGTAGTTCCGCTGGCCTCGACCTCGGCTCTGTTCGGCTCGCGTGGGGCGAGCTGGGTGGATGTCAGGCTGGCCGACGCTGCGACCGTGGGCGGGGTCATCGCCGAGCTCGACCAGAGCCTGACCTTCGAACCGTACGTGCTCTCCGATCGGGCCGACCTGGCCGCCTCGCTGCAGGCCTCGACAGCGGGCTTCCAGGCGCTGACCGCGCTGATCGCCGCAGTTACCCTGTTCGGGGGCGCCTTCCTGATCTTCAACACGTTGTCGATGACTCTCTCAGAACGGGTTCGCGAGATCGGACTGCTTCGGGCGGCTGGAGCTACCCGCCGGCAGGTCCATCGTCTTGTCCTGGTCCAGGCCCTGATCCTGGGCGTGGCAGGCTCGATCCTCGGGCTGGTCCTGGGCTTCGGCCTGTCGATCCTGATCGTCCGGACCGTCGGCTTGCTCGGTGACCGGGGCGTTCCAATCGACGGTCCGATCGTGCCACCCCAGGGCGTCGCATTCGCCATACTCGTGGGCATTCTCGTGACACTGGCGGCGGCGCTTGAGCCGGCCATCCAGGCTGGCCGGATCTCGCCGATCGAGGCCCTTCGCCCGGCGCAGGCCGGTCGCCGCTCGATCGCCGGCCAGCTGCGCTGGCTGGCCGCGGTTGTCGTGACTGTCGGGGTGGCCGGGTTGGCGTTCTGGCCGATCGCGCTCGGCCCGTTCGGCGTGCCCGGCAGCGGAACGGACGCTGCGGGCATCGGCCGGCCGCTCCTCGTCTATGCGGTCCTGCTGATCGTGACCCTGTTGACCCCGCTCGTCCTCGGTCCCCTCGGCCGCCTGGCCAGCCTGCCATTTGCTCTGTTCCTGCCCACGGAGGCGCGTCTCTCGCGCGGTTCTCTGTCACGAGACCGGAAGCGGACCGCGCTGACGGTGGGAGCATTGACGATCGGTCTGGCGATGATCGTCGCCCTGGGTGGCCTCGCCGGCAGCGCTCACGCCGCGACCGACGCCTGGCTCACCGACGTGATTCCCGGGGACCTTGTCGCGACCTCCATCCGGCCAGTCGGCGCGGCCGAGGGCGTCTCCGAGCAGCTCGCCGCCGTCGCGGGCGTGGCCCGGGTGAGCCCGATCGCCCGCTTCGCGGTCGCCTTTCGAGGCGTTCGCCTTGACGCCGCGGCGGTCGCCGGGAGCGACCTCGGGGCGGATGGCCGGCTGACCTTCCTGGCCGGCGATCGAAGGGCCGCCCTGATCGCGCTCGACGCCGGCGGCTCAACGATCGTGCCCCAGGCCGTAGCCGACGAGTTTGGTCTCCAGGTTGGCGACACGCTCGAGCTGCCGGTCGGCGGCGGCGAGGCAGTCGACGAGCGGATCGTCGGGGTCGTCGCCCGGGGCATGCCGGGCCAGTCCGGCGAGGCCATCCTGATCGGCTGGTCGGACGCCACGAGCCACTTCGGCGTGCTTGGCGCAGATGCCTTCGCGATCCGCTTCGCGCCGGGCCAGGCGGTGGCTGCTGGACCGGCCCTGGCTGCCGTCGCCCGTGGGCTCGCCCTTGAGCCGACACCCCTGTCCGGCATTGAAAGCGCGATCAATGACGCATTCGACCGGCTGTTCAGCCTCTTCGATACCCTGGCCCTGCTCGCCGTCCTGATCGCCGGGCTTGGGATCGTCAATACGCTGACGATGAACGTATACGAGCGCGTCCGGGAAATCGGGATCCTGCGGGCAGCCGGAATGACTCGCCGCCAGGTCTGGCGAATGGTGGTGGTCGAGGCCGGCACGATGGGCGTCGTCGGCGCCTTCCTGGGCTGCCTGGCGGGCGTGGTCCTGGGGTTCGCACTGGGCGGCGTGGCCGGACTCGGAAGTTCGGCCGGCGGGCCCACGATCCCGTGGCTGCGGATCGGGCTGGCCGCCGCCTTCGGCATCGGAATCGCAATGCTGGCGGCGTTCCAGCCGGCCCGGATCGCCAGCCGGATCTCGATCGTGCGCGCCGTCCAGTTCGAGTAGGTCGGGCCCGTCTTCGGCTCCTGCTAGACTCGGGCCAGAGGTCGCCGCAGACCGGTGACGCCGTGGAGACCTGGAACGTGATCGTGACCCCGCGCCTCAACCGACTGCCCGCCGCCGAGCGAGGGATCACCATTGGGGACTTCCTCGTCCCGGTGAGCCTCGGCGAGCGGATCAGCGCCCGCGCCCGGCACATCGCCCTGATGGTCGCGGGGGCCTTGTTCATCGCCCTGACGGCCCAGGTGGTGGTCCCCTTGAATCCAGTTCCAATCACGGGCCAGACGCTTGGGGTCCTGCTCGTCGGTGGGGCGCTCGGCTCGAAGCGGGGCGGGTTCTCGGCTCTGCTCTATGTCGTCATGGGCTTCTTCCTGCCGGTCTACGCCGGGCAAACTCAGGGGATCCAGCACATCATCGGGTCGTCCGGCGGCCAGCTCGTCCTGGGCGCAACCGGCGGCTACCTGATCGGCTTCGTCTTCGCTGGGGCCCTCGTGGGTCGGCTCGCCGAGCTGGGCTGGGACCGCAACTTCTTGGGCGCCGTGGCGGCCTTTGTCGTCGGCAACCTGGTGATCTACGCCTTCGGCATACCCTGGCTGATGCTCGCCACAGGGCTTGGCATCAACGCTGTGATTGCCGGCGGGCTCACCCCGTTCCTGCTCGGCGACGGCCTGAAGATCCTGGCGGCGGCCGCGCTCTTCCCGGCGGCCTGGTGGATCGTGGGCCGGCGGCCGGCCGAGCGCTAGCAGCCAGGGACCCGCGGCCCCGCGGCGCTCGTCCCGCCCGCCTGCTGGATCGTGGGCCGGCGGCCGCCAACCGCCCAGTTCCGGACTGCGTTGCTCGGGCTGCGGTAGGAATCACGCAGGAGGAGGGCAACTTCGGGCCAGTACGCTCGACCTTCGCCCTTCGGGCCATCCGGATCCGCAGTCGCGTCGCGATCTCGAACCTCAGCGGCCACGCCGCGCAGGCGGCCGGCCTCGCTGACGGTCTCGAGGGGCACGTCGTACGGGGCTGCGTACAGCCTGGCGATCGACTCGCCGGCGGCGGTCCCGGCGGCGAGGCCGATCTCGAGCCGGATAACCCGCTCTTCTCGGGCGACGATCCCGAGGTCGACCGACCCAGGCAGGCCGAGGGCTCGATAGCCACGGGCGACACCGGGGGCGAAGCGGTCTAATCGCCGCTCGATCGGGCGAAGCCAACAGGTCCCTTGGTGAGCAGCGCAGCCGCGTAGACGGCTCGCGGCAACGAGATCGCGGCCTGTTCGCGGAGTGCGAGGACGAGCGTTCCGAACAACCGCGCGGGCTGGCGCCGGTAGTACGCTTTCCACATCCGCAACTCGAGAAGCGCCAGCCGCTCCGGCACGAAATCGGCGCCCTCAGCGAACTCCAGGCCGGCCGTTCGGCTCGGTCCGCCCGCCTGTAGGTTCCATCGTCTCGGTCCTTCATCCAGCGCTGTGGCGACGCCGCCCGCGGCTGCGACCAGGGCCGCTGCCCACGCGGCGCCGCGTGACGACTACGATGCGACGGATGCTCGACCGATTTTTCGTCTTGGACGCCCGTGCCGTCGCAGATACACGCGACGAGGCGGCCCGGATGAATAACCTAAGCCTGTACGGTCCCCAGAGTCAGGCCTGGCGCCTGAACCGGGAGGCGACCCTGCTACTTGGCGCAGGGACCCGGGCGCTGCTCATGCAGATTGCCCATCCGCTCGTCGCCGAGGGCGTGGCCCAGCACAGCAACTTCCGCGAAGACCCGTGGCGCCGGCTCCGGGCGACGCTCCGAAGCTACCTCACGATCGTCTACGGGACCACGACCCAGGCCCGCGCCGAGATCGGCAGGCTCAACCGGTTCCATCGCGATGTGAGGGGTCCGGTTCGCGACCCGGCCGCCGCCCGATCGTTCGGCCCGGCCTACCGCGCCCGCGATCCCGAGCTCTCGCTGTGGGTCCACGCCACGCTGATCGATGCCACGCTGGTTGCCCACGACCGCTGGATCGGCAACCTGACCCACGCTCAGCGTGCCGGTTTCTACGACGAGACCCGCCCGATCGGGCGAGCGTTCGGGGTTCCCGACACCCTCCTGCCCGCTGATATCGAGGCGTTCGAGGCGTACCTGGAACGGATGATCGCGCCGGATGGACCGGTCCAGGTGGGATCGATCGCCCGCGACCTGGCCGGCGTGATCCTTCGTCCGCCGCTCGGCCCCGTTCACCCAATCCTGGCCGGGATACCGGCCGGCGTCTATGCCTGGACGATGTGGCCGGCGGTCGACCTCCTTCCCGAGCCGATCAGGATCGGCTACGGGTTGCCCTGGGGCCGCCGCGAACAGCTCGTCTCAGCCTGGCTCACGGCCGGCTATCGAGCGTGGCGACCGATCCTGCCGGTCGGCTTCCGGACGATGCCCTGGGCGCGCTCGGCCGATGCCCGACTGGCGACCCGGTGAGTCGGGCCGCCGAGCCGCTGATCCTCGCGATCGATCTGGGCACGACCGATGCCAAGAGCGGCTTGTTCACGATCGACGGACGCCTGGTCGGGCTGGCTCGGGCTGGCTATCCGACGATTCGAAGCAGCCATGGGGTTGCCGAGCAGGATCCAGAGGCCTGGTGGGTGGCCCTGACAGGGATGACCCGCCAGCTCGTCGCCGGCATCCGCTCGGGGGCGTCGCCGGCTCAAGGTGAGATCGTCGCAATCTGCTGCGTCGGCCAGGGTCCAACGCTCGTCCCAACTGATGCGACGGGGATGGCCGTGGGTCCGGCTGTCACGTGGCTCGACACGCGGGCCGCCGCGGAGGTCGACGAGCTGGCAGGGTTGACCGGCCGCTTTAGCTGGGAGCTCGGGGTGCTGCCCGCAGCGCTCCACCTCGAGCGCCACGCACCGGCAACCGTCGAGGCGGCGCGCTGGTACCTCAATGCCTGGGAGGCGATCGCCTGCCGGATGACCGGGGTTGCGGCCGAAACGCGACTCGCCGGCCAACTCCGGGCAAACCCGGCGGACGTGGCCGGATCGGGGATCCGGATCGATCGCCTGCCTTTGGTTGTGGCCTCGGGAGAACGGCTCGGCGGACTTCTACCGGGTGCCGCCGCCGACCTCGGATTGCCTGCCGGCACGCCCGTCGTGGCGGGCATGGTCGACGCCTATGCCAGCTTCTTCGGGGCGGGCCTGCTGGAGCCCGGTGATGCCGTCGACACGGGCGGTACCTCGGGTGGCTTTGCCGTCTACGCCGACCGAGCCTTGCCGATCCCGGGCTCGTTCTGCGCGCCCGCGCCGGTGGCCGGACTATGGGTCCTGGGTGGGGCAATGAACGCCACCGGCAAGGCGCTCGACTGGTTCGGCGGGGTAGTCGACGGCAGCCTGACAACCGAGGCGCTGCTGGCTGAGGCTGCGCTCATCGGGCCGGGCTCAGCCGGCTTGGTGTTCCTGCCGTACCTCGCCGGCGAGCGGTCGCCGATCTGGGATCCCGAAGCCCGCGGCGCATTCGTGGGGCTCACCCTGGGCCACACCCGCGGCCACCTCGCCCGGGCCGTGGTCGAAGCCGCGGCGCTCGCCCTGCGCCAGGTGATCGGCCCGATCGTGGCGGCCGGCGCAGCGATCACGGAGCTGCGGGTCAGCGGCGGTCCCGCCCAGAGTCTTGCCTGGAACCAGCTGAAGGCCGACGTGACGGGCCTCGTCGTGGCCGTGCCGCGGGTTCCGGAAACAGCCTTGCTCGGAGCTGCGATCACAGCCGCCCGCGGGATCGACGCCTACCCGGACATGGCGGCGGCGACCCGCCGGATGGTCGCGATCGAGCGCCGCCTCCCGCCGAACCCGGTCGCCCGGGCGATCTACGACGAGGTTTACGGCGTCTACGTCAACCTCTATCCGGCTCTCGCGTCGGTATTCCATCGCCTGGCGGCGCTCGAGGAGGCGAACATGGGCTCGCCCGCGGACCCGTGATAGATTCAGGACGGCCTTCGGGGCAGGGTGAGATTCCCGACCGGTGGTAGTCCCGGGTCTCTGACCCGGGGAGCCCACGAGCGGCCCGTCGATCGACGGGTGCCAGCAGATCCGACGGTCGCCGGTGACGGCGATCGAGACGGAGCCGACGGTTACAGTCCGGATGGAAGAAGGCCGCGGCGCGGTGCGTCCATTGGGACGCACTCGTCCCGGTTTGGATGCGCCCCGAAACCTACAACGAGGTGATGTGGCGCCATGACCGACCCGATCCTGGATCCCACCCGGCGGGCGCCCGCGAAGGCGCGCCCGAGCAGGATCCTGCCCCCGCTCGTCGCGGTCGTCATTCTCGTCGCTGCTGCCTGCGGTCCGGGCGCAGCAATCGCGAGTCCGGGCGGCGGCTCCTCGGCGGCTACCTCGTCCTCGACCGGCCCGACCGGTACCCTGACCGTCGGCCTGTCGGCCGACGCCGAGTCCATGGATCCCTACCGGGTCTATCAGAACGCCGGCTTCTCGGTCATGTACGCGATCTTCGATACGCTCGTCACGATTGCTCCGGACGGCGCGTTGGGGCCCGGGCTGGCCGACTCGTGGACGTCGCCCGACGACAGGACGCTCGAGCTCAAGCTCCACCCCGGGGTCACGTTCCAGGACGGTGAACCGTTCGACGCCACGGCCGTCCGCTTCTCCCTCTACCGGGTCGCCGACATCGATCCGACGACCAGCAAGCCGTATCCGGTCGGTGACAGCCGCCGGCTCAATTCGGCTTTCGCATCGAACTTCGGCTCGCTCGGCAGCGTCGAGGTCGTCGATCCGCTGACGGTCAAGCTCCACCTCAACCAGCCGGATTCCGGGTTGCTGGGCAACCTCGGCACGCTCCAGATGGTGCCGCCCCAGTACTACGCCCAGGTTGGCGACGCCGGCTTTGCCCTCAAGCCGATCGGGACCGGACCGTTCAAATTCGTCGAGTGGGTCAAGGACGACCACATCACCCTCGAGGCCAACCCCGACTACTGGAACAGCCCGCGCGGCAAGGCGCTCGTGGCAAAGGTGATCTTCCGACCGATCCCGGACGTGGCCACCCGGATCAGCGAGTTGGCGACCGGCGGGATCCAGATCATGGAGGACCTCCCGCCCGACCAGGCTGCCCAGGTCAAAGCGGCCGGCGACCAGGCGGTCTACCTGTCCGACGCTCACTCGCTCGCGATCTGGCTGACCACCGACAAGGGCGGCAACCTGGCCAAGAACCCAGGCGACCAGGCCACGGCGATCGCGGCCCTGGCCAACCCCGCCGTACGGCGGGCGCTCAACATGGCGATCGACCGGAAGACGCTCGTCTCCACGATCCTCGACGGCTACGGCGAGCCGATGAACTCCCTGTGGGTCAGCGGCGACAAGGGCTACGACCCGAGCCTGCCGGCGATCGCCTTCGACCCGGCCGGGGCGAAGGCGATCCTCGCCCAGCAGGGCTACCCGAACGGCTTCTCGGTGAACATGGACATCTGCACGTGCGATAACTCGGCGATCTACGAGGCAGTCGTGGCGATGCTCGCGAACGTCGGGGTGCAGGTGACCCTGAAGCCGGCCGAGCTGGCCCAGTTCAACGACGCCTGGGGCAAGGGCGACACGAACCCGATGCGGGGTGCCCGGCTGGGCTTCCCGGTCGACCCGAACACGGAGCTTTACCTGTGGGTCTATTCGAGTGGCTACCTCAGCCGCTACAAGGACGCCGCGGTCGATGCCCTGATCAACCAGCAGGCCGGCCTGCCGACCGACAACTATGGCCCCGCGCGGGTGGCGATCCTGCGCCAGATCGCGATCCAGGCCCAGCAGGACCCGCCTGCGATCTTCCTGGTCGGCGACGGCAGCCTGTACGGCACGGTGGGCAAGGGCCTGAGCTGGCAACCGAACGTCCAGGGCTACATCCCGGTCGTGAACGTGAGCTACATGCCGTAGCGGGCCGGCGTACCCGGATGGGCGTCGGCCGCAGCGCAGCCCGTGAACGAACCCGCAACCTGATGGCAACCTCGGGCCGGACGATGTAGGATTCCCCGGACTGTGAAAGCCGACTCCGCGGTCGCCCGCTCGATGCGGCGCCCGAGGTACGCGCGGCCGGTCGACCAGCGCCGAATCATGCTCGGCCATCGTCGATGCGGGCTGCCGCGGAACACGGGAGTAGATCGTGAGTCCCACCCAGTCATCTGCCCGGGCAACAGCCTCGATCGGCAGCGTTCTCCGCGCGAACCTGTCGGCCGCCGAGCTGTATGAGGACGCGATCCGGGCGGGCGAGGGCCTGCTGGCCGCCGACGGTCCGCTGGTGGTTCGGACGGGCCATTACACCGGCCGTTCGCCCGAGGACAAGTTCATCGTTCGCGAACCGTCGAGCGATGAAAAGATCTGGTGGGGCACGGTCAACCAGCCGATCTCCGAGGAGCACTACGAGCGGCTCCGTGCGCGCCTGCTGGCCTACACCGCCCGGCGTCCGATCTACGCCCAGGACCTGTTCATCGGCGCCGCCCGGGCCCATCGCCGGTCGCTCCGGGTCTACACCGAGACAGCCTGGGCGAGCATCTTCGCCCGGAACCTGTTCCGCAGGCCGTCGGCGGCCGACCTGGCCGCGTTCGCCCCGAACTTCACGATCATCAACGTGCCCTCGTTCAAGGCCGACCCGGCCACCGAGGGCACCCGGACCGAGACGGCGATCCTCGTCCACCTCAAGCGGATGGAGGTGATCATCGTCGGCACCGAGTACGCCGGCGAGATCAAGAAGAGCGTCTTCACGGTCATGAACTATCTGCTGCCCGATGAGGGGATCCTGCCGATGCACGCGGCGATCAACGTCGGGCGGGACGGCGACCCGGCCGTCTTCTTCGGCCTGTCGGGCACCGGCAAGACCACCCTGTCGGCGGATCCCGAGCGGAGCCTGATCGGCGACGACGAGCATGGTTGGGGTGACGCCGGCGTCTTCAACTTCGAGGGCGGCTGCTACGCCAAGACGATTCGCCTTTCGCCGATGTATGAGCCCGACATCTTCGCCACGACCCGCCGCTTTGGCACGATCCTCGAGAACGTCGACCTCGACCCTGCGACCCGCGAGCTCGATCTCGATTCGGACCGATTCACGGAGAACACCCGGGGCGCCTATCCGCTCGATTTCATCGGCAACGCCGATCCGACCGGGATTGCCGGGCAGCCCAAGAACGTCGTTCTGCTGACCGCCGATGCGTTCGGCGTCCTGCCCCCCATCGCGCGGCTCACCCACGATCAGGCCGCCTACCACTTCCTGAGTGGTTACACGGCCAAGCTGGCGGGCACCGAGATCGGGGTGAAGGAGCCCAAGGCCACGTTCTCGACCTGTTTCGGGGCGCCGTTCATGCCCCGCCACCCGGGCGAGTACGCGAGCATGCTCGTCGAGCGCCTGGCGCGCTGGGACGTGCCCGTCTGGCTGGTCAACACCGGCTGGACCGGCGGGCCGTACGGGGTCGGCCAGCGGATGAACATCAACCACACCCGGGCGATGGTCCGGGCGGCCCTCAAGGGCCAGCTCCGGGACGTGCCCACCAGCGTCGATCCACGTTTCGGCCTGGCCGTCCCGGACACCTGCCCCGACGTGCCCTCGGAGTTCCTCCAGCCGCGCGCGACCTGGCCCGATCGCGACGCGTACGATCAGGCCGCCGCGAAGCTCGCCCGGATGTTCGCGGCCAACTTCGAGGTGTATGCCAACAACGTGAGCGCGGGCATCCGCGCCGCCGGTCCACGGGTAGACGACTGAATCGGCCGACGGGCCGGCGACACTTCAGAGAAGGAGCGAACAGCGGATGGGCCGCCACAAGGTGACTGTCGTCGGCGCCGGCAACGTGGGAGCTACGACTGCCCAGCGGATCGTCGAGGCCGGCCTGGCCGATGTCGTCCTGATCGACATCGTTGAGGGCCTGCCCCAGGGCAAGGCGCTCGACCTGGCCGAGGCCGCCCCGGTCGTCGGCCACGATTCACGAATCAGCGGAACAAACGACTACGCCGACACGGCCGGTTCGGACATCGTGGTTGTTACCTCAGGTCTTGCCCGCCAGCCCGGGATGAGCCGAGACGACCTCCTTGCGAAGAACGCCAGGATCGTCCGCTCGGTTGTCCAGCAGGCGGCGGCCCAGTCGCCCGACGCAATCCTGATCATCGTGACCAATCCGCTCGATGCGATGTGCCACGTAGCGCTCAAGGCATCGGGCTTCCCGCGGGAGCGGGTGCTGGGGATGGCCGGCGTCCTCGACTCGGCCCGCTTCCGCTACTTCATCGCCGCCGAACTGGGTGTATCTGTCGAGGACACGCATGCCTTCGTGCTCGGCGGCCATGGCGACACGATGGTGCCGCTGCCGCGTTACTCCACGGTCGCCGGCGTGCCGATCACCGAGCTCCTCAGCCCTGACCGCGTTGCGGCCCTGTGCGAACGGACAGCGAACGGGGGAGCCGAGGTAGTCGCCCTGCTCAGGACGGGCTCGGCCTACTACGCGCCGGCGGCGTCCACCTTCGAGATGGTCGACGCGATCCTCGGCGACCGTAAGCGGGTCCTGCCCTGTGCGGTCCTGCTCACGGGGGAGTTCCGGACGACCGGCGTGTTCGTTGGGGTACCCGCGATCCTGGGCGCCGGTGGCCTCCAGCGGGTCCTGGAGATCGAGCTCCTGCCGGCCGAGCAGACCGCATTCGATCACTCTGTGGCGGCCGTCCGCGAACTCGTCGACAAGCTGGCAGCGCTCTGACGCGCTGCCAGGCCGGCGCTCGGTCCGGGCCCCCCGGATAGGAGCCGCGCGCCGGTCCGTCATGGCATCCCTGCCCGACAATCGCGCCCGCCAAGGCGTTGCGCGAGCAACCACCCGACAGCCGGACTGTCGGTTGGACGACAGTCCGGCGGTCGGCGGCCCTTTGGTACGCTGGACCCATCGTGCCGTCTGCCGTCATCCAGCTGAACTTCGATCCGTCCCTTCGGGTCGGCGGCCAGGCGGTCCGCTGGGAAATCCTGGCACTGGCTGCCGTTATCCTCCTGGCAATGCTCGTGGCAGCGCTGGTTGCCGGCCGCGCACCCACGCAGTCTGCCGACGGACGGTCCCTCCGCCGCGACGATCTCCTGTTCATCGCCCTCGGCATCGTTCCCGGCGCGGTGCTCGGCGGCCGGCTCACGTACGTCCTCATTCATCTCGACTACTACCTCGCCAACCCCAACTCGATCCTCGATCCATCGAGCGGTGGCCTGGCCCTGACCGGGGCGGTGGTGCTGGGCACCCTTACCGGTATGTACGTCGCCCGGCTGCTTGACGCACCGGTCGGGCGCTGGCTTGACCTGGCCGCCGTCGCGCTGGTGATGGGCCTCGGCCTGGGCAAGCTCAGCGAAGTTCTCGGTGGCAGCGGGCAGGGGGTCATTTCTGGCGTGAGCTGGGCAACCGCCTACGTCGGTCCCGGGCCCTGGGGCGTGCTGGGTCCGGGGCTGCCGGCGCATCCCGCCCAGGTTTACGAGGCGCTCGGCGATGCCCTGGTCCTGGCCTGCATCCTTGTCCTCGGACAGTTCGGGTCGTTCCGCGCCGGCGACGGCCGGCGATTCCTTGTGGCCCTTGGCGGCTGGGCCATCGTCCGGTTCATCGTTGTGTTTTCGTGGCGTGACGCTCCGGTGGCCGGCCCGCTGCGAGCCGAGCAGCTCCTGGACCTGGGCCTGCTGCTCATCGTGGCGCTCTTCCTGGTGGTGATCGTCCAGCGCCCTGCTACCATCGCCGAGATGGCCTCGAGCAACACATCGCCGACGGTCCCGACAGGCGCACCGAGCTCGACGGCTCCACGAGAGGACGCACCATGACCCAGGTCGTCGAGCCACGCCAAGCCGCTGTCGCGACCGCGTCGGAGCAGGTTGGCCACTGGATCAACGGGGTCCGCAGTCCGGGCACCTCCGGTCGCTCGGGGGCGGTCTGGAATCCGGCCACGGGCAAGGTCGCCCGGCGGGTCGATTTCGCCGCCGTCGCCGACGTCGACCGCGCAGTCGCTGCTGCCTCTGCCGCCTTTCCGGCCTGGCGCACGATGTCGCTGTCGAAGCGCACCGAGATCCTCTTCCGGATCCGCAACCTCGTCGAAGCTCATCGCCGTGACCTCGCGGCACTCCTGACCGCAGAGCACGGCAAGGTCACGTCCGATGCCCTCGGCGAGATTGCCCGTGGGCTGGAGAACCTCGAGTTCGCGTGCGGCGTGCCGTACCTGCTCAAAGGTGGCTTCAGCGAGCAGGTCTCGAGCGGCGTCGATGTCTACCAGATCCGCCAGCCCCTCGGCGTCGTCGCCGGGATCACCCCGTTCAACTTCCCGGCCATGGTCCCGATGTGGATGTTCGGCAACGCCCTCGCCTGCGGCAATACGTTCATCCTCAAGCCCTCCGAGAAGGATCCTTCGGCATCGCTCCTGCTGGCCGAGCTGCTCGCAGAGGCAGGCGTGCCGAATGGCGTGTTCAATGTGGTCCAGGGCGACAAGGTGGCAGTTGACCGGTTGCTCGAACATCCGGATGTGGCCGCCTTGAGCTTCGTTGGCTCCACCCCGATCGCCCGCTACATCTACGAGACGGGCACCCGCAACGGCAAGCGGGTCCAGGCCCTTGGTGGCGCCAAGAACCACATGGTCGTCCTGCCGGATGCGGACATCGAGATGGCCGCCGATGCGGCCGTGTCGGCCGGATACGGCTCGGCCGGCGAGCGCTGCATGGCGATTTCGGTGGTCGTCGCCGTGGGCGGCGTGGGCGACTCGCTGGTCTCGGCGATCTCCGCCCGACTGCCGGAGATCAAGGTCGGGCCCGGTTCCGATGCCTCGTCCGAGATGGGACCGCTCGTGACTCGCGAGCATCGCGACCGGGTGGCCGGGTATCTGGACAGCGGGCCGGCACAGGGCGCCCGCCTGGTCGTCGACGGGCGCAAGGACGCCTCGTTCGGCGGGGACGGGTTCTTCCTGGGCGCGTCGCTTCTCGATGACGTCACGTCGGAGATGGACTGCTATCGCGACGAGATCTTCGGGCCCGTCCTGGGCGTGGTCCGGGTTGACACCTACGCCGAGGCACTCGCGCTGGTGAACGACAACCCGTACGGCAACGGCACCGCGATCTTCACCCGCGATGGCGGTGCCGCCCGGCAGTTCCAGTTCGACTGCAACGTGGGCATGGTCGGGATCAACGTGCCGATCCCGGTGCCCGTCGCGTACTACTCGTTCGGCGGCTGGAAGGCCTCACTGTTCGGGGATACGCATATGTATGGCCCCGAGGGGATCAACTTCTACACCCGGGCCAAAGTGGTTACGGCGCGCTGGCCGGACCCGGGCACTTCGAGCGTCGACCTGGGCTTCCCCCGCACGCGGTAACGCTCTCGAAGGTTCTGCCGTCGGCCAGGCGCGGTTCACGCCTCACGGCGGTCGCACGGGCCCTCGGATCGCCCGCCATGGCGCCTAGAGCGTTCGCGTTCTTCGTGCATGGTCGCTGCACGCTCAGCGGAGCCGCTAAGCCCGGATCCACCGATCGCCTGAGTTGATTCGGCCCTCGGGACATGCAAACAGGTGGCCGAGCACGCGGCCTGGAGCCGCCGCCTACCCGCCGTCCGGGGCGAATATGTCGGTCCGGTCACGGGTAGCTACCACCACTATCCCGATCGCGGGCAGGTCCGGGCATGGTTCGACGCCGAGGGCCTCGACGGATACGGCTATTTCCACCTGCTCGTGCGCTGACACTGGCGCTCCCTTGATCCCATGGCTCCTCGCGCATGACGCCGCCCAGAGGCGACGTCAGTGCCACTCTCGTTCATCGCTCGCGTTTGGCTGCGATCGTCCGGACCGAACCCTTTGCCGTCACCTTGCGCGCCGCCATCTGCTTGCCCAGGGCCTCGAGCTCCGAGCGGTCGAAGATCTGGCGCGCCTTGACGAACATGGAGGTCTCTTCTTCCTCGATGTGATGCTCGACGTTTTCGCGCATCACCGTCGCCTTCGCGCCCCAGGTCTCGTGGCTCGACGAAAGGTCGGTCAACTCCCCGAGCAGGTTGTCGACCACGTTGT
>PLZO01000123.1 GCA_003152165.1 Chloroflexota bacterium
CGTCACCGCCGAGGAGATCCGGGCCGTCACGGTCGACGTGTTCCGCGCCGACAACCGGCTCGTCCTCACCTACCTGCCCGCGGCCAACGGCAGCACCGAGGAGACGGCCGCATGAGCGGGTCGACGGTCATCGCCACGCGGCCGACCCCCGGTCAGCCCCGACCCTACGACTTTCCGGCATTCCGGCGGGACGTCCTCACGAATGGGCTGAGCCTGATCGTGGCGCCGATGCCCGGGCGGCCCCTGGTGACTGCCTCGCTCATCGTTCGCAACGGCGCGGCAGATGATCCTTTTCCGGTGGCCGGTGCCAGCGCACTCGCGGCCCGGGCCCTGTCGGAGGGCACAAAGCGCTACGACGCGGTGGCCCTGGTCGAGGCGACCGAGCGCCTCGGGGCCGGGCTCCATGCCGATGCCGGCTGGGACGCCGCCACGGTCAGCGTGGAGGTGCCGGTCGCCCGGCTCGAGCCCGCCCTCGCCCTCCTGGCCGAGCTCGCAGCGCACCCAACCTTCCCACCGCGTGAGGTTGACCGATTGCGCGAGGAACGCCTGAACGACCTGCTCCAGGCCCGGGCCGAGCCACGTCGCCGGGTCGACGAGGCGTTCATCGGCACGATCTACGCTTCGAGTTCGCCCTACAACCGGCCATCCGGCGGGCTGGCTGCCACCGTCGAGACGCTGGACGCCGATCGACTGGCAGCGGCCTGGGCACGCGGCTTCGATCCCGCCCGGTTGACCCTGATCATAGCCGGCGACCTGGACGGCTCGGGCGGTCGTGGACCGGCCGAGATCGCCGAGGCGCTGTTCGGCGCCTGGACCGCCACGCCCGGAGCTACAGCCGAGGGGCCGGTCTCGTCCGAATCAGCCGTCGACTCGCTCCGAATCAAGCTGCTCGATCGACCCGGCTCGGTCCAGACCGAGATCCGGGTCGGCCACGTGGGGGTGCCTCGACGGATCGACAACTATGCCGGGCTGAGCGTGATGAGTGCGATCCTGGGCGGCCTGTTCAATTCGCGCTTGAACATGAAGCTGCGCGAGGAAAAGGGCTACACGTACGGTGCCTCGGCCGGCTTCGATCCGCGCCGGGGGGCGGGCCCGTTCGCCGCTCGAGTGGCGGTCAATACCGAGGTTACCGTCCCGGCGCTGGTCGACCTTTTGGCCGAGCTGAACCGGATCCGCGAAGCGCCGGTGACCGCGGCAGAGCTCGCCGCCGCGCGCGACTTCCTGGTCGGGGTCTTCCCCCTTCGCTTCGAGACGCCCGGTCCGGTCGTGGGTGCCCTCGGCGGCATCGTGGTCCATGACCTGCCCGACGACGAGCTCACGACGTACCGGGCACGGATCGAGGCGGTCAGCATCGATGACGTCCTGGCTATCGCCCAGGCGCAGATCCACCCGGATCGAGCCGCCATCGTCATGGTTGGCGACGCGGCCCGAATCGCGAGCGACCTCGACGCCGCCGCGATCGGTCCGCTCGAGGTCATCCGCGACGATGACCCGCCCGCCAAGGAAGCCTAGCCCGACGGTGATCGTGGTCATCGGCTCGCCGTCCATCGTGCCCGCCGATCCCGGGCGTCGCTCAATGGCGGCGGGCCGGTCGATCGAGGTCGCGCATGGAGCGACCGCCGCTGGGGCGCAGGTCCAGCTGGTTGGCAAGGTTGGTGATGACCCGGCCGGCGACGCCCTCCTGCTGGCGTTGGCCGACCTTGGGATCGGCCATGTCGCGATCCTGCGCGATCCCGCTCGGCGCACCCCCGTGGTGCCTGTCGCGACCGCCGACGACGAGGCAATCCTGCCCGACGCGGACGAGGACGAGGACGAGGATGAGACGGGGGCTCTCACCGCATCGGCGAATGGCGGGGTTCCCGACGAGCCGCTGCCAACGATCGATGCCGGGGACCTTGACCTTGCCCTGGGCTACCTGCCCGACCATAGCGTCGTGGTCGTGGCGGAGCGGCTCGATCCCGATGCCCTGGCCGTTGTTGCGGCGGACTGCTCCTATGTTGCGGCCGCGCTCGTCGTGATCGTCGAGCCCGGTGGCGAGCCGCCCGATCTTCCGTCGGGCGCGACCCTCCTCGAGGCGCCCCGATCCGATCCCGATGGACTCTTCGGTCGGACGGTTGGTCACTTTGCGGCAGCCCTCGACCGGGGGATGTCGGGCGATGAGGCACTGGCCGCCGCCGCCGCTGGCGCGGGCTGGCAACCGACCGCCGGCTGACGGCCGATCAGGCCGGTTCGATCAACTCCGGACCGTCGTTGCGAACGTTGTTCACCAGCGGGCTGACCGGGTAGAGAACGAGCTCAGCCTCGGGAGCCGGCGTGAACAGCCCGTTCAGTTCTTCGACATCCTCAGTCGTCGTATCGAGCCAGCGCGACCAGTCCTTCGGTTCAAGGATCACCGGCATTCGATCGTGGACCACCGAGAGGGCATCGTTGGCAGCCGTCGTCACGATCGTGAAGGTCCGGATCACCTGATCGGTCCCAGGATGGCGCCAGCCCGACCACAATCCGGCCAGGGCCAGGGGCGCTCCGTCGACCCGATGGATCAGGAAGGGCTGGCGGACCCGACCGGCGCGTTGCCATTCGTAGAAGCCGTCCGCCGGCACGATGCAACGTCGCCGCCGGAACGACTCCCGGAAGGCCCCGCTCGTGGCCAGAGTCTCGGCCCGGGCGTTGAACAGCTTCGAGGCGATCTTCTCGTCCTTAGCCCACGACGGGATCAGGCCCCAGCGGTAGGCCCGAATCGCCCGCCGGTCGCCCCGCTCCACCACCACGGCGGCTTCGTCCGTGGGGGCCAGGTTGTAGGTAGGCTCGAGCTCGGCGGGCGGCAGTTCGGCGTTGAACAGGGCGGCCAGCTCGGCGGTCGGACGTTGCTGGGTGAACCGGCCGCACACGTCCCGAGTTTACCAGCGCCCTGATATCTTCCCCACGATGGAGGACCCGACTCGAGCTCGCGCGCCGCAGGGAACGCTGAGCCGCCCGGAGGCTGTCGATCACCTCGCCCGGGCGGACGCGCTGCTGGCGTCAGGGGACCTGCAGGACTCCGCGAACCTCTACTCCCGCGTCGTTGGCTATCCCGAGCCGGCGATTACGGCAGCGGCTCTTCTGGGCATCGGCAACGTCTGGTTCCGGGCGAACGAGGAGGACCAGGCCCTCACGAGCTGGCGGGCGGCGGCCGACGTCGGCGAGACACCGAGCAGCTATCTGGCCTGGCGGAGCATCGCGGCCGAGCTCGTGCGCCGAGGCAGCCTGCCCGCCGCCATCAAGGCGTATCGGGAAGCCGACCGACGGGCCCCAGCGGGCGACAAGGCCGAGATTGCATCGCGGCTGGGCTGGCTGGCCAAGGAAACCGGCGACGGCGGATCGTCGCGGCGCTATTTCGCCCGAAGCCGGGGCGACGGCCTGCCGTTTTCGGTCGCATACGCGGTCATCGCGATCACGGTGGTGGCCTACGTGGTCGCCCCGCCGGATAGCTCGATCTACAACAGCCTCCTGCTCGACAAGGGCGCCGTTGCCGGCGGGGAGTACTGGCGCCTCCTGACGGTTGCGCTCCTGCACGAGAGCCCGATCCACCTCGCATTCAACATGTATGCCCTCTACCTCGTCGGGCCGGTCGTGGAGCGGATCTACGGCTGGAAGCTGTTCATCGTCATGTACCTTGCCTGTGATCTCGCTGCGTCGGTCGCGAGCTATGTGTTCGGCAATCCGCTCATCGGCTCGGTTGGAGCGTCGGGGGCGATCTTCGGCCTGTTCGGCTGCCTGTTCGCGGCCGGCCGGATCCACAACCCGGTACTGGATCGCCAGAGTCGCGGCCTGGCCGCTCAGATCGGGACCCTGATCGTCCTGAACCTCGTGATCGGGTTCACGTTCGGTGCCGGCACGATCGATAACTTCGCCCACGTCGGCGGACTGCTCGCCGGGGGCTGGCTTGGCGCGGTCCTCGTACCGACCGGCGTACCGACCCTGGCCGGCCACTGGCAACGAACCAACGGCCTGCCGCTGCCCACAGATCCACGGGCGACAGCCTCCTTGCGCGTCCTGGCCGTCGCTGCGCTGCTCGTCCTGTGCCTCGTGGGCGTCATCATCGGGAGTGACCCGTCGCGCTTCGCCCAGCTCTAGCGGCCACGCCGCGGCATCGTGGCTCGAGGTCGCGGCCTGGCCCGGCTCGCTCCGGCCCGGCTCGGGCCCGGCTCGGCACGGGCTCGGCACCGCCCGCTCCGGCCGATGTGTGCCCGTAGTACATCAAACGGGCCTTTTGCCGGCCAGACGAGGTTCGCTGGCGGGGTCTCGGCTCCAACTTCATCCCGGCGCGAGCTTGGCCCGGGATGAACGCGCGGCGGGGCAGCTCCTGGCCCTGGTATCGGGGGCGAGAATCCTGCGCGGGATCGCCGATTTATGTACAGGCTGCACCTCGCTGCCGTTGACTGGCTGGGACCGCTTTGAGGACCGCAGGCAAGCCGTGAGAGGGGTCGCGGGCAAGGCACGCGTGTTCGGGGGTCGCGGCAAGGCGCCGGGCGGCGCAGGCATGCAACCGAGAAGCGACGCAGGCCCTACCCGGCGAGCCGCGGCGTGCGCGGCAGGTGGACGATCACCCGTGCGCCCCGCGGTCCAAGGCTCTCCGCCTGAGCTTCCCCGCCATGGGCTCGAGCAAGCTCGCGCACGATCGCCAGGCCCAGGCCACTGCTCGGTCCGCTTCGAGCGGGATCGCCCCGGTAGAAGCGGTCGAAGATCCGTTCGGTCGCGCCGGGTGGGAAACCGGGCCCGTCATCGCTCACGAGCAGTGTGATCCACTCGGCCGTACCACGTGCCTCGAGCCAGACGTGCCCGCCTGGCGAGGGCACCACGGCCAGGGCATTCTCGATCAGGTTGCCGAGGATCCGGTCGACGGCCACCCGGTCGGCGAGGAACTCCAGGTCGGGCGCGAAGAGCGGCTCCGCTGGGATGGCCGCGGCCGGCTCTGCTGGGGAGGCGGCGGTCGGCCCGCGCGACGCTGCGGCCGGCTCCGCTGGGGTGGCCGCGGCGGGCCCGCTCGACGGTGCGGCCAGGTCCGTCTCAGCCGCTGGCGCCTCGGCGCGCGCGGCCGTCCCACTGATTACCGTCAGATCGACGCCCTTGCCCGAGGCACGGGCCCGGAAGCGCTCGACCGTCTGGTCGAGAAGCGATCCCGCGTCGATCTGCTCGGGTCGCAGCCCGCCGGCCCCGGTCCGTAGCCGTTCCATCGTGTCGAGCTCGGCGACAAGCCGCTCGAGTCGGGTCGCCTCCTCGCCGATTGTCCGGGCGGCCTTGACCGCCTCCGGTCCGTCGGCTGTGCCGTCGGCGATCGCCGTTGCGAAGCCCCCGATGACGGTCAGCGGTGTCCGCAGGTCGTGGCGCAGATTGGCGAGCAGGCGCTCCTCGCGTTCGCGGGTCGCCCGGAGCTCGGCCGTCATCGCGTTGAAATGCTCGGTCAACTCGCGAACCTCGCGCGGGCCCTCGACTGGCACGGGCCCCGGACTTGGGCCGACGACCGCGCCTGGGGCATGGGCCTGGTCCGTCGGCTCACTCGTCGTCGGAACCGCCGCAGTGGCGTGCTGGAGCCGGCGCAGCGGCCCCGTGACCGAACGCGACAGGACGTAGGCAAGCGGGCCACCAACAAGCAGGACGGCCAACAGGCCGATCGGGATCGTCCGAGCCAGATCACCGAGCGCCTCGGCACCCGAGCGATCGAGCGTGGCAAAGACCACCGAGCGGGCGTTCACCTTGGTGGCCGCCCAGGAATGGGGCTTGCCATCGGCGAAGACGGACGTGCTGTGGACATCCTGGCCACGGAGGGTCGCCGTCGTTAGGTTGATCGAGCCGGTGACCGACGGGAAGTTGTTGATCGGGTGGAGCTGACCGTCGGCCGTGGCCAGCATGATGTCCACGCCGTTCGCGGCCAGCTGCTGCTGCGTGTCGGACAGGGCGCCCTGCAGGTTGCCCGCTGCGATGCTCGCCCGGAGCTGAGGCAGCAGGCTGTCGGCGAGGTCGGCCATCCGGCTCTCGGTCGAGGCCCGGTGCAGGTCGCGCAGGACGACGAAGACGGTTCCGCCGATCGCGATCAGGAGGGCCAGGGAGAGCGCGGCGAGGCTGGCGATGATCCGGCTGCTGAGGCTCCGGGGCACGATGATCAGTCCGCGGCGGGTTCCCGGGCCGGCGGCACCAGCCGGTAGCCCAGGCCGCGAATCGTCTCGATCGCCGGACCGTCCTCGCCGAGCTTCTTGCGTACCTCGGCCACGTGGACGTCGACCGTCCGCGTCTCGCCCGGAAAGTCGGTGCCCCAGACGCCTTCCAGCAGGGTGTCGCGGGTGAGGACCACTCCAGCGTCGCGCGCCAGTGCGGCGAGCAGGTCGAACTCTCGCGCCCGCAGCTCGAGCCGGCGCGGCCCCACGGTCGCTTCACGCCGGCGCGGGTCGATCCGGAGGCTGCCGACCTCGATCGGGCGACCGCCTCGACCCGTCGCTTCGGTCCGCCGAAAGATCGCCTTGACCCGGGCAACCAGCGCGCGGGGATGGAACGGCTTGGCGATGTAGTCGTCGGCGCCCAGCTCCAGGCCGACGATCGAGTCGACCACGTCGTCGCGCGCAGTGAGCATCACGATCGGGACATCGCCCCGTCGGCGCAGCTCGCGGCACACCTCGAAGCCGTCCAGCTTGGGCAACATCAGGTCGAGGATCACCAGATCTGGATCGTGTCGGGCGTGGAGGGCGAGGGCCTCCTCGCCATCGGCCGCGGCGATCACCGCCCAGCCCTCCTTTTCGAGATAGAGCCGGAGCAGGTCGACGATGTTGCGCTCGTCGTCGACCACGAGGATCGTCTTCATCCGGGCGAGGATACCCGTGCGGATCGGGACCGGTACCACTGGATGTAAGCGCAACGTAAGGCGAGCTCGGCGCCAAGGCAGGGGCGGGATGCCGTACGATCCGGCGGATGTTCGCGACGTTGCATGGCGGCTATCCCAGTCCCCCGGTCGACCGCCGCGATCCCGGCGCAGTCGACCGGGTCGTCAACGAGCTGCTCGAGGATCAGGCTGCGGCCGGCCTGGCCCTGCTGACCGACGGAGGCGTGCGCACGCCCAACCTCCTTGCCGCCACGGTCGCCGCCCTTGCCGGCTTCGAGCCGATCGACTCGACCAGCAGCGCCCAGGCCGGCTACCTGCCCCGGGTCGTCAGCCTGCCGGCCTGGCAGCGCCCCGGGCTCGTCGAGGGCTGGCGCCAGACAGCCGAGCTGACCGACCTGCCGGTCAAGGCTCGGCTGGTTGGCCCGTACAGTCTCGGGCGGCGTGTCAAGCGTGGCCGGTTCGGCCGGCGACGGCTCACCCTGGCGTTCGCGGCGGCCCTCAACGCCGAGCTGGTAGCCCTGGCCGGGGCCGGTTGCCCGTTCGTCCAGATCGAGGAGGACGATGCCGTCGCGATCGGCTCCAGCCCCGATGAGCGGGCCCTCTTTCGTGACGCCCATCTGCGCCTGCTCGATGGTGTTCCCGACGCGTCGGCGGCGTTTCATCGCTGTCTCGCGATCAGCGGGGGGAATGCCGACACGGCCGGCCCGGAGACCATCTTCGCGGCACCGTACGAGAGCTACTTCTTCGACCTGATCGATGGGCCCGACAACTGGCGCCTGATCACTCGTGCCCCAAAGGAGCGTGGAATCGTATGTGGTGCCGTCGACGCCCGGGATCCCCGGATCGACGACAAGGAGCTGATCGTGTGGGCCGCCTCGTACGCCGCCAGCGGCGGTCGCGGTTACGAGCGGGTGGGGGTGGCACCGGCGAGCAGCCTGGCTGGTCTCGAGCCGGCGGTGGCTCGGCGCAAGATCGAGAGGCTCGGCGAGTCGGCCCGGATCATCGAGGCCCGGGACGAGACGCCGATCCAGGCCCAGCTCGACCCGCGAGCCGTGGATATCCGGAGCGCCGCCGTCGGCCGCTGGACGCCGCCGTCCGAGCTGCCGCCCCGGCCGCCACGTTGAGCTGCCTGTGAAGTCGCGTTGAGCGGCGTGCCATGAGCTCCCGGTGGACGCCTGAGCAGCTCGGCCGGGCGGGCTCGGCCGTCGTCATCGCGCTCGCCGCCGTCCTCTCGATTCGGCTCTTCGGGGCGATCGACGCGGTCAGCCAGTCCGCCAGCGACACCCTCCTCGGCTTCATCCCCAATGACATCGTCATCTGGGCCGTCGCCCTGGTCATCGTCTGGCTGCTCCGCGGCGCCACCCACCGGATGCGTCCCTGAGCGGCCGCCGTACG
This sequence comes from Chloroflexota bacterium, assembly GCA_003152165.1. Taxonomy (GTDB): domain Bacteria; phylum Chloroflexota; class Limnocylindria; order Limnocylindrales; family CSP1-4; genus Palsa-1033. Next base: position 8,246 of record PLZO01000123.1, read on the forward strand.
TGGCCGGGATCAGCGCTGATCCGGGTTGTCAGCGGCGCGCCGGAGTGCCAGCATGGTGACGCCAACTTCGGGCTTACCGCCGCGCGGGATCTCGCCCGGCCGCATGGAGGACATACCAGGTGACTGAGCAGGTCAGACTCACCGTCAACGGGGTCCCCCACGAGATCACGGTCGAACCGAGACAGCTCCTGGTCCATGCCCTGCGCGAGGACCTGGGGCTGACCGGCACGCACGTCGGTTGTGATACGAGCCAGTGCGGTGCCTGCACCGTCCAGCTCAACGGGGCGGCGGTCAAGTCGTGCACCGTCCTCGCCGTCCAGGCCGACGGCGGCGCGATCCTGACGATCGAGGGCATGGCCCCGGAGGGTGGTCTGCATGCCCTCCAGAATGCCTTCTGGGAGAAGCACGGCCTGCAATGCGGCTTCTGCACGCCGGGCATGATCATGGCGGCGGCTGACCTGCTCGCCGGGAATCCCGATCCCACCGACGATGAGATCCGCCACGGGATCGAAGGCAACCTGTGCCGCTGCACGGGCTATCAGAACATCGTCGCCGCCATCCGCGAAGCGGCATCCACCCTCCGGGCCGGGGCCGCCGTCTCCGCCGGCGCGCACGACTGACAGGGAGGCAACCCGATGGTCACCGACGTCCTGGGCGCCTCGATCAAGCGGGTCGAAGACCCCCGCTTCATCACCGGCAAGGGCCGCTACCTCGACGACATCAAGCTCGCCGGGATGGCCTACATGAGCATCCTGCGCAGCCCCTATGCCCACGCCAACATTCGCTCGATCGATACCTCGGCGGCCAAGGCGATGCCCGGCGTCGTCCTGGTCCTGGTTGGCGCCGACGTCCCCTACAACCCGCTGCCGATGGCCTGGCCGGCCGGCGGCTCGTCGGGAGTCGTGAACAACATCAATATGCCCCGGGTCCTGGCGACCGACAGCGTCAAGTGGACCGGCGAGGGCGTGGCCGCGGTGATCGCCGAGACAGCCGCCCAGGCCGTCGACGCACTCGAGGCGATCGTCGTCGAGTGGG
>PLZO01000039.1 GCA_003152165.1 Chloroflexota bacterium
GGTTCGGGCTGCCCAACCTGCGCCGGAACGTCTGCCCTCATTTCTTCATGACCGGTGTTCGGGGCGCGATCCCGATCCAGGCTCCGCACCTGCTCAAGGCCCTGATTCGCCAGGATCAGAACGTGTCGCGCTGCCAGCTCCGGGGCGGCGTCCACTTGGAGCAGGGTTACATCAACGACGTATGCCTCACCCCGCGCTTCAACCAGTGCGTCTTCTACGAGGACGAGCTGAGCCGCGAGTGACGTGGCCAGCCTGACCTACGAGGCCGCGCTGGTGGCCCTGCGGGAGCGCGGCCGGTTCGGCATCCGCCTTGGGCTCGGGCGCACCCGGGCCTTGCTGCGCGAGCTGGGCGACCCGCAGCGGGCGCTCCGGGGAGCCCTGGTCGGCGGCACGAACGGCAAGGGCAGCGTCCTGGCCCTGGTTGCGAGCGCCCTGCGGGCGGCTGGCCTGCGCGCCGGGGAGACGCCCAAGCCACATCTCGTCACGTACCGCGAACGCCTCCAGATTGCCGGCCGATTGGTGGACCCGACGACGTTCGCCGGGCTCCTCGAGTCGGCCCTGCCGGCGGCCGCGCGCGTGGCCCGCCGGTACGGCGACCCGACGGAGTTCGAGCTCCTGACGGCGGTTGCCTTCCGCTGGTTTGCCGACGAGGCGGTGGACCTGGCCGTTGTCGAAGTGGGCCTGGGCGGCCGGCTCGACGCGACCCACGCATGGGATGGCGGCGTGGCCGCGATCACCAACGTGGACCTCGACCACATGGATCAGCTTGGCTCGACGGTGACGGCGATCGCCCGCGAGAAGGCGGCGATCATCGAGCGCGGCGACCTCGCCGTGACCGGCGCTGACGGCGCAGGGCTGGCGGTGATCCGGCAACGGGCCGGCCGGGTTGCCGTGGCGCTCCGGGTGGTCCCGCCGGCCCGCCTCCTCGGGTGGGATCGCGACGGGATCGTCGTCGACCTGCCCGGCCTGGGCGAGACACGGGTCGGGCTGCGCGGCCGGCACCAGGCGGCCAACGTGGCTGTGGCCGATGCGGTCCTCGACGCCCTGGCCGAGTCCGGGATCGCGATCGTTGGACCGGCCGCTCGGCGACTCGGCTATGCGGATGCCCGATGGGCGGGCCGGCTGGAGCTGATCGAGGCGCGCCCGGACGGCCCGGGCTCGACCCGTGAGGTGCTCCTCGACGGCGCCCACAACCCGGCCGGAGCAGCGGTCCTGGCCCAGGCCCTCGAGGACCTTCGACCATTCCTCGCCGGTGGGTCCGAGCGGCAGCCACCGCCGATCACCCTGATCATCGGAGCGATGGCCGACAAGGACGTCGCCGGCATCGTGCGGGCCCTGGCCGGGGCCCCGGCACTGGCAGGCGCGGCCGTCATCTGCACGGAGGTGGGGGAGGCCCGGGCATTGCCGGCCGTGGAGCTCGCGGCGGTGTGGGCCTCGACCGCCGGGCCCGGCGCGCAGGCGCGGGTGATCCGGTCGCCGGCCGCGGCACTCGCCGCGGCCCTGGCCGTGGCGCCCGGGCCGATCGTGGTCGCCGGCTCGCTCTATCTCGTGGGGGCCGTGCGGGCGCTTCTCGTCGACGACCCGGCGCTGCGGGACGTGGCAGGATCCGCAGGATGATCGATCGAAGAAGCCCCGCGGCCACGCCGGCGGAGACCCGGATTGGTCCGCGCACGTTCCGCTGGGGGGAGTGGACGTACATCGTGGGGATCCTCAACATCACCCCCGACTCGTTCTCCGGCGATGGCCTGGCGGCCGAGAATCCCGCCGCGCCGGGCGAAGTCGTGGCCCGGGCGGTCGCCCAGGCGCGGGCCATGGTGGCCGATGGAGCCGACCTGCTCGACATCGGCGGTGAATCCACCCGGCCGGGTCACGCGGTCGTGGCCGCCCACGAGGAGATCGCCCGGATCGTGCCGGTAGTGCGGGCGATCCGGGCCGACCTGCCCGACGTTCCGCTCAGCATCGATACGACCAAGGCGGCCGTCGCCACCGCGGCGCTCGACGCCGGGGCAGACCTCCTCAACGATGTCTGGGGCGTTGCCCCGGAGATGGACCTGGCCCGCCTTGCCGCGGAACGCGGGGTGCCCCTCATCCTCATGCACAACCGGGCCGAGGCCCGTTACACGAACCTGCTGGCCGAGGTGATCGCCGACCTGTGGCGGGCGATCGAACGAGCGGTCGCGGCCGGCTGCGCGCTCGAGTCGCTGATCGTGGATCCGGGCTTCGGCTTCGGCAAGACGCCGGACCATAACCTGGAGCTACTCCGGCGCCTGCCCGAGCTGCACGTGCTGGGCCGGCCGATCATGCTGGGCACGTCGCGCAAGTCCACCCTGGGCCTGGTCCTGGACCTGCCGGCCGGCGAGCGCCTCGAGGCAACCCTGGCGACCACCGCCCTGGCGGCCGCTGCCGGCATCGACCTCATCCGGGTCCACGACGTCCGGGCGAACGTGCGGGTCGCCCGGCTGACCGATGCGGTCGTCCGGCACGACGTGCCATGATGCGGCCGTGAGCGATCGGATCGTCCTCCATGACATGGTCTTCCAGGGTCGCCACGGAGTCTCCGCGGCGGAACAGCGCACCGATCAGCCGTTCCACGTGGACGTTGAGATGGTCCTCAACCTGCAGCCCGCGGCGGTCGAGGATGACCTCGCCCGGACGGTCGACTACGGGGCCGTCTTCGAGGTCTCAAAGACGGTCGTCGAGTCCACCAGCTACCGCCTGATCGAGGCATTGGCCGAGGCCCTCGCCCAGGAGGTGCTGACCGCCTTCCCGCCGATCACCGAGGTCGGCATCCGCATCCGCAAGCCCAGGGCGCCAATTGACGGCACTCTGGCCTGGGCCGGCGTGGAGATCTGGCGGCGGCGCCTCGCCCGCTGAGGCCGCGACGTGGGGGTCCCTGAATCCGGGGACCCCGGCGCCGGGGGGCGGGCACCGGGGTCCCGGAGTAGAGGTGGATTCCAGGTTCAGGGGGTGGTTGGCCGCGTTCCCAGGGTCACCTGGAGCTCGAGCGTCTTGCCGGCCCGGTTGATCCCGAGGGTGACGGTCCGACCCGGGGCGAACTGGGTCAGCACCGCGTCGAGGGGATGCTCTCCGTCGATGGTGATGCCCTCGATCGAGGTCACGATGTCACCGTCCTTCACGCCGGCTGTGTCGGCGGGGCTGCCCGCCACGACGGCCGGCTGGGTGGCCCCGGACGCGTCCTGGCCGCCGGTGACCAGGGCACCCTGGGCCACGGTCAGCTTGAGCTGCTGCTGGAGCTGCAGATCGACCGTCTCGTAGCGGATGCCGATCCACGGCCGAGCCAGGGGCTGACCGGCGATCGCCTGCTGCATGATCGGCTTGGCAATGTTGATCGGGATCGAGAAGCCGATCCCCTGGGCATTCGTGGCGACTGCGGTATTGATCCCGATGACATCACCGAGCGCGTCGACGAGCGGGCCGCCGCTGTTGCCCGGGTTGATTGCCGCGTCGGTCTGGATCAGGTTATTGATCGAGCCGGTATCGGTAGCGATGCTCCGGCCGGTCGCCGAGACGATTCCGGCCGTGACACTGTTCGAATAGGTGCCCAGCGGACTGCCGATCGCGACCGCCAGCTCACCGACCTGGATCGTCGACGAGTCACCGAGCGGCGCCGTCGGCAGGCCTGTGGCGTCGATCTTGACGACAGCGAGGTCGGTCAGCGTGTCGACCCCGTAGATCGTGCCCGGAAACTGGCGACCGTCCTTGAGCTGGACGGTCAGGCTGGTGCTACTGGCCACGACATGGTGGTTGGTGAGGATCCAGCCGTGCGAGTCGAAGATCACTCCGGAACCAATCCCCGAGGTGGCCGTCGCGGAGGTTGGGTCGGTCCCGTTGGTCTGGATCTGGACGACCGCCGGCCCGACCTTGGCAGCAGCACTGATCGTGGCCGACTGCTCGTCGATCGTGACCGGCTGGGTCACGGTCGTCCCCGTATTCGTGCTGTTGATGACCGCCGCAGGCGGCCGATCGAGGGCGCCTGAGGCCCGGATCGCGGCATACGTGCCGCCCGAGGCGAGCACCGCTGCCAGGAGAGCCGTGAGGAAGACGACGCCCAGGCCTCGGCCGCGCCGGCGAGAGGCGATCGGCGTCACCGGCACGGGCGCCGGCTCGAACCACGTCTCCGGAGTGGTCAGCGGCGGTTCGCCCCACGTCTGGCGTTGCCACTCGGTCGGGGCCGCGGGCGGCGGCGAGTAGGTCATCGGGTCGGCGGGCTCCGGCGGGACCGGGGTAGTGGGCGGCGCCGGAGCGCCGTACGACGCATCAGCTTGGGGGTCCATCGGATTCATGGGGTGATCGTGCTCCTGGATCGGAAAGTCGGTATCGGGTGCTGGTTGAGGCGCTCACTCGGCGACGATGTGAGTGCCACCTCTCAGCGTGGGGCCTCTGGATTCAGCCGAGGCGGGTGAGCCGATGAAGAATCCGTTACCTCGGCAACTCGTCCGGGTATAGGATTCGGCGCGCCGACGTGGCCCGGCCGGTCCTCCCCGGCCGCACTCGGAGTCCCTTCAGCCCGTGGCTCGCCAACCCCTGAATCGACCAGGCGCGGATCGCGCGGCAGGCTGACCACGAACGATGAGCCCTGGCCCAAGCGGCTGTCGACCATGACCCGACCGCCGTGCATGTCAACGATCGATTTCACGATCGCCAGCCCCAGTCCGCTGCCGCTCCCGCGAGCCTCGTTGGCAAGCGATCCGCGGTAGAAGCGCTCGAAGATCCGGGGCAGCTCGGCGGCATCGATCCCGACCCCGGTGTCGCGAACCTCGATCTCCGCGCCGCCCTCCGCGCCGCGCACCTCGACCGAAACCCGCCCGCCCACCGACGTGAACTTTAGGGCGTTGCCGATCAGGTTCGAAACGACCTGCGTGATCCGCTGGGGGTCGTGGCGAATCCGGAGCGGGCGGTCCGAGAGGTGCAGGCTGAGCTCGATCCCGCGCCGCCGAGCCGTCGGCTCGGCTTGCTCGACGGCCGATTCAACAGCGGCCCGAAGGTCATCCGGGCGGAGATCGAGCAGGACCAGTCCGGAGTCGAGCTTCGACAGCTCGAGCAAGTTCTGGGCCAGCCAGTCGAGCCGCTCGAGCTGCTGTCGGCTCGATTCGAGGAACTCAGCCCGGGTCGCCGGATTCTCGTCGGCGCCCTCGCGCAGGAGCTCATTGAACATGCGCATCGCGGCGATCGGCGTGCGCAGCTCGTGCGAGACATCGGCCAGGAAGTCGCGGCTGCGGTCGCGATCCCGGCGGATGATCGCCACGCTGTCGTCCAGCCGGGCGGCCATCTGGTTGAATTGCCTGGACAGCTCGATGATCTCGGTGCTACCTGGTTTGCGCGGATCGATCGCCACCCGCCGGGCAAAGTCGCCCTCGGTCAGGCCCTGGGCGGCCTCGGTCAACCGGCGCAGCGGGGTGGTGAAGCGTCGGGCCAGGAGCGAGGCTACGACCACCGACAGGAGCAGACCCGCGATCGCGATCACGATCAGAAGAGAGAAGATCGCCCCAACCGTGCTCGCTCGATAGGTGTACGGGTTGGACAGCTGGACCTGGATGCCGTACTCGAACAGGCTGTTCTGCTGGACGGCCGTCGGCTGAGGGTCGTTGTAAGGGATGTCATCGCGGGCCTGGCCCGGACGCGGCTTCGCCTCCAGCGGCGCCGTCAGCTTGCCGTCCACAGCCGGGACGAGGACGACGTTGCCCAGACCGTCGCGGGTGATCAGGCCCAGGCTCACCTGGAGGTCCGCCTGGGCAAGGTCGTCGGCCAGGAAGCGCTGGTTGGTGGGGTTGGCCAGGAAGGCGGCAACCACAGGGTTGAGCGTGTCCGAAGGCGACACGATCGGCTGGCCGTCGGCCAGGTTCGTCGACAACGAGATGATCAGGTCGCGAACTGTCCCGGCCCGGACTTGCAGGTCGTTGACCTGCTGCGTATAGAAGTAATCGTCGACCCGGTTGATCACGCCGACGAACACCAGCACGAGGGTCAGGGCCACCACCCCCGAGAAGGCGATCGTCAGGCGCGCCGCGAATGAGCGCGGCAGGAGCCGCCCGAACCAGCCCCTGATCGCCCGGCGGGCACCTACCCGGCTTTCAGCGCTCGGCGAAGGCGTAGCCGGCACCTCGAATGGTCAGCACGAAGACGGGCAGGGAGGGATCATCCTCGATCTTCTCGCGCAGGTGACTGACGTGGACGTTGATCGTCTTCTCGTCCTGGTCAAGGGCCTCGTAGTCGCGCAGCAGCTCGAGCAGCTCGCGCCGCGAGTAGACCCGGCCGGGACGGCTGGCAAGGTGGCGCAGGATCTCGAACTCGGTCGCGGTCAGGGCGATCCGGCGCTGGCCGCGCTGGACGCGCCGGCGCTCGAGGTCGATCAGCAGGTCGAGGTGGCGGATCACTCGGCCGCCGGCCGCGTCGGCCAGGTCGCCATAGGCTCGCCGCAGGAGCGCCTTGATCCGGCTCATCAGCTCGCGCAGCCCGAACGGCTTGGTCAGGTAGTCGTCGGCGCCCAGCTCCAGGCCGATCACCTTGTCGACCTCGTCATCGCGAGCAGTCAGGACCAGGACGGGCGCCTTCGAGCCGGTCGCCCGGAGCCGCCGGAGGACTTCGAACCCGTCCATGCCCGGCAGGCGGACGTCGAGGACGACCAGATCCGGGGCCTGGTGGGTAGCGAAGTCCAGGCCCTCTTCGCCGCTGCGCGCCACGGTCACCTCGTAGCCCTCCTGCTGGAGCGCGTACTGGATTCCCCGGGCGACGGCGAACTCGTCCTCGACGATCAGAATGGTGGCGGCCATCCGACGGCATGCTACACCGCATCCGCGAAACGGCCCGCGCAGTCCCCCGCGCCGGCCTCCGGCGGCCCGGTGTGCCAGGCCGGCGCGTGCGTGCCGGCACGGCCGGCACGGCCGCCACGTGCGGGCACGGTCATCACGTGCGGCCACTTGTGGGCACGACGGCCACTGCCGCCAATTGCGGGCACGGGGGGCACGTGCGGGCGGCGCTTGCGGCCTCGGGTGGGCACGACGGGCACTGCCGCCAATTGCGGGCACGTCCACGGCTATCGCGTCGGTCGCCAGGGCCGGACGGTGACGCAATTGGTGCGCCCAGAGCGACAAGTGACGTGGTTTGGGCCGTTGGAGGCGGATCTGCGCCGGGGATCTGGCTGTCGACCCCAACGGTAACGCCCATTTCACGGCGCGCTGAGCGTGGGCCGGGATGAACTCGCCATGGTTTCCAGTGAGGACTCGCGGCCAACTGATGTGGACGGGTGGAAAACGTGCCGTTTGTCGCTCTGCGCGCAACAAGCGCACCTCTGGGTTGGTGAGGCACGGACGCCCTATAGTCGCGGCACGTGCCGCTCGCGCGACGCGCCGCGGAACCGCGCCGGACCCCGCGCGGGCACGTGCGGCCGGACCCCGCGCCGGCGCGGACGCCCGATATGCTAGGCTCGGCCCCAATCCACGGAGGACCTTCCCCAGATGACGACGATCCGACCGAAGCTGGCCGCCTCCGAGCGCCAGATCTTCGGCAAGCACGTCGCCGGGCTGCGCCGCTCGGGCAGCCTGCCAGCCGTGATCTACGGCCATGACGTTGCCTCGACATCGATCACGCTCGATGCCCACGACTTCGAGATGCTCCACCGCAAGACCGGTCCAAATGCCCTGATCGATGTCTCGATCGACGGCCAAAAGGCGGCCCCTGTTCTGATCCACGCGATCCAGCGCGACCCGGTCCATCAGCGCGTGCTCCACGTTGACCTGCTCGTCGTCCGGATGACCGAGGAGCTGACCGTGGACGTGCCGATCGTCTTTACCGGCACATCCCCGGCCGTGGAGCTCAACGGCGGAACGCTTCTGCACATGACCGAATCGGTCCGCGTGCGCGCGTTGCCGGACCACCTGCCCCAGTCGCTGTTGCTGGCGATCGACTCGCTCGTGGACTACGACACGACGCTCCACGTGCGCGATCTGGTCCTGCCCTCCGATATCGTCCTGCTGACGGACCTGGACGAGGCCGTCGTGCGGGTCCAGGCGCCCCGCCAGGAAGAAGTCGCCCCGGTGGCTGCCGAGACCGCGGCCGAAGGCGCGCCCGAGGGCGACGAAGCCGAGGCCGGTTCCGCCGACTCCCCCGAAAGCTGATCCCCGGCCGGCTCGACCGGCTCGGCCGGTACTTCGACCTCGAGCGTGGGCTATGGCCCGCGCTCGATCGATTCCGGTCGGCGAGCCAACGCGTAGACGACGGGGACATGCCAGCGGAAGGCCGTCGGCGGGAGTTGGCGCAGGCGTTCGGCGGTGCCGTTGCGAAGCCGGGCTCGCCGATCCGGCTGGAGGTCCGCGAACAATTCGCGCTCGGCGTAGCCCTCCAGGAAGTCGAGATAGGTCGCCGGATCGTGGTCGTAGGTCAGCCATGCTTCCCGGGTGACCACGGACCGAAAGCCGAGCCGGCGCAGGCGGGCCGCCGTCGCTCCGGCCGAGGCGAGGTCGCCGGCTCGCGCCTCCTCGGCGTTCCCGGGCTCGTCGTCCGGCTCGAGCTCGTCCAGGACGTCCTCGAACGCGTCATCCGGGGCAAACCGGTCGTCCGCGCTGCGCCAGGTGACGAACGCCAATCGGCCGCCTGGTCGCAGGACCCGAAACGCCTCGCCCAGGGCGACCGTCAGACGTGGCACCAGCTGATAGGCGAACGAGCTGACCACCAGGTCAATCGACTCGTCCTCGAACGGCAGCCGCTCGGCGTGGCCGCGCAGCCAACTGATCCGTTGTTGCGCGCTCGAAACTAAAGAGTCCCGCGCAGCCGCCTCGGCAACCACCAGCATCGGCGCCGATCCGTCGAGCCCGGTGACCTCCACCATGGTCCAGCGTCGGACCGCTTCGATCGCGAGCAGGCCGGCCCCGGTCCCCACGTCAAGTACTCGGCCGATGGGCGGCCCAGCGGCTCGTTCCAGCCGGTCCAGCAGTTCCCGGGCGGTCGGCGCCAGGACGGGCTCCCACCAGGTGCGATAGGCGGTGGCCGACCCGTCATAGCGCGATTCGATCGTCTTCACGCTGCGTATCGTGCCGTATCCTCAGCCCCGATGGATCTGCCGGTGAGTCCTCTGATCGAGCCGATGCTGGCCAAGCCGGCTGGAGCATTCCCGACTGACGAAGGTTGGCTGTTCGAGCCGAAATGGGATGGCTTCCGGGCACTCATCTTCCGCGACCGCGATGAGGTCCTGATCCAGTCCCGGGACTTGAAGCCGCTCGACCGCTACTTCCCCGAGCTGGCGGCTCCGCTCCGTGCGTCCCTGCCCGAACGCTGCGTGCTGGACGGCGAGGTGGTCATCGCCGGCAGCGACGGCCGGCTCGACTTCGATGCCCTGCTCCTGCGGATCCATCCGGCCGCGTCGCGAGTCCGGATGCTCGCCGCGGAGTCCCCGGCCAGCTTCGTCGCCTGGGATGTCCTGGCCCTCGGCGACGACGACCTGCGACGAGTGCCGCAGGCCGAGCGACGGATCCGGCTCGAAGCGATCCTGGCCGAGGCCAGACCACCGGTCCACCTGACCCCGGCCACGCGCGATCGGGCCACCGCGATCGACTGGTTCGAGCGGTTCGAGGGGGCTGGCCTGGATGGAGTCATCGCCAAGCGGCTGGATGCCCCCTACCAACCGGGCAAACGGGCGATGCTCAAGCTGAAGCACCAGCGGACGGCCGATTGCGTCGTCGCCGGATTCCGCTGGCATAAGGACGGACCGGGCACGCTCATCGGATCGCTCCTCCTCGGCCTGTTCGACGCTGCAGGCACGCTCCATCACGTCGGGATCACGGCGTCATTCACGATGGCTCGCCGGGCGGAGCTGGTTGCCGAGCTGGCACCGCTGCGCGATGACGCTCTGGCTGATCACCCGTGGGCTGGTTGGGCGAGCTGGGCGGAAACGGTGGCCGCCAGCGGCCAACGGGTGCCTGGGGCAACATCCCGCTGGAACCGGGGCCGCGACCTGTCGTGGGAGGCCCTCCGGCCAGAACGGGTCGTAGAAGTGGCCTTCGACCACCTCCAGGGCGACCGCTTCCGGCACGGCACCACCTTTGTTCGGTGGCGCCCGGACAAGCGACCGGGCGACTGCCGCTACGACCAGCTGGCCGAGACGCCGGCTTTCGAGCTGAGCCGAATCTTCTCGGCACAGTCCCCTTACGCTGCCGACGCTGAATGGGCACAATCGTCCGAACGCCCTACAGCAATTGACCACCATCAAGGAGGCCCACCGCGATGACCGAAGAACAGCCACCGCTGGATCCGAGCGCAGGAGGAACCGGCGACGTGCCGCCGTCGACGCCGGCCGCGCCGCCCGTCGAGGGCTCGGGCTGGGTTCAGCCGCCCGCGCCGCAGGCACCGGCCGCCCCGCCCGTCGAGGGCTCGGGCTGGGTCCA
>PLZO01000029.1:0-56315 GCA_003152165.1 Chloroflexota bacterium
CCTTCGAGGATCGACAGGTGGGCCGTCTCGCCGGTCTCGTGGCTGACGCGCTCGAGGACCGGGTGGGCAACGTCGCGGAGTAGGATCAGCTGGATGGGCCGTCGTCTGTAGAGCCGTATGAGCGCGGGACCGCGCCGGTAGCGGCGTCCGGCGGGGGAGCGCATCGCGAAGCCGTGGGCGAGGAATGTCGTCAACAGGCGATGAGCGGTGCTGGGCGCCACCGACAGGCGGCGGGCCGCTTCGGTGACCCCGATCGAACCATCCGCATCGGTGAGCACCCGCAGCAGGTCGAGCGCGGTGCTCACGGACCTTAGCTCGCCTTTCGGACGGTCAACATTTCGCATAGCGGAACTCAGTTTGACAGCATTTGCGACGGCCGGTCACTGTGAGCCGAAAGAGCCCAGGTAACCACATTCCGTAGGGGAGAACCGTGGCCTTGACCAGCCCAGCACGGCCCCGCTACACGATCGGCGTCGACATCGGCGGCACGTTCACCGACGTCGTCGTCCTGGCCGCCGACGGCGCGGTCTCGACGAGCAAGGCGCCGACGACACCGGCTGACTTCTCCGGCGGTGTCCTCGACGCCATCCGCGAGGCGGCCGTCGGGCTGGGTCTCGGGATGGCCGAATTCCTCGCCCGGACGGACCTCGTCAAGCACGGCAGTACCGTCGCTACCAACGCCTTGATCACTCGTCGGGGTGTCACCGTCGGCTTGATCACGACCCGCGGCTTCGAAGACACGACCCTGATCATGCGCGCGGTCGGCCGGGTCGACGGTCTGCCGGAAGAGGAGGTCCGGCGGGTGACGTCGATCACCAAGCCGGAGCCGCTGGTCCCGTCGGAGCGGATCCGGGGCGTCTCGGAACGGATCGATGCGGAAGGCGAGATCGTCGTGCCGCTCGATCACGACGGCGTTCGGGCTGCGGTCCGGACACTGGTCGAGGACCTCAGCATCGACGCCTTGGCGGTGAGCCTGCTCCACGCCTGGCGCAACCCTGTCCACGAAGCGGCGATCGAGGCGATCGTCAGGGACCTCTACCCGGATGGCCGCCTCTTCGTCAGCCTCGGCAGCCGGTTGAGCCAGGTGGCCGGTGAATACGCCCGGGCGAACACGGCGATCGCCGACGCATTCGTCGGCCCGACCGTCCGGCGATACCTGTCCAGCCTGGAAGCGCAGCTCCGGGCCGACGGGTTCGCCGGACGGATCCTCGTCATGCAGGGCAATGGTGGCCTAACCATTCACGAGCTGGCCACCCCAATCTCCACCCTCCAGTCCGGACCGGCCGGCGGCATGCTCGCCTCCGCGCTCATGAGCGAGGTGCTCGGCCACCGCCGAGCGATCACCGCCGACATGGGTGGCACGAGCTTCGACGTGGGGATCGTCGACGGTGGCTACTGGCGCTACGCGGACGAACCGGTCTTCGAACGATTCCGCATCCTCCAGCCGATCACGGGCATCACGTCGATCGGTGCCGGCGGCGGGACGATGGCGCGGGTCGACGAGGCGACTGGCCGGCTCCTGGTCGGGCCGGAGAGTGCCGGGGCTCGGCCCGGGCCGGTCTGCTACGGCCTCGGCGGCGAGATCCCGACGGTGACCGATGCCGATCTGATCCTCGGCTACATCGACCCGGACTACTTCCTCGGTGGGCGGCAGCGGCTCGATCTGGGGGCCGCCCGGGCGGCCATCCACCAGCAGCTCGGCAAGCCGCTCGGGCTCAATCTGGTCGAAGCGGCGGCAGGGATCGTCCGGATCGTCGACAGCAAGATGTCCGACCTGATCCGCCGCGAGGTGATCCGCAGCGGGCGGCGGCCGGATGAGTTCGTCCTGTACGCCTTCGGAGGTGCCAGCCCGGTCCACGCCGTCGGCTATGCCCGCGACCTCGGCGTCCGCGAGATCATCGTCTTTCCGACATCGCCTGTGTTCAGCGCCTTCGGGATCGCCGGCGCGGATCTCGTCCACACCCGGCTCGCCACCCGCGCCTATCCACTGCCGATGCCGTCCGCGACCCTCAACGCGGATCTCGAGGCACTCGAGTCGAGCCTGGCTGCCGAGCTCGGCCGGGACGGTCTCGACGAGGCGCCGGAATTCCGCCGCTACGTCACCCTCCAGTTTCGTCGCCAGAGCACCGGCGAGGAGATCCCGCTGCCCTGGGACCGCTTCACGGACGAACGGGTGGCCGCCCTGCCGGACATCTTCGTCGAGCACTACGAGCGGCTCTACGGCAAGGGCATCGCCTATGCGGAGGCCGGGCTCGACATCGCCGGGCTCCGGGTCGATGCCGTTGGCCGTGTCGCCAAGCCAGAGCTCCGACCGACCGAACCCGGCGTGGTATCGGTCGGCGAGGCGAGGAAGGGCGAACGCGATGCCTGGTTCAGTGGCCGTTTCGTCGCGACTCCCGTCTACGACGAAGCGCGACTCGGGACGGGTGCGCGCCTAGACGGTCCGGCGATCGTGGAGTCGCCGTTCACCACTGTTGTCGTGCCGCCGGGCGCAAGCCTGGCCGTCGATCCTTATCGCAACCTCGTGATCCGCCCATGACTGGAACGACTGAGACGACCGCACCTACCCGGATCGACCCGGTCGACTACGAGATCTTCGCCCACCGGTTGTGGGCGATCGGAGAAGAGGGCCGGATCGTCCTCCAGCGGGTAACCGCCTCGCCGATCGTCGCCCAGGGCGGCGAATGCATGTGCTCGTTCTACGACGTCGGCGGGACGATGATCCTCGCCTGCTCCGGCCATCTCCGGTTCGCGTCCGCCACTTCGGATGCGATCCGCCGGATGATCGAGTGGTTCGACGACGATCCGGGCATCCACGAAGGTGATGAGTTCATCATCAACGACCCCTACGTCGCCGGCTCGCACACCTACGACGTCATGCAGATCGCGCCGATCTTCCACGTCGGCCGGCGGGTGGGCTGGATCGCCTCAAGCTCGCACACCTCCGACACGGGCGGAGTTCTCCGCGGCGCCGCCACCGAGATCTTCCACGAAGGGATCCGAATTCTGGGTCTGAAGATCGTCGAGGGCGGCATCTTCCGACAGGACGTCTTCAAAACCATCGTCGAGCAGTGCCGCGACCCCCATTACGTCGGCATGGACATCAAGTCGCGAACGGCGGCCAATGTCGTCTGTGCCCGTGGCTACGCGTCCCTGATCGAGCAGTTCGGGATCGACTTTGTTCAGGCGGCCGGGGCGAAGCTGATCGCCGACGCGGAAGCGATGGCACGACGCAAGCTGGCATCGATCCCGAATGGCACGTGGCGCAGCCGGATCTACGGCTCGGCCCGGAATCACGCCACTCGGGCGTCCGATCCGTACCAGGTCATCTGCACGGCGACGAAGCGCGGCGACGAACTCGAGCTCGACTTCGCGGGATCCAGCGACCAGCTGACGAGCGACCAGAACTCGACCCTGCCGAGTACGACCGCGCACGTCGCCATCGCCCTGACCAATCAGCTGTTTTGGGACGTGCCGTGGAGCGATGGTCGCCTGGCGCCCGTCCGGATCATCGTCCCGGAAGGCTCGGCCCTCAACTGCCGCTTCCCCGCGGCCTGCGGGCGGTCGCCGCGGATCGGCCAATACGTCGTCGAGGCGGTCCGCGAGTGCCTGACGAAGATGCTCTTCGCGGCCGGCCATGACGACGACATCAACGCCAGTTGGGGCGCCTTCTGGTACCTGGGCGGTCCAGGCTTCTTTTATGGCGGCCACAATCGCCGCGGCCTGCCGAACCCGCAGGGCCTCTACGACATCCACGGCGGCGGCCTCGGCGCCGCCCCAACCCGCGACGGTGTCCCCACCGGCGGCCAGATGAACATCCCGTCGGGCGGCATCAGCGACGTGGAGCGGGTCGAGCTCCAGTACCCGTTCCTCTACTTCAGCCGGAACCACGCCGTCGACGGCGGTGGGGCCGGACGCTGGAACGGCGGGACCGGCAGCGCCCGCCTGCTGATGGTCCATGGGTCGCAGGACCTGTCGGTGGACTACGCTCCGTACGCCGGATTACCGCATGGGGCATTCGGGTTGTTCGGCGGCTATCCCGTCGGTACGGGGGGCCTGCGGGCGATCCTCGAACCTGCGGCCGGGTTCCGCCAAATGCTTGCCGACGGCTCGTATCCGGCCGACGCGACCGAGGCGACCGCCGACGAGATCGCCCGGGTCTCGCTGCCGCCAGAGGGCTCCGGTCGCGTGCCGGTCCCGGAGGGCCATCTCCTGTCGGACTTCACCCAGGGCGGCGGCGGCTATGGCGATCCGTTGGATCGCGAGGCGGAGGCCGTCGTTCGCGACGTGCGCCGTCACGTCGTCTCACGCCGTAGCGCGGACGTGATCTACGGTGTGGTCCTCGACGAGCAGGGGAGCCTCGATGCCGCGGCGACGGACGCCCGGCGGGTGACCATCCGCGCCGAGCGCCGGACAGGAGTGCGGTCGGCGATGTCGGCGACCGCGGGTAGCCCAACCGATGCCGCGCCGGACGGTCCGCTCCTGCGCTTCCACGAGACGCTCGAGATCGTCGGGACCGGGGCCAACGCGGCCGTCCGCTGCCGCCGTTGCGGGGAAGGACTCGGCCCGGCGACCGACAACTACAAGCGCTACGCCCTCCGCCGTGACCGCCCGCTCGACGAGCTAGCGGGCCGCGCCATGCCGGATGGTAGTGCGTACCGGGCGGTCCTGCGTGAATACGCCTGTCCCGGTTGTGCCACGCTCCTCCAGGTCGATGTGTGGTGCGCGTCGCTCGGTGGTGAGGAGGACCTGTGGGACATTCGGATCGATCGCTGAGCAACGTCGCCGCCGCGACGGCCGTCGCGGCCGCCACCGGCGCCCCGCTCCGCGGCGTCCGCGTCCTCGAGCTGGCCAGCTATGTCACGGGGCCCTACGCCTCGGCACTACTGGCGGACATGGGCGCCGACGTGGTCAAGGTCGAGGAGCGGACGCAAGGTGATCCATTCCGTGGCTGGGGCAAGGGCGGCTACAGCCCCACGTTCCGCTCCGTCAACCGCGGCAAGCGCAGCCTCGCGATCGACCTCCGGACGGACGCCGGCAGGGAGGCCGCCCAGGCCATCGCGGACCGTGCCGACGTCCTGATCGAGAACTACCGACCGGGGGTCGTCGATCGGCTGGGTCTTGCCTACGCCTCCGTCCGGGCCCGCAACCCGCGCATCGTCTACTGCTCGATCTCCGGTTTCGGGTCCAGCGGCCCGTACCGCGACCGGCCCGGGTACGACACCGTGGGCCAGGCAATGAGCGGGCTCCTCGGTCTGCTGACCGACTTCGAGGCTCCGAAGGCGATGGGTATCTCACTGTCGGACCACATCACCGGGATCTTCGCTTGTACCGGGATCCTGGCCGCGCTCGTCGGTCGAGGTGCGACGGGCCCAGGCCGCCGTCTCGAGACGTCGCTCCTCCAGGCGACGACGGCCTTTGTCGCGGAGAACGCCGCCCGCTACTTCGACGACGGCGAGGTTCCCAGCCGGGCGACGCGGGCTCGAATCGCCCAGGCCTACGCCTTCGTCGGCGGTGACGGCGGGGCGTTCGTCATCCACCTGTCCTCACCCCCGAAGTTCTGGCAGGGTCTGACGGAAGCTGTCGGCCGGACCGACCTCCGGGACGACCCGCGGTTCGTCGATCGTGCCGCCCGCGTCCATCACTACGACGAGCTCCAAGCGATCCTCGACGGGATCTTTGCAACGGAGCCGCGCCGGACCTGGCTGGACCGACTCGAGGCGAGCGACGTCCCAGCCGGTCCGATCAACCGGCTCGACGAGGTCTTCGACGACCCCGGTGTCCAGGCGCTGGATCTCATCCAGACAGTCGTCCATCCGACGGCCGGGCCCATGCGCCTCGTCGGCAGCGGGGTCACGCTCGAGGGTCATGACGAACGGACGATCGGGCCGCCGCCGCGCCTCGGCGAGCACAGCGAAGCGATCCTCCGCGAGGTCGGCTACACGGATGAGGCGATCGCAGGGCTCCGGGCCCGTGAGGTGATCTGACGATGCGGACGAAGCTGGGCAAGGCCGAATCGGATCGGGTGCTCGTGCGGGGGATCGATCTCACCGCCGAGCTGCTCGGTTCGACCACATACACGGAGATGGTCGGCCTGATGCTTCTAGGCCGGCGACCGACGGCGGCGCAGACACGGATGCTCGACGCCCTGCTCGTCGTCCTCGTCGAGCACGGCCTGGTCAAGCCCGTCGTGGCGGCCAGGTTCGTCTATAGCAATGCGCCGGAGTCGCTCCAGGCCGCCGTCGCCGCTTCGCTCCTCGGCGCCGGGAGCCGGCACCTGGGCTCGTCGGAATGGTGCGCCATGGTCCTCCAGGATGCGCTCGCAGCCGGCTCGACCGACGAGATCGAGGCGGTCGCCGTCCGGATCGTCGACGAACATGCCGCCAAGAAGGAGCGGGTGCCCGGGATTGGTCATCGGACCCACGCCGGCGGCGACCCCCGCGCCGAGCGCCTGTTCGCGATCGCCCGTGAGACCGACAGCTACGGCCGTTACTGCGCCCTCCTCGAGCGCGTCTCGGCCCTTGCCTCGGAGCGGGGCGGCCGGCTCCTGCCGGTCAACGTCACGGGGGCGATCGCCGCGATCGCGAGCGACATGGGATTCCGCTGGCAGATCACCCGGTCGTTCGCCCTGATCGGACGCGTCCTCGGAGCCCTGGCCCACATCCAGGAGGAGATGGACGACCCGATCTCCGACGAACTGATCCGCCTGGTCCAGCGCTCGGTCGACTACGAGCCCGACCCGAGCGACTGAAGATCAGGCGAGGACCGGCTGCGGTTCGCCGACCCTGTCATGGCCGGGACCAACGGCTTCCTCACCGGCGACCGGACCATGCTCCACCCAGGCCGCCTCGATAGCCACCGGGGGGTGATAGCCGGCCACCCGGCGCATGAGCCGACGGATCCGGAGACCCTCGAGCGGGCCCAGGGCGTAGAGCGGCATTCGTGTGAGCCAGACGGCACTGCCGAGGCTGACGGCATCGGCGCCGGCCCAGAAGAACTCGCGACAGTCGTCGAAATCCCGGATCCCGGCGGTCGCGATGATCGGCAATCGGATCCCGGCGTCGCGCAGCTCGGCGACGACGCGCAGGCCGATCGGTTTGATCGCCCGGCCGGAGATGCTGCCGAAGCGGTTCTTCATGAACGGCTCGCCGTTCTCCGGATCCACTCGGAGTCCCTTGACCGCGTTGATCGCGGTCAAGGCCGCGATGCCCCTCCGTTCGGCTAGTTTGCCCTGCTCGACGTAGTCCTCGTCCGGCGACAGCTTGAGGATCACCGGGTGGCGCGACAGCGGGACCGCCTGGGCGAGGATCTCCTCGAGGATCGTCTCGAACGGGAAGTTGACGTTGTGGCAGGAGACGTTGAACTCGACCGCAGCGATATCACCCGGCTTGGCCCGCCGGTTGACCGTCTCGACGAGGGTGCACAACTCCTCGGCCGAGAACCCGCCGACGGAGATGATCCGGTTCTGGTCGCTCGTCCGCGGGTAATACTCGTCGAAGTACGCCTCGATCCCGATGTTGCACCAGCCGAAGGCGTTCATCCAGCCGCCGTCGACGCGTCGGAGGGCCTTGGCGTAGAGCCGGAGCATCGCCGGGAACTCGGTCAGGCTCCAGTCGTCGCGGAGGCTGAAGTGACCTTCGCGCGGCTCGACGGTCAGGGTCCGGGTCGTGACCGCGCCGAACCCGTCGAGCGGGACCCATTGGGCGATTGGGCTCAGGCCGTACAGGATCAGCTTCTTCTTCGAAGCCCCGTAGCCGAGCATACTGGCCGAGGTGAGAAGGCGGTTGCGAAGCTGGATCCCGTTGAGGTCGATTGTCATGACCGGAAGCCTACCCGGCGCGCCAGTCGGCCGTGATGGAGCGGGGGAGCGTCGTGCTCTCCTTCGGCTCGCCGCACTTCTCCTTGAACTCTCTGCGCAGATCGTCAAGGATGTGGCGCAGGTCCCGATAGCGCTCGCCGCCGACACCGCCCTGGCTGACCTTGATCCAGAGGCTTTCGAACTCGGCCTGGAGCGTGTCGATCTGGGCCTGCATCGCCTCGCAGTCCGTCATCGTTTCGGCCATCGTGCATCCTCGCTGTCAGCTGTCGGGTCAAGTGTTGTGAGTCGGGACTGCCCGGGGGTCCTAATAGAACTGTATCCCGTTCGGGCCCGGCCGCGGTGGGGAGCGGAGCGACCGAACGGGACCGGAACGTCGCGAGCAACCTTGTGTGTGCAACGGCATACTGTCACCGGCACCACCGGGTGCGGACCTGCGGCGGCGTCGCCAACAGAGGAGGACGCGGATGCGACTCGGCATCGGCCTGCCGACCTATCTCGGCAACGTGATCGACTCGCGGACGGTGCTTGACTGGGCCCGCAGGGCGGAGAAGGCCAGCTTCGCGGCCGTTGCCGTCCACGACCGCCCGCACGCCGACACGTGGGACCCGCTGGCAACGCTTGCCGCCGTCGCTGCCGTGACCGAGCGCGTCCGCCTTGCCACCGCCAGCATCATCCTGCCCACGCGCGATGAGGCGCTCCTCGTCAAGCAGGCGGCGGTCGTCGACCGGATCTCGGGCGGTCGGCTGGACCTGGGGGTCGGTGTCGGCGCGCGGGCCAATGACTTCGAGCTGTTCGGCCGCCCGTTTGCCGGTCGGGGCCGCGAGTTCGAGCGCCAGCTCGCGCGGATCGACGAACTGTGGGCTGGCGCCGTCGCCTCGGAGAAGAGCGGCACGCAGCTCGGCCCAGCCCCGATCCAGCGCCCGCGCCCGCCGCTTTGGGTCGGCGGCTATGCGCCGGCGGCGATCGATCGAGCCGTCCGCTACGGCGACGGCTACATCTTCGGCGCCGCCGGTGTCGCCGGGATGGCCGCGAAGATTCCCGTGATCCGCGAGGCGGCGGCCAAGGCCGGCCGGTCCGACTTCCCGATTGCCGGGCTCGCCTATGTCCTGCTGAGCACCGATGCCGGCGAGATCGCGGATGCCGAATTGCTGCTCACCCGCTATTACCAGCACCTGCACAAGCCATTCAACGACCTCGTCGCGGTCGGCGACGAGCGCGCCATACAGGCGACCCTCGCCGCGTACCGCGAGGCCGGGGTGGATCGTCTTTACCTGATCCCCGTGTCGCGTTCGGCCGACCAGATCGAGCGGATAGCCGCCGTCGCCGACGTGCGTCCGGAGGGAGCGTGACGAACGTGGGGACCAAGGTTGGCTCGTTCGTTCCGGTTCGAGTCGGGATCGCCGAATCCGCCGGCCCCGAGGCGGCCCTCGTCGCCGCGCTCCTGGCGGTCGGCGGGCTGAGCTCCGCCGCCGCGGACGCGCTCGATGGTCGCGGACTTCGGCTGGCTGTCCCGGCCAGCGTGATCCCACCGCTCGGCGACGGGCACGCGGTTGTCGGGCGTGCCCTGACCCTGCGCTACCTGCCCGCCCGTGCCGAGGTGGGCGCGCGGGAGCCACTCGGCCGCCTGGCTCACCGGACTGTATTCGACCTGGCCGAGGCGGGCGATGTCCTCGTCATCTCGGCGCCCGCCTCGATCGATGCCTCAGTGATGGGTGGTGAGGCGCTGGCCGCCGCCCGCCAGACCGGGATCGCCGCCGTCGTCGTGGACGGCGCCGTGCGCGATATCGACGAGCTGCTCGCGGTCGGCGTCCCGGTCTGGACGCGTCGCCGGACGCTCCTGACGGGTCGTGGCCGGATCGACGCCGCGGAGATCAACGGCCCGATCGAGATCGCCGGTGTTCAGGTCGTGCCGGGCGATATCGTTGTCGCCGACGCCAGCGGGATCGCGTTCGTTCCGGCGGACCTGTTCGCGGAGGTCGCCCGCCAGATCCTCGGGCATGACTGACGGGCCCGTCGCGGACGGCCACAAGCAGGCCGTCGCGGAGCGGTTCGGGCGGGCCTCGCACGACTACCTCCGCAGCTCGACCCACGCGGCCGGGGCGGACCTCGAGATTCTCACCGAGCTGCTCGACCCGGACTCGTCGATGACGGTCCTCGATGTGGCGACCGGGGCGGGTCACACCGCTGTCCGGATCGCGCCTCAGGTCGCTGGCGTGGTCGCCGTCGATCTCGCCGCCGACATGATCGAGCGGACGCGGGAGCTCGCCCGCGAGCGTGGCGTCACGAACCTCACCGCGCGGGTCATGGATGTCGAACACCTCGAGTTCGCGGACGGCCAGTTCGATGCCGTGACCTGCCGGATCGCGCCGCACCACTTCACCGACATCGCGCGGGCCCTGGGCGAGATCCACCGGGTCATCCGCCCCGGCGGCCGGTTCGTCGTCGAGGACAGCTGCGTACCCGTCGACCCGTCGCTCGACGCCTATCTCAACGACGTCGAACGGCGCCGCGACCCTACCCACGTGCGCTCGTTCAACGAGACGGAATGGCGAGCCATGCTCGAGCCTGCCGGTTTCACGATCGCCGCCGTGACCCAGGTCCGCAAGCTCCACGTCATCGAGGACTGGCTGATGACCGCCGGTCTGCCCGCCGTCGAAGCGGGCCCGATCTACGCGGCCTTCGCAGCCGCCCCGCCGCAGGCGATCGCCCATTTCGAGATCGTCTTCGTCGACGGCGTCCCGGTGAGCTATGTCGACGACAAGATCCTGATCCGCGCCGACCGCAGATGACGCCCCCGGTCGAGGTCGCGGTCGAACCGACCGGGGTCGGGAGCAGGACCGGAGTCTCGATCGTCACGGCCGTTCCGACGACCGAGCCCGCCACCCTCGACGCCCTGTTCGTGGCACTCGAGACCGCCCTGGCCGGCGCCGGTCTCCAGCCGGCGGACGTGGTCCGTAACCGGCTCCTGGCCTCCTCCCAGCCGGTGCGCGACACGGCCAGCGCCCTCCGCTTCCGGCGGTTGGCCGGCCCGGCCCGCTGCGCGACGTCGAGCTACATCGACGAAAGCCGCCACGCCGGCGGCGACGGCGTGCGGCTCGACACGGTCGCCCTACGCGGCACGGCCGCGACGAAGCTGGCGATCGAACACGACCCAGTGCAGCCGTCCTGCCAGCTGGTCGCCACCGGCGATCTTGCCTTCCTGTCTGGTCTGACCTCGACCGCCCCGGAGCTGCACGTCCAGATCCAGCAGATCCGCGTGCGGTTGGCGGAAACCCTGGCGCTCGCCGGGATGCGGCTCGGCCGCGCCGTCCGGCCGATCGCCGCCACCATCTACATCCATCGGAGCGTCGGCCTCGACGAGCTCGCCGACCTGGCGGAGATGATCGGCATCGTGGGCGTCCCACTGGCCGTGGGGCATTGCGACGGGTTCTCGAAGCCCGACAAGCTGCTCGAGCTGGAGATTGACGCCGAGGTGTTCGGCGAGCCGAACGTCGTGGAGCCCGCGGAACCGCCCTCCGGGCTAGAGTCGGCACTACGTCGCTAACGCCCGCACCACCGCCAGGATCCGGAGGTCGCACCGTGCCCACCGCCGAGGAACGCCTCGCCGCCCTCGGCATCATCCTGTCCGAACCGGTTCCGGGCCGGCCGAGCGTCGTTCCGGTCGCGCGCTACGGCGACCTCGCCTTCGTCTCCAGCCGGGGACCGACGGTCGACGACGACGGCCGCCGGTACACGGGTAGGGTCGGCTTGGATCGCAGCTCGGAAGAGGCCTATCGGGCGGCCCGGCTGACCGGGCTGAACCTCCTGGCGATCCTGCGCGCCGAGCTCGGGTCGCTCGACCGGGTGACCCGCTGTCTGAAGGTGACCGGCCTGGTGAATGGGGCCCCGGGGTTCACAGCGACGGCCGCCGTCCTCGATGGCTGCTCGGATCTCCTGGTCGAGGTCTTCGGGCCCGAGATCGGCCGCCACGCCCGGACCGCCCCGGGCGTGGCGGAGCTGCCGAACGACTACCCGGTCGCCTTCGACCTGGTGGTCGCCGTCAACGCCGATCGGCGCTAGGGGACCGCCAGGCATGCCGGACCGGCCGACCCTCGAACACCGCCAAGTGACCGCCCTCGAGCTGGGTGGCCGGCCGGTCGAGATCACCTCGGCCCAGCTCGTCTATACTCAGTACTGGAACGGCGAGCAGCCGGCACAGCGTGAGTGGGAGGTCCTCGGCCGGACCCACGAGGACGACCTGACGGAAGGCGTCGAGGCGATCGTCGTCACAGTCGACGGAAAGCGGCTCAAGGGCCGGGTAGTCATAATGAGCTCGCGATCGTACGGGCTATCCGTCTTCCAGGCGGTCGGTCTCGACGAGCTGGCCGATGCCTGAGATCGCTCCCCGATGAGCGGGCAACCTAGCGGGTCCGGCAACGGGACCGCTGGCGGCTTGGTGCGTTCGTTCTCGCGCGACCCGTCGGTCCGGTCGCGGGACCTGTCGCCGGGCATCTGGCGGCCGATCGGCGGGGCGGCCGCACCCGACCGCCGGATGCTCCTGATCTTCCTCGCCCTGATCGTCGCCGATGCCCCGGTGCGTGCAGCAAATCCGCTCATCTAGCGGGCGATCATCGACGATGGGATCCTCGGTCGGAAGGGCGGGCCCGTCGCCCAGCTCCCGATCGGGCTGGCCGGCCTCGCCCTTCTGGATGACGGGCTGTCACTGGTCTACCGCTGGATCTGGGCCCGATCGGCGAGGGACTGATCTTCGACCTAAACCAAGGACCCAGGTCTGCGGCCATGTCCAGCGGACTAGGCGGCCGCCCAGCGCGTCCATCTCGCGTCGAGCAGGCGCATAAGGACGTCGAGCACCAGGGCGAGGGCGACCACCACGAGAATGACGGCGAAGACCTTGACGGCCGCGAACTCTCCGCCGAACGTCTCGATCAACCCGCCCAGGCCGTAGATGGCGATGAACTGTTCGCCGTTGATCATGCCCTTCACGGCCCGGCTCAGGCCGACCCGAATGGTCGCCAGTACAAGCGGCAGTGCCATGGGTACAACGACATACCGAGTGCGTTGCCAGCGACTTGCCTGGAAGGACTCTGCCATCTCCATCAAGGCAGAGTCCCGCTCGAGGAAGGCGGTGTGGAAGTTAAGGGCCATGTAGAAGAAGCAGTAGACGAAGATCACCGCCAGCCTAGTGAGGTCGCCAATGCCGAAGACGGCCAGGAAGACCGGTACCAGGGCGATCGACGGCAGCAGGAAGAACGCGTAGATGTAAGGCCCGATCGCCAGGTCGACCAGCTCGAACTCAGCCATCAGGAACGCGATGACGAAGCTCGCCAGGAGTGCCGCGGCGAAGCCGATGGCAAGCGCCTGGACGCTGTCCGCGAGCTGGGCGAGGATGAGCCCCTGGTTGATGAGGTCGATAAGCGCCCCAACGCACGCGCTGAAGGGCGGTAACCAAGACAGGCCCAGGACACGACCGAGGAGCTCCCAAGCCAGGAGCCCGCCGAGGAGGCTGCCGATCTCAACGAGGGGTCCCGGCGTCGAAGTTACTCTGGACTTGCCGGACGGGTGGCCCATCCGGCCAAGGGCAGAACGTCTCGCGTTAACCCTTGCAATGCCCATGTCAGGCCACCACGTCGCTCGAATCGACCGCGTCGCGCGTTTGGGTCCGCCTGAGCTGCTCCCATAGGTGTTCGCGGAGGCGTTGGAACTCCAGGGAGGTGGTGATCGAGCGGTCACGAGGGCGGTCGAACGGGACCTCCAGGTACTCCTGAACCACGCCCGGATGGCCCGTCAACAGCAAGACACGATCACTCAGCAGCAGCGCCTCCTCCATGCTGTGCGTCACGAAGACGATCGTCTTGTGCGCCTCCTGCGTGATCCGCAGCAACTCCTCCTGCATGAGCAGGCGCGTCTGCTCGTCCAGGGCCGCGAAGGGCTCGTCCATTAGCAGGATCGCCGGCTCCACGGCGAGCGCCCGCGCCAGGCCCACGCGCTGCTGCATGCCGCCCGAGAGCTGCCGCGGGAAGAAGTTCTCGAAGCCCTGGAGCCCCACCAGCTGGGCCAGCTGGAGTGCCTGCTTGGACCACATCGCCTTTGGCACACCCCGCAAACGCAGCCCGAAGCCGATGTTGTCGAGCACCGACATCCACGGCAGCAACGAGAAATGTTGGAAGACGACGGCCCGGTCGGGACCCGGCCCCGACACCTCCTTGCCCTCCACTTGGATGCTGCCGCCATCGTGGTCGACGAGGCCTGCGAGGATCCGCAGAAGCGTCGTCTTGCCACATCCGCTAGGGCCCAGGATTGACACAAATTCGTTGTCCCGGACCTCAAAGCTGACATCGCGCAGCACTGGCACCCCTCCGACCTTGCTGGCGAACGTCTTGTTCAGCCCGGTGACGGTGATCATGCGGTGTGCCTTTCTATACCGATGGTGGTTGGAGCCTGCGCTCCAAGCGTCGCATCCCGGAGCTGATCAAGGTTGCCTCGACGAGCAGGACGACGACGACGGCGAAGACATGGTCGCTCGCATTGGCGGCGCGGTAGGTCAACAACAGGAGTCCGATCCCGGATGACAGCAGCAGCAACTCCCCTAAGACCATGCCGGCGAACGCACGGCCAAGCCCGATACGGAGCCCCGTCGCGATCGCAGGCAGGGCGCCCGGGATCAGCACGTAGCGCCAGAGGTTCAACTCGTTCGCGCCGTACGAGTGGGCCATCTCCACCAGTCGAGGATCCACACTGCGGATCCCTGCGCGCGTGTTGACCACGATGTAGACGACCGTAAACACCATCACCAGTAGCACGCCGGCCGAGAGGCCGAACCCGATCATCATCACGATGATCGGAAGAAGGGGTGCAGCCGGCATCACGACAAGCAGCGAGACGTAGGGCGCAGCCGCACGATCGATGAACAAGTGCCGGCCCATCACCAGGCCCAGTGGCACCGCAATCACCGCCGAGATGACGAAGCCGATGATCATCGTCAGATTGGACCGCAGGAGCGGCTCCCAGATGGCACCGCCGACGACGATGTCCACGAACGCGGAGACTGTGGCCGTAAACGTCGGCAATAGGATGTTGTGGGCGTCGGCCGCTCCGAGCTGCCAGATGATGGCGACAATGGCCAAGAAGGCGAGCGGCGGGGCCACCCTCCAGAGCCCACTCGAGCTCCGGAGGGCCGAGCGCCGCGTACCCTGCTCTAGGGCGCCTCCACTCTGAGTCACAGAACCAGGGACCGGCTACGGGGTCGAAGCTTGCTGGAGAAATGAGGTGTTATCGACCTGAGCAGCCGACAGACCAAGCGCGATGCCGCCGTACTTCACGCCGAACTGGATGGTAAAGTTCATCGCGGCATCGGTGAAGGCGAGCGTCGGGTCGTAAATACCTTGCTGGTACTCAAGCACGATGGCCGCCTGGGTTGGAGCGTCATACGTGATGTTGTTTTCCTTGGCCGGGGCCGCCATCAGGCTCGGGTTTGCCAGCGCGTCCTTGTAGCCCTTCATCAGTCCTTTGAGGAAAGCGACGACGACCTCGGGATGGGCCGCCGCGAAGGCGTCGTTGACCACGAAGGTCGTGCTCAGGTAGCCCTTGAGCGAGGGGTCGGCAGCGAAGTTCACGAGGACGTGGAACTTGCCCGGCGCCTGAGTATTGATATTGACGTCATCGAGGGGTGTTTCCATGGTCGCATCGAGCTGGCCAGCGACCATGGCCGACGCGCGGACCTCCGACCCGGAGATGTATATGGGCTTTATGGCCGTCTGACTCGCGGCGGAGCAATTGTTCTGGATCCAATAGTCCGCCAAGGCGGTGGTCACGCCGCCGGGGCTGTTGAGCCCCCAGCGCTTCCCGACCAGGTCGTCGCACTTGGTGAGGGCATTTGTGGCTACTACGTCCCAGGCTATCAACGACTCGAGCCCGATCACGTGGATCTTGGCGCCGGCCTGGATGGCCGAGAGGGCCGCCGTGGTCGCGCCATCCACGATGTCCACGTCGCCCGCGGATAGGGCGCCGAATGCAACCTCGGGGGTAGTGAAGAAGGTCGTCGTGGCATGCCAGCCTACCTTGTTCATCTCATCGAAGGCCAGGAGAGTAGGCATGTGGCTGGAGTCCGGCGAAGAAGTAAAGCCCAATTTGATCGTCCCCGTGACCGGAGTCGCCGCCGCCGCCGGCGTCGCCGAAGCGCCGGCGCTCGTGGGCGCTGCGGTCGGGTTGGGGGTGGCCGAGCCACCGCAGGCCGCCACTGCCAGGACGGCCGTGAGACAGAACGCCAGGACGCGATGTTTCCTGATCATGATCGCCATTCCTCCTGCATTGGGCAGCACGGTCAGGCGACCGGCTTGCCAAACTCACCGGCAACATCACGACGGATCCAGGTCACGGGGTCGGGAGCGTAATCTCGGTCGTAGTCCCCGGGATAGTTCATGCCCGGGATCGCCGGGACCCAGTCGTAGGCTAGGAGGTCGTCGGGGTTCGCGATGAGCGACGCGAGGCGACGGACCGCCGGGTCGTCCAGGACGGTGAGCCGTCCGCGGTCGATCAACTTGATCCACTCGCCGGTCTCCCGATCCTTGATCTTGTAGTCCGCGAAATAGGCGTGCACGTGGGCCATGTGCTTGATCGGGACCTGCTGCTCCTTGCCGAACTTGATGAACTCGGGGTCGTCGTGCTCGGCGCCGAAGCCGAAGTGGATGACGCCCGCGCGGTAGCGCTCGTTGCCGCCGCCGTACCAGGGGGTGGCCGTGTGCCACAGGGTGTCGACCGCGCGGAACGTCTTCGGGTTGGCGCCGATTGTGGCGTCGTTGAGGAAGGCGTAGCCGGGTCCGGGATAGGCCGGGTACTGGACGTCCTTGAAGCGCTCGACGATATCCTTGAAGCGCCGGCCGTACTCGCCGCCGCCCAATATCGAGGCGACCTTGCCGCCCTTGACCTCGAGCTCCATGCGTGGGAAGAAGCCGGTGTGGTTGACGGTCCCCGCGATCACCCCGTTGATGGTCGGGTAGTGCTTGGCCGCGATCGGGGCGAACTTGCGCAGGCTGTCGATGCGGTTGCCACCGAAGGCCGGCCGGACCTGGGCGAACCTGACCGCCTCGATGG
Source organism: Chloroflexota bacterium (assembly GCA_003152165.1). Classification (GTDB taxonomy): domain Bacteria; phylum Chloroflexota; class Limnocylindria; order Limnocylindrales; family CSP1-4; genus Palsa-1033. The sequence goes on from PLZO01000029.1 coordinate 16,910, forward strand.
TCGTGCCGATGATGTGCCACGGGATCCACGAGCCCTGTCGCCAGAGCTGCGCCTCGTCGACGCTGACATCCCAGCTGAGGTCGGTGCCCTCCGGGTCCGTGATATGGACGGCCGACGCCCGGGCGAAGAGATCGACGAGCTTGCCCTCGAGCAGACGCTGGATCTGGACCGGGAAGTTCGTGTAGCGCGCGAGCAGGTCCTCGCGGCGTCGATACATCCAGTTCGCCCGGAACTTGCTGCCGATGGCCATCTTGTAGTGGCCCTCGCCCGCGTCCCCAGCGTAGATCTGGGTGAATTCCGGGTGGTCCTCGACTAGCTTGAGGAGCGCGTCCTGCTCGACCCGTTCCCCGGCCGAGATGGTCGTCTCGACATGGGCGTCCGATAGCTCGCGCCAGCCATCGGCGGCGGAGAAGTCGCCGGTCGGCAGGCCGAGGCTCGACCACTTCACGTGGGTCACCTGGCTCGCACCCGCGCGACGCATCGCGTCGGCGATCAGCTCGAAGATCGCCTCATCCTGATCCTCGGTCGTCAGGACGACGATGTTGGCGCCGTTGTCGATCGGGCCCAAGACCCCTCGACCGCCGACCCGCTGGACAGCGGCATCCGCCACCGCCTCGAGCTCGCCCTGGCTGACCGCGCTGTTCGCGTCGCCCATGTACCCGGGGTACCGGGGAGCCGTGTGAGTGGTATCACCCTCGAGTCGCACCAGGCCACCTCGCATAGTTCGATGAATTCGCCGAGCGACGGTCTGCGAGCAATATTCTGTGCGCTTCCACGTGCGCAACGGTATGCCGCGGCATTCTACGGCCCCCGTCACCTTGCGTCAACGCCCCCTATGGTGGGCGTTCGAGCCGCCCCGTCGGTGGCTAAACTGGGCGTGCATACGCGTACTGCATGCGGCGCCACGTCCCATCGACGCCCATCCAGAGGAGGTGGTGATGGCAACGAGGCGAACCCGTCGCGAGGACGGCCTGCCCAGCAGCGAGTTCGTGTATCGCTCCGCTCAAGGAGCAGATCATCTCGCGGGCAATCGCGCCCAACACGCGCCTCGTCGAACTCGGTATGGCGGACGAGTTCGGGGTACACCCGGACGCTTGTGCGCGAGGCGCTCAAGCGACTGGCGGCGGAACACCTGGCTGGCCGCCATCCTGGAGTCGACGCAAAAAGCCGTCCAGGCCGACCGCCGGGAACGAGATGCTGGAGCGCATCGCACGCGACCTGCGCGAGTTCGTGCGCCCCTTCACGACCCTACCCTTCGCCAGCCCGGAACGCGTCGAGGACGTGCTGCGCGAGCACATCGCCATCCTCGCCGCGCTCAGGAAGCACGACCCGGAGGTGGCCGAACTGAAACCGGCCGCCACGGCCAGCCGGGGCGGCCAGGGCATCGGCACAGCCGGGCACGAGGAGGACCTCCGGCCGCTCCTGGAGCCGCCGCAGCGTGGCGACGGGCGGATCGCTGCATACACCATCGTTCGCGCACCGTACCACGCGCCTGGGTACGTCCGCAGCGGGCCGTGCCGGTCACGCTTGCGGCGTGGCGATGCTACCAGTATGCTATGTGTACCATCGTGTACAGAGGGTCTGGTGGGACCCGCCTGAGGATTCGGAGGGACCTCGCTTGCGGCCCGAGATCACCCGCGAGATCGTGTCCGGTCTGAAACAAGCGGGCATCGACTTGGTGTCGTACCTGCCCGAATCGTGGCTGCACGACGTGTACGACGTGCTGCTGGCCGATCCCGCATTCGAGACCGTGCTGGGCACCAACGAGGGCGAATGCGTGGGCATCGCCGCGGGTGCCTGGCTGGGCGGCCGGCGGGCGGTGGTCATCATGGAGAACTCCGGCCTGCGCGTGGCGGCGGAGGCGCTGGCGCGCTTAGGCATGGGGCATGGTCTGCCGGTGCTCATGATCATGCCCTTCCGCGGCGACCTGGGCGACCCCGACTGGTGGGCGCAGGCCCACGGCGTCACGCTGCGCCCGCTCCTCGAGGCCCTGCGCATCCCCTACCGAGTGGTCGATCGCGACGAGGATGTCGCCCGTTCCATCGTCGCCGCCTGGACGACCATCCACGCCTCGAAGTATCCGGCCGCGGTCATCCTGGGCCAAAGGGTCTGCCAGTGAAGCGTATCGACTGCCTGCGGGCGCTCGGGCCCTCAGTCACCGACGAGGACCTGGTCATCATCTCGCTGGGTGGGACCGGCCTCGAATGGCACGCCACCCGGCCCGGCGACAACAACCTCTTCCTTGTGGCCATGGGATGCAACACGCCGGTCGCCCTCGGCCTGGCGCTAGCCCTGAAGCACCGCCGCATCATCCTGCTCGAGACGGACGGCAGCCTCCTGCTAAACATGGGAGCGCTGGCCACACTGGGCAACCTGGCCCCGCCCAACCTGCGCATCTTCGTCTTCGACAACCAGGGCTACGAGCGGGTTCGCCACGACATCTCGGCCACCAGCGGCAAGACCGACCTGGCCGCCATCGCCCGTGGCTGCGGCATCGCCGGTGCGTCCACGGTGCGCACCGACCACGAGTTCGCGATCGCCGCCGACGCTACCATGCGCGGCGACGGCCTCTCGTTCGTGGTCGCCAAAGTGGAGCCCGGCATCGCCGCCGTGCCCGGCCGACCGAGCGATGGGCTCGAGGAAAAGTACCGCTTCGTCCGCCACGTCGAGCGTCTGGAGGGACGAACCATCCTGGCCGCCTATCGGGCCAAACTGGACTGACAGTGACCGCTCGCTGAACCCCGACAAGAGGAGCCGCACCATGCCCAAAAATCTGCGCACGTTCCTCGAAGAGGTGCAGACCCGCTGGCCGGACGATGTCCGCGTCGTCAAGCGGTCGGTCGACCCACGCTTCGAGATCACCGGCCTGCTGGCCAACCTGGAGCGGACGGGCCGCTTCCCGGTCGTCCGCTTCGATGACGTGCAGGGCTCCGCGTTGCCCGTGCTCATCAACCTCTTCGGGACCTACGAGCGCTGCGCGATGGCCCTGGGCCAGTCCTCCCTGTGGGAGGCTATCACCCGGTCGTCCGAGCGCGAAGCCGATCCCATCCCCACCCACGAGGTCACCGACGCGCCGTGCCAGGAGGTCGTCCTCACCGGCGACCAGGTCGACCTTCGGCGCCTGCCCATCACCACGCACAACGAGCTCGACGCGGGCGCCTACGTCTGCTCTGGCGGCACGATCATCAAGGATCCCGATTCCGGCGCGCACAACGTGGGGATCTACCGCCACCAGGTGTTCGGGCCCCGGGAACTGGGCTATTTCGTGAATCCCTCCCACCACGGCAACTATGTCCGGGTGCGCTACGAGGAGCTCGACCGGCCGATGCCGGTGGCCATCGCGGTCGGTCATCACCCGGCCATGCTGCTCGCCTCGGCGGCCCAGTTGCCGCGCATCGGCGGCGAGTTCGAGATGGCCGGCGGGATCATGGGTGAGTCGATGGGCCTGGTGAAGGCGGCCACCCAGGACATCATGGTGCCGTCGGAGGCGGAGGTCATCATCGAAGGCCAGATCGAGCCCCGTCACAAGCGGGACGAGGGCCCCTTCGGCGAGTACCCCTGGTATTACACCGGCTTGGGCGACCGGCCGGTCATCACGGTCACCGGCATCACCATGCGCCACGACGCGATCTGGCAGGACATCAACGCCGCCCACCCGGAGCACAACTGCCTGGGCATGATCCCCAAGGCCGGCAGCATCTGGCGGCGGGTCCTGGATGCCGTGCCCCATGCCACCAAAATGAACCTGCCCATGTCCGGGTGCGCCCGGCTCCACTGCTACATCTCGCTGCGCAAGCGGGCCGACGGCGAGCCCAAGCAGGCTGCCTTCGCCGCCTTCGCCGCCGAGGCGAACCTGAAGATGGTAGTGCTAGTGGACGACGATATCGATGTGTTCAATGAGCCAGAGGTGCTGTGGGCCGTGGCCACCCGCTTCCAGGGCGACCAGGACCTCTCGGTCATCCCCAACGCCCTCGGGGCGCATCTGGACCCGACCGCCTTCGATATCACGCGCCTGCAGCACGGGGCGATGTCCACCAAGCTCATTATCGACGCGACCAAGCCGGCGCCGCCGACCGACTTCCCGAAGCGCGCGCTGGTGCCGAGCGCGGTGATCGATCGGATGGAGCCCGATCAGTACCTGGAGCCGATCACGCCGGCCTGAGCCGACGCGCGGGGCGGCCGTAGCACGGCCGCCCCTCAACCGGCCTGAGCCGGCATCAGGTCGTGGGCCGACGGCCCCGGCTCGAGCGCGCCGATCAGGTCGCGTACGGAAGCCACGCCGTCGTCAGCCAGGCGCGTCTCGAGCGCGGTGACGATCCTAAGCATGGTGTCGGGGCGGGTGAACGTCGCCGATCCGACCTGCACGGCGCTCGCCCCGGCGAGCAGGAACTCGAGCACGTCGTCGACGGTCGCGATGCCGCCCACTCCGATGACCGGGATGGCCACCGCCTGCGCCACCTGCCACACGCAACGCAGCGCCACCGGCTTGATAGCCGGCCCGGTGAAGCCGGCGGTCGGGGTGCCGGTCCGAGTGCGTCGCGTGCGCCCGTCGATTGCCATGCCCATCAGCGCATTGACAGCCGTGATCGCGGTCGCACCGCCGGCCTCGGCGGCCCGGGCGATGGCCGCGATCGAGGTGACGTTAGGCGTTAGCTTGACGATGACCGGCACGTCGACGCGCTCGACCACGCCCCGCACGACTGCCTCCACTACCTCCGGCACGGCGCCGATCTCCAGGCCGCCCGCCTCCAGGTTGGGACAGGACACGTTGACCTCAAAGGCGGCGATCCCGGCCACGCCGGCCAGGCGCGCGGCGATCTCCAAATAGGCGGCTATGGTGAGGCCGCCGATGCTCACGATGAGCGGCGGCGACCATGTCCGGTAGCGTGGCAGCAGCTCGGCGATGAAAGCCTCGGCACCCCGGCTGGGGATGCCCACCGAGTTGAGCATGCCGGCGTAGGTCTCGGCCAGGCGGTGGGCCGGATTGCCTGACCGCGGCTCGGCGAAGACCGTCTTGGTGACCATCGCGCCCAGGCGCTCGAGGTCGACCACGTCGCCCAGTTCTGGGCCGAAACAGCCGGAGGCGGGCATGATCGGATTGCGCAGCGCCAGGCTGCCGAGCTCGATGCTCAGGTCAGGCGGCGGCGTGCTCATGCCACCGGTGCGGACGGGAGGTGGCGGAAGACGGGCCCGTCGCGGCACACGAGCGGCGACTCCTCGACCAGCCCGGGATGGCCCGTGGCACAGCCGTGGCAGAAGCCCAGACCGCATGCCATGTGGGCCTCGAGCGAGACCTGGACGCCCGTCCCAGTCGCCCGCGCCATCTCCAGGGCCAGACGCAGCAACCGGTCGGAACCGCACGCATAGATCTGGTCGACGCCGGTACGACAGTTTTCGGCCAGCCACGCGCCGACCGGTCCGACGCCGCTCGAGCCGTCGGTGTCGACGACCTCCCGCACCTCGACCGCGCCGGCCGCGCGGTAGGCCTCGCCGCCCACCAGCGCGTCGGAGTGGCGCGCGCTCACCAGGGCGTGCACGGCGATGCCGCGCGCGGCGGCGACGCCGGCGAGGGCCGTCAGCGAGCACGTCCCAATGCCCCGCCCGAGCAGCACGATGCGCTGCGCCGCGGGGAGCAGCACGAAGCCCCGCCCGAGCGGTCCGACGGTCACGATCCGATCGCCGCACGACCAGCGCGTCAGCCGCCGCGTCCCCTCACCGACCACGCGGTAGACGATCTCGATCCGACCGCCCGCCCGATCCCAGCCATAGATGGCCATCGGCCGAGGCAGCACGGGCCAGCTTTCCTCGCCACGTGCGACGGTGAGCATCGCGAACTGGCCGGGCTCGACGGTCCGCGCGATGGCCGGCGCATCCAGCACCAGGCGCCAGTACTCCGGCGCGATCAGGCCGTGCGTGACGACGGCCGCCTCGAGCAGCGCGGGCGGCGCTACCCGCGGCGCGGACGGGCCGGTCTCGGGGAGACGGGCCAGCCGGGGCAGGCTGCCCGTCGCCCCGGCGCTCGCGCCCACCACGGTCAGCCGCCCTCGGCGGTCGGCAGCGTCTCGAGCGAGCCGAGGAGGGTGTCGAGGCGCAGCACGGACCTGCGCAGGACCTCGACGCCGCGCGCGATATCGGACGCGCTGGTCCACTCCTCGGGTACATGGCTGAGGCCGCCGCGGCTGGGCACGAAGACGATGCCCGCCGGCGTCACCCCGTTGATAACCTGGGCATCGTGGCCGGCGCCGCTGGTCATGACCTTGTAAGCGTAACCCAACTCGGCGCACACGCCGCTGGTCAAGCCGCGGATCCAGATGGGCAGCACGACCGGCGACGTGTCGGCGATGACTTCCGCGGTCACGCCTACCTTGCGGCGCTCGGCGAACGCCCGCGCCCGACGCACCACCTCGACCGCCAGCTGGCGCTGGCGATCCGAGTCGACGTCCCGGATGTCGACCGTCAGGCTGACCAGGCCGGGGATGGTCGTGATGCTATTGGGGTGGACGTCCAGGCGCCCCACGGTGAGGCGGGCGCCCCGATTACGCGCGTCGTGCGCAATGGCCTCCGCCGCCAGCACGACCTCCGAGGCCGCCACCAGAGCGTCCTTGCGGATGGCCATCGGCGTGCCGCCCGAATGGTCGGCACGGCCGGAGAGGACGAGGCGCAGGCGCGTGCTGCCCGACACGATGTCGACTAGCCCGACCGGCGTGCCCTCCGCCTCCAGGGTGCGCGCCTGTTCGATATGCAGCTCGAGGAAGGCGGCCCAGTCGGCCGGCCGCCAGGCCGCACCGGGCACCGCCCCCGGCTCCATCCCCAAGGATCGCAGCGCCTCCGCCAAGCTGACGCCGTCGGCGTCGCGGATGCGCGTCAGGTCGCGATCGGCGAGGTCGCCCGCCGCCGCTTTGCTGCCGATACACGGCTCCCCGAACCGGGCGCCCTCCTCGCCCGCGAAGATGACCACGCGCAGCGGATGTGCCAGCCGCGTCTCGTCCTCGATCAGCAGGCGCACCAGCTCGACCGCACCGACGACACCCACGATTCCGTCGAACTTGCCACCATGATAGACGCTGTCGAGGTGTGAGCCGACTCCGATGGCCGGGCGGGCGTCGCCTGCGCCGCCATAGGTGGCGATAGTGTTGCCGATCGCGTCCACCCGAACCTCGAGGGCCAACTCGCGCAACCAGCCCCCGACCAACTCGTGCGCCTCGCGCTCCTCGCGTGTGAATGCCAGTCGGGAGACGCCACCGCCTGGGTCCGCGCCGATGCGGCCGATGCGAGCGATCTGCTCGCCGATGCGCGCCGGATCGGCGCGGGTGGGCGTCGCGGCCGCTCCGGCCGCCGGTTCGTCCTCGGTCGTGCCGGCGTCCTCAGGCGACGACGGAACGGTTGTGCGCCCCCGGCCGCGGGCGATGGTCATCGGGCGGCCGCGTCCGATTGACTGCTGGCCGGCGGTTGCACCAGGCACACGATCCGGCCGGCCTGGTCGGCCACCTCGTCGAGGGCAGGGGTCGCCAGCAGCACGGCCGTCCCCACCAGGCTGCCCTCGAGCTGCTCCGCCAACGCGCGCGCTGCGCGTACGACATGACCATCGCGGACGGCGTCCGCCACCAATAGCACGCGGCTGCCGGCCTCGATGCCCGGGCCGTGTCCGACCAGGCCATCGGCGTCATAGGCGCGCACGACGGAGACGCCCAGCTCGCGACCCACGACGTGCGCCAGCGCCACGTCCTCCGGGCGTTCCCAGATGAGCACCACCGACGGGTCCAGCTCGCGCGCCCGGGCGGCCAGCTCGATGCCAAGCTGCTCCACGCCGGGTGGGTCGAGCAGCCCGTTGTAGGCGGGCAGCGCGTCGTCCCGCTCCGACCGGCCGGCCGTGGGCACGACCGCGGCGGCCGCAAGCAGCTTGCGCGCGCGATCCTCGTCCAGGCGCACGTGCGTCGCGCTCACAGTCCGAGCCCTGATCGGCTGAAGAGCGTCGAGAGGGTGAAACCGGCCGCCGAGATGGCCTCCGTGCCGCCCTGCTCGCGATCGATGACGGCCAGGATGCCGATGACCCGGGCACCCGCGTCGACGATGCGTTCCGCGGCGCGGATGGCCTGCGAGCCCGTGCTGATGACGTCCTCGATAAGTACCACGCGTTCCCCAGGATACAGCTCCCCTTCCACGAGGCGGGCCGTACTGTAAGCCTTGCTGCCCTTGCGGGCGATCACGAAGGGCAGCCCGGTCTCCAGCGAGAGGGCCGTGGCAAGGGCCACCGCACCTAGCTCGGTGCCCGCGATCCGGTCGGTCTCGGGGGGCACCAACTCGGCCAAGAACGAGGCCAGCCGGCGCAGGATGCCGGGCTTGGTCTCGAAGAGGTATTTGTCGAAGTAGTAGTTGCTGCGGGCCCCGGAACTGAGCACGAAGTCGCCGCGCAGGTAGGCGGCCCCGACGGTGTCGCGGGCCAGCTCGGCGAGGCGACGCTCGCGGTCGCGGCGCACGCCAAAGACGAACGGCTCCCCTGCTTCGATCTCTGCCAGCTCGGTCATCCGCTCACCTGTTTCATACTGTAGCGACCCGCTGCCTAGCATTGGTGGCCTGGGAAGGAGGCCAAAGTATACCGTCGCGTACGTCCGCATCGCTGCAGGACGTGGCCTAGGGGCGTTCATGGTCCCGGCTGGAGCACGCCCTGGGCGCCCCGGACCAGCAGGTCCAGGCTGGCCAGCAGGAGCACCAGGAGGATGGCAAGACGATGTTCTGATCCGGAGGCGGACGCGGCGTATCGGAGCATTTGGAACGCCGACTGCGAAGGTATGCGACCTCAAGTGACCAACGCAACATCCTCGACGAGGATCGTTGAGACGAGGCGCTTGAGGAGGCAGTCAGATGGGTTCAGCGCGGCGCGTGCCCAACGTGTCGGATGAGCACGCGCGTTCCCGCGCAGGGGCAGTCATCGCGGGTCGAACGGGAAGCCAGGGTCGAGCGCGGCAGGCTCCACGCGACTGTCGTCCATCGCCCAGGTCACGTCGGTGTAAACGTGTACGACCCCCGGGACCATGCTCACAGATCGCTCGATCAGCTCGGCGGTTGAGCGTCGCTCGACCCGCCCGCTGATCGAGGCCATGCCGTCCGTGACGATGACCGTGAACAATGCCGGGTCGAGGCAGAGGATGCCGCGGAGGAAGTCCTCGCGGATCGTCCTGGCCAGCTGGTCGTCCGAGCGCACGTACGCTCGAACGAGATCGGCGCGCGTGACGATGCCGACGAGCCGTCCGTCGTCCACGACGGGTAGTCGGTTGACGCCTCGGGCGATCATGACCGCGGCGGCCTCGGTGACGCGGTGACCCGACGTGATCGTGACGGCCGGCGCGGTCATGGCCTCGCTAGCAGTGACGGCACCGAGCTTGGCCAGCTGGGCTCGCGACTCCCGCGACTCACCCAGGAAGCGGGCGAGCGGCCGGTGCCGAACCGCGTTGGGACCCTGCTCCTTCACCAGCAGGTCGGCCTCGGACACGACTCCGAGAACAGCGTCTTCCACATCGACCACTGGCAGGCCACTAATCCTGTGGTCGATGAGCAGATGGGCGACCTCCCTGAGAGGCGTGCCGCATCGGACCGATATCACTGATTGGGTCATCACGTCGCGAACAGTCATCATCAGACTCACTCACCCTTCTAACCAAGGATGGCCCGCTGCCCCGCCAGCGACAGAGTCGAAGGTCGTGTCCTCATGGGCCAAGAGGCATGAGATCCCGGTGCCAACCCCTCGCCTCAAGCAGCCTGGCTGCCGAGCCGGTTGAGCCCGCCGTGACGAGCCGGATCGTATGGCACGCGATCGTGCCAGCAGCGCTAGATCACCCGCGACCAGGCTCTTGGCCAGGATCCGGATCGCGTGCGGGCGATCGGCCCCACGTCGTCGCGCTCGACGGTGGACGTCGTCGGCCCACGGGCTGACGTGCCGGCTGTTGTCGGCGAACTAACCTCGCGGAGCCGGGTGACGTCGTTGTCACGCACAGAGGAACCATAGGTCAGGGCGCGCTCATTCGGCGTCGGCCATCGGGTGGCATGCTCGTCGAGGCGGGGTCGGCAAGACGTATATCACGGGCGCCCTCGCGCTCTCCGCCATCCGGGCCGGACACGGTGCTCTCTATGTGCGCACACCCCGTTTCGTCGCCGACGCGATCCTCGATCGACTCCTGGCAGGGTCCCAGCGGATTGAACTGCGGGGTGAGTCGATGCGCCGAGTCGAGCCGCAGCAACACGCTTCGAAGGGCCTGGCGTCGGATCGGGTGACCACGCCCTTGGCGCATGAGGTTGCCTGAAAGTCGACCCTGAGGCCGTTGACATCCATAGGAGGGTCAACCTCGCTCGCTGGACGGCCCGGATCGGCCTGGGCGCCGGGATCGTCACGACCAAGACGTTCCGCCGGCGACTGTTCAACCTCGCGGGCCAGCTGACCCGCTCGGCCCGTCGCCTCCGACTCCACCTGGCGGCTCGCTGGCCGTGGGCGATCGACTTCGCTGCGGCCCTCGCCCGGCTCCGGGCGATCCCGCTCCTCGCCTGACCGCGCTCGACCACCGATCGCTGCTCGGGGCTCGCGGAAGCATGTGAAGAACCTGGCACTACCCAGTCCACGGCACCTGCCGGGCCTGACCCGTCGCCGTCCGACCCTCGTTCGCCCTGGTCCGGGCTTGGTCATGACCTAGATCGGGGTCAATCGTCTTCTGCGACCGTCACCAAGCGCTCAGTCGGAAACGTTCGGTGGATCCGGGTTTAGATTGAGGTCAAGGGGGGCCCATCGGCGTCGCCTATCGGGGCAACGCCGTCATTGTCGCCTCGCGTGATCGCGTCGCGCGGCCGGCGACCGTCAGCGCGAGGGCGTCGGAGCCGGTCGGGTAAAGGCCACGGCCGCCATGGTCGTCGTTCCGGCCGCGACGGGCTCCATCGCCCCGATCCCGACCGACAGGGCGATCGCCGGTCGGCTTGCCCTGTTCGGTCGGAGCGTCATACAGGGCGCTGCGAAACGAATCGTCGGTGACATGGCAGACTGCATTAAGCGCCGACTCGAGAGTAGCAGCCCTGACTCGTCGAGCTCGATTCCGGCTCCCGCGGAGTGATCCTCGTACCGGTCGGCGAGTGGGCAGACGAACTTCCGGTTCATGTGGCCTGAACGGGCAAAAGGAGTCGATCACGGACGATAGGGCCGAAACGAAGTACCGCGGCGAGGCGGTTCTTAAGGTCGTCGACATGAGGACACGGCGAGCATACCGGATCCCGATCGAATGGGACGCGATCCGAGCCACTGACCTCTCGAATATCCGCGATGACGCCCGCCAGGCACACGGCTTGGCGAGCTACGATCCTGCCCTGGTGAACACGGCCTCTTGCACCAGCGCGATCACGTTCATCGACGGCGACCGAGGCGTCCTGCGCTATCGCGGCTACCCAATCGAGCAGCTGCCTGGCCGGGTACGCTTCCTCGACGTGGCCTATCTCCTCATCCACGGCGAGCTCCCTGGTGGCATCGAGGCCCGCGATTGGGCGGCCGCAGTCAGCTCTGGGGCCGACCTGCCCGGAGCGATCACGAGTATGGTGGCAGGCTTTCCGGCCGAGGCACATCCGATGGGCGTTCTGTTGGCGGCGTGGTCAGCGCTCGGGGCCTATCGCGAAGCGTCCAAGGCCGTGGACGACCCGACGGTCCGGGCTGCCGAGGTCCCGCGTTTCCTTGGCTCGATCGCGGCGCTCGTCGGGTTGGTCGTCCGCCATCGGACCGGGCGTCCGCTCGCCAGCCCAGCCGCGTCAAAGGCCGATTACTCGACCCGCTTCTATAGAGAGCTGTTTCCCGCTGAGGCTCCGCCCGATCCTGTTCTGGCCGACGCGCTCGACACCCTCCTGATCATACAGGCCGACCACGAGCAGAATTGCAGCACGAACGCCGTGCGGGCCGTCGGGTCGTCTCGGGTGGACCCGTATTCGGCGATAGCGGCAGGCATCGCGGCGCTATACGGCCCGCTTCACGGCGGGGCGAACGAGGCGGTCGTGCGGATGCTCCACCAGATCGGCACCGTCGATCGGGTGCCGCCTTACATTGAGAGCGTAAAGCGCAGCGAGCGTAAGCTGATGGGCTTCGGCCACCGCGTATACAAGAGCTACGACCCGCGGGCGAAGATCATCAAGGCGACGATGGAGCGGGTCTTCGACGTGACTGGGACGAGTCCGCTTCTCGACGTCGCCTTGGCGATCGAAGCAATCGCCCTCGAGGATGCCTACTTCATCGATCGTAAACTGTATCCGAACGTCGACTTCTACTCTGGCTTGGTTTACGAGGCGATGGGCTTGCCAATCGACACGTACACGACGATCTTCGCCGCGGCACGAATGGCCGGCTGGGTGGCGCACTGGCTTGAAGGGATCCAGGATCCCGAGCAAAAGATAACGCGACCACGCCAAGTTTACGTCGGTCGCGACGCCCGGGATCTGGGGCGTTAGGCGGAGTTCTGGCCGAACGGTTGCCAATCCGCGCACTGGCCACCTCACTTAAGGAGCGGTCCGGCCCTGCCGATTGCTGCCGCGATCGCCTCGCCGATTTCGACAGTAGTCACGCAACCGCCGAGATCTCGCGTCCGCGAGCGACCCGCCGAAGCGGAGGGTCGAGCCGTGCCTGGTCACTGGGCCGGGGATCTGATCAGGGGCTCGAACAACAACCCACATGCGTGTTGCTGGTCAAGGTCGATGGGAAAGATACCGGCAGCGTCGTCGCAGTCGGAGCGCTGACCCGGCAGGTCAACCACCTCCCAGACCAGCTGATACAATCGCTCACCTGGGCCCGCGGGATGGAGCTCTGCCCCCAAGCAGTTCACCGTCGCCACCGATGCCCAGGCTACTTCGCCGACCCGAGAAGCCCCTGGCAGCGTGGCTCAACAAACGAGAAGAAGAACCCGCGGGATGGAGCTCTGCCCCCAAGCAGTTCACCGTCGCCACCGATGCCCAGGTCTACTTCGCCGACCCGAGAAGCCTCTGGCAGCGTGGCTCAACAAACGAGAAGAAGAACCCCATAGGCGCCCCATGGAATGATTGATCGACGAATGCGACCAAAGACATCATGAGGTGACGGAGATGGACTTTCGGGGTGAACCGATGCGCGTGCTGATCGGCTATGACGGCTCGGAGTCGGCGGACCAGGTCTGCGAACTCGTGGCCGGCATCGATTGGCCGCCCGGGAGCGAACTGCGGGTCGTGACCGCGTATCCACCGTACCTGCCGGGCGCGGACTGGCCGGGCGGGGGCGTCGAACCGGCGGTGGCTCAGGGGGTGTTCGAGGGCGAACGCAGCAAGGCGGAGGAGCGCGCCACGGCGGCCGCCGACAGGATCCGCCGCCCGGACGTGACGGTCACGTCGGGTGCGCTCATGGGTCGCGCCGCGAGTGTCCTCCTTGATGAGACCTCGGCACGGTCGACCGACCTCCTGATCGTCGGGAACCGTGGCCTCGGACCCTTCACGTTCGCGCTCGTGGGATCGGTCGCCGCCGAGGTCATCGACGGTGCCGCGTGTCCCGTGCTCCTCGTTCGACGGCCGGCGATCGATCGGGTCCTTCTCGCTGACGACGGATCGGCAGGTGCTCGAGCGGCCGCCGCCCTCCTCGCCTGGCCGGTCTTCGCCCGCAGCCAGGTGCGCGTCGTGACCGTCTCCGAGACCGACGCATACGCGACCGAGGCGACACCTGCGCACAGCGCGGCTGAGGGGCTCACGGCCGCGGGCCGTGCGCCTGAGATCGACGTCCGCTCGGGCGACCCGGCGCACGAGATCGTCCGGGCGGCATCGGACTGGAAGGCTGACCTGATCGTCATGGGCAGCCGGGGTCGGACGGGGCTCGCTAGGCTGCTGCTCGGCAGTGTCGCCCGCAAGGTCGTGGAGCATACGCCATGCTCGGTGCTCATCAAGCGCTTGTCGGCGTAGTCCATTTCCCAGTCGGGCTGGTCATGCCCTTCGGTGTCGCGGTGGTCGATCTTCTCGAGTCGCACAAGCCACAGGCGGCAGTGGCAGCGCGTCGAGCGTGGAGGCGGCTGCAGCGGTGATCGAGCTTCGTCCGAGGGATGATACTGAACTGGCAATGTGGGAGGCCACCCTCCGTCGCTCACCAGTCCGGGGGATCCAGACCCAGGGCGACTGGACTGACTGTGGTGTCTGGCCGCTCGGCGATGGGGTGGCGGACCTCTCTGCCTTCGTCGCGATCCTCGGCTATTCGCGGATGAGCGCCGTCCGCTTCGCGACCGACAAGACGCCCGACGACGCTGCGCGCGATCGTCCGCTGCGTCGACGACCTCGGCGGCGCGAGCGCGGAGTTCCTGACCGACCGCGACACGGCGCTCATGAACGGGGTGAGATCCGACGGCAGCCCGATCTACGCGCCCGACTGGGTCGACGACAGCTGCTCGAGCTGGCCGGAGAGATGCTGCAGGCGCGTCGAGCATCTCCTCAGGGAGGCAGGCAGGGTCTCGGTCGTTGGAGCGCCCACCTGCACGGTCAGCTACGGCGGGGTGGTCCGTCACCTCCAAACGAAGGCACCTGATCTCCCACGCCACGAACTGGAGCGAGGGCGACCTCGAGCCCGAGACCGAGACCGGGGAGGAAATGGCCACGCGACGTTTCTCTTCACGCCGCGGCCGGCGCGGAGGTTGAGGTCGACCTCGACACCGGGCGGATCGATGCGGTCGACCTCCGACGCGCATACGCCTAGCTTTGGCAGCCTCCCATCACACGTAGTGGGGCAGCTCGTCGAGCGTCGATGGCACGAACATCTCCTCGGCGGGGAAGACGCGGTCGATCATGCCCTGCTCGTGCGACCAGCGGATCATCGCCTCGAGCGCTGAGCGGTTGCCCTCGAAGGTGTAGTTCCACGGGTCGGGGCCGAGGATGCGCTGCTGCTCCTCGATCAGGTCGCGGACCCAGGCGAGGCTGATCGAGCGCGGGTCCTGCATGCCCCGGAATGCGAGATCCTTCGACTCGCGGAACGCTTCGAGCATGTTGACGGCCACCCACGGGTTCTGCTCCAGGACGTCGCGCCGGATGACCACCGTGTGCATGATCGGGAAGAAGCCGGTCTTCTGGAAGTGCGCCATCTCCTTGGCCTTGTAGTCGGGGAACAGGCGCGTGACGCGCGGGTCGCCGCGCAGCACTGAGGCGGGCATCACCGGGTAGATCAGGCAGTCGATCTCGCCCTCCTCGAGCATGCGCGTCACCGTCTTGCCTTCGGGCACGCGCTCGATCGGGAAGCCGGCCGGCGGCGCGAACGGCACGCCCGCCTCGTCCTGGCAGAGCCACTGCACCTTGGTCAGGTCGACGCCGTACTCGTCGGACAGGATGCCGCGGACCCAGAGGCCGGCGGTGTTCTGCCAGCTGCGCAGGCCGACGCGGCGTCCCTCGAGCTCCTTGGGCGAGCGGATTCCGGCATCCGCGTTGACGAAGATGAACGAGTGCCGGAAGCAGCGGTGGGGGAATGCCGGGATGGCGATGAACGGGTTGTCACCGCGACCCTGGAGCATGAGAAAGGCCGACATCGAGAACTCGCACACGTCGAACTCGGCGTGGCGGCCCATCCGCCAGTGACGCTGCGGGTGCGGAGGTGTGACCACCGTGAGGTCGACCCCCTGAGGCCGAACCTCCCCGTCGATCAGCCCGCGATTGATGTCGTAGGTGTGGCATGCCAGGGTCAGGTGGATGTTGTTCACGGTTATACCTTGTGCTCGGAGTGTCTGCTCGGCATCTCATCCCCTCCGCGACGTCGAAGATCTCGATGATCGCCTCTTCATGTTACTGCCCCTTACTGCCCCTTACTGCCCCTTACTGCCCCCGGTGTCAGCGCACCGCGGCGGCCTCTGGAGCAATGGCACGGCCGTCGCCCCGAAGGAGCTCCGGAAGAACCTCTTCGCCGATGGTCACGAGGCCCTCCTCCCATTCGTCGAAGCTCGGCCGCAGATCGAAGACGAAATGCCGGCCACCCACCGCCTGCCAGGCTCGGACCTCCTCGCCGATCCTATCCGCGGGACCGAGAATGACGGCGCCGTCGAGGTCGTTGGCCGACGTGAAGGCCGCCCCGTTCCCCTTGGCATAGGAGGCGTTGACCTCCTCGAGCAGCCGCTCTTCGTTGACCCAGCGAAGCGCATCCTTGACGGTGCGTCCGGGGACGACGACGGGGATCGTCCCGGCATCCGGGACCGGCTTGCCCGCCTCCCCGGCCAATCGCTCCATCCGCTGCATGCACTTCGTGAAGACGGACTTGGGCATCCGGCCCGGTATCCAGCCGTCGCAGTACTCGACGGCCCGCCGTACTGCCGCGAGGCTCGTGCCGCCGTACCAGATGGGAACGGACCGACCTTCAGGCCCGCCCGGAACCGGCTGGATCTCGACGCCCTCGAACTGGTAGTACTTGCCGTCGTGGTCGACTGAGCCCCCGGCCCAGAGCTTGCGAACAATCTTGATCTGCTCCTCGATCACCTCGCGGCGGTCCCAGCCCGCCATCCCGATGGCCGCGAACTCGTGGTCGTACGTTCCGGTGCCCCAGCCGATGATCAGCCGCCCCGGGCCGGCGACGAAGTCCAGCGACCCGATCATGAGTGCCGCAAGGATGGGATGCCGATGGGGAATCAGTGTCCCGGTGGCGAGCTTGATCCGATCCGTCGCACCGGCCACGGCGCTGAGCACGACGAACGGGTCCACGTGCGTCTTGTTCTGGTCCTCGTGGGCATGCGGATGGAAGACGATGTGATCTCGTACCCAGACGGAGTCGAACCCATACTGCTCGATCTGCCGGGCTCCGTCGATGAGGCGCTTCCGACTCGCGTTCCTCCCGAAGTGAGGGAGCAGCACGCCGTACTCGTAGCCTGGGTTGTTCGCGCCGATTGCTCCTGCGGCCATCATTTCTCCTCCTTCGGCAGGCTGGACTTGAGGGTGTCGAGTCGACGTACGTAGAACAAGACCAGCGTTCTCTTGCATGCCGCCGGCCCAACTCCGCCGGTCCGAGCGGAGACCGTCGGATCCGGGCGTGTGACAGCGTCGACGAGGCGGGCCGGGGGTCGCGCCATTGACCGCGGTCGTTGGATAGCGGCCAGTATACGTGGCGCTCGCCGTCGACCGCGCACCGGGTCGACGTGGCCGACGGCGGTGGATGGCTGTCGTCAGACAGCGGGCCGAATGGGGGATCTCGGCGCGGAGCCGGGCTGAGCGTCGACGACCTACGACCGGTATGTCGAATCGGCCCCGACGTCGCGCGGAGCAGCGCGTTGAGGCCCCTTTGCGCCTGGAACTCGCAACGGAGCAACCGACGGAACCTGTTGACATTCAGACACGGGCCGCTGCGCTCATGCCCGGCCTGATCGGGGACCTGCGCGAGCGGGTCACGCATGCCTCGGTCTCGCTCCGGGATCGATTGCCAGGTAGCGGACGCCGCGCTCCATCAGGAAGTCGACGACGAGGTCCGAACCAAAGCGAGGACCGGGATGTCGTTTCATCGGGAAATCTGAACCGCGCCTACGTCAGCAGCAACCTATATCGTGAGGATGCTCTCTTTAGGTCCCTGCTCACGAGCCGTGATCCCCGAGGCCTGCAGGTACCGTCCATACCAGTCGAGGAACTGGTCGATGAGGACGAGATAGTTCTTGCGATATGCCTCATAGTGGGTGACGTTGTGCTGGCGGACCAACTTCTTCGGTGGCAAAGCCCGCTGGTATAGTTCCAGTGCATGGCCCACTGGCGTCACGACATCATCGTCGACCGCAGTCATTAACAGCGCGCAGTCGATCCGATCGACGATCTCAAGGGGACGGAAGCGCATGAGTGATTCGGCTGACGCGAGGTGAAAGTCACCGCCAACGCGCACGTCGTCCGTGCTTCGGACGCCAGAGGATCGGCGTTCGGGCGTCGCCACCATTAGCTCCTCCCGCGGTTCCACCAACTCGTCCACGTTCTCCACGGCTCTCCGCCGTCGATTCTCATCAACGCGCTGTTTGAATGAAACCCATTCGTGCTCGCGGCGCATCTCGCGAAACCACGTCCCGCCATCAGCGACGACAGACTGTGCGCAAATCGCCTTCACAAGCGGCTCTTCGCGCGCCGCGTACATGGCATTCCCACCAGCGAGGCCGCCGAGCGCAAACAACCCCAGCCGAGCCTCATCGCACTCGGCGCGGGTGCGGATGTAGGCAATCGCGTTCAGCAGATCTTCGAGCTGATCCTGCGGCCGGATCCAACCGCGTTCGCCTTCACTGTCTCCGAAACCGCGGGCATCGTATCCGAACACGCCATACCCGCCGCCGACGAGACCCTCATGGTAGCTCTCGCTGATTGTTGAGCAACGAAGCTCAAGCCATCCCGGGTTCTGGACGATCACAGGCCAAGCGCCATCACCCTCAGGAAGGTGAAGGGTTCCAGCGAGTCGCTTGCCTTCGCTGAAGAAGGCGACCTGTTCACTGCGCACTGTGTTGGGTCCTCCAGTTAGTCTGGCAAGGCGCGTTCCGTCGGGATCTGCGGCGACGAAGATTGAGTGGCGCGGTCCACATGGGACGCGAACCGCGTAACCTTCAGGCATAATAGCAAGGAGAGCTTATCCTGGATCCACCGATGGCCCCGGACCTTCGGTCCGCGCCGGCGGCCGAGCCTCTTCTTGGTGCGCTCGTACCGGTCGTGATACGCGGGGTGACGGGCGGAGTGGGTGGCGGCCTCGATGAGCGTCCAGCGGAGGTACTTCGGACCGTTCTTGGCGAGCGGCCCTCGATCGTCGCGGCGACCCGACTGGCGGACGAGTGGGCAGAGGTCGGTGTATCCGGCCAGCTTCTTGGGCTGGCGAACCGGCCGATGTCGCCGATCTCGGTCGCGATCGTGTAACCGAGCACCCAGGCGATCCCGGGCACAGTCCGCAGGAGCGGGACGGACGGGTGATCGGCGCCCATCGCCCGCAGGTCGGCCTCACAGGCGCCGATCTCGGCGTCGAGCTGGTGGACGAAGTGGAGACTCGCGGCAAGCGTGGTCGCCCACGGCTCGGGGACGGCGAGCCCGGCGCCCCCGAGATCACGGCGGCCTGGGCGCTCACCCTTGACGCCGCCTATGCGGCTCACCCGGAGCGCTTCGTCCGTCGACCGCCCACGCCACCCGAGGTCCCGACGGCGGTCTGGATCAACCCGCCGGCCAGGCAGGAGGTGCCGACTCAGTAATGCGCATGCCGGGGTGTCTCACGGGGCTTGACAGGCGCCGGTCCAGTGGATCAGCCAGTCGTTCCTC
Organism: Chloroflexota bacterium; assembly: GCA_003152165.1. Taxonomy (GTDB): domain Bacteria; phylum Chloroflexota; class Limnocylindria; order Limnocylindrales; family CSP1-4; genus Palsa-1033. The sequence goes on from PLZO01000029.1 coordinate 36,158, forward strand.
CAGCTGGTCCTGCTATCGGTGATCATCGTCGGCCAAAATATCGCGTCACGATTCTCGAACAAGCGGGCCGACATGACCTACAAGGATGCCGAGGACACACTGGCGACGATCGACGCTCCCGGGTCGGGGCCGACCCCAGTCGTATTCGTCGGGATCTTTCTCCTTGCTTTCGTCGTCGCCGCCTTCTCCGACCGGCGATGCTGGCGGGGAACGCCCGTTCGCCCACCATATGGACGTCGACTATTCCTGCTACGAGGGGCGGAAAGTCACCGGACGCTCGGAGATCGTCATGTCGCGCGGCTCGGTCGTCGTCCGGGATGGCGCCTCCCACGGCGCCCGGGGCCGGGGCCATGCTCCGCGAGCATCTCGAACCGATGACCAAGGCTCCGCCGCCATTGGCCGAGCCGTTGCACTGGTTGATCTTGATGCCGTCAACACGGCTGCTGCCGCGGAGCGGAGCGGGTCATCCGGACGGTACCGCTTGGCGGATCGTGTCGTCCATGGTCACGGGGAGCGTGCCCTCGAACCCGAGCATCGTCATCCCCAGGCTGTCGCCGACGAGCACGATGTCGATGCCCGCCTGTTCCTGGAGGTGCCGTCGAGTAGTCGTAGCAGGTCAGCATCGTGATCGGCTGGCCGGCCGCGACCTTGACGAAGAGGGAGGGGAGGGAGACCTTCTTGCGATCGCTCACGTCAACGCTCCTTGTGGGTGCTGGGCGGAACCGCCGAGGGATGAACGGCCCCGTGCGCCGGTGAGGGTGCACTTGTGGAGCGTGCGCTCGTGCTCCTGGTGGGTGAAGCTGAAGCTCACCTCCGCCACGTAGAGATCTCCGTGCGAGTCGATGGCCAGGCCGTGTGGGGCGATGAGCGCCTGCGACCCGTCAGGGCCGGCCAGGTCGGTGCGTCTTCCGAGTACCACACCGTCCGCATCGAGGACCGTGAGCCGGGCCGGTTCATCTACCTCCAGGATGCCGCGGCGTAGGCGCCGCTCGCCGCTCCGCCACCCGAGCTCCGCCACGAGGATCCGCCCCAACAGGTCCTGGATGACCGTCGTCGGACGCTGCACGTCCGTCCACTCGGTCACGTACCCGCCGGTCGGCGTGAAGATCTGGAGCCGGTCGTTCTCACGGTCCGCGACCACCACCCGGCCATCCGCGAGCACGCACACGGAGTGGGGCAGATTGAACTGCCCGGGGCCGGTCCCCGGCTCGCCCCACGATCGGATCAGCGTGCCCTCGGCGTCGAAGTGATGGACGCGCGAGTTCGCATATCCGTCCGACACGTAGATGTCGCCATCCGCCCCGAGGGCAACCTTCGTGGGGTGGTTGAATGGGGCACCACCGTAGCGAACCGACGTGCACCAGGCGGGGACCGGGAGACTCTCGTCGAAGCCGGTGGCGGACGGCACACCCGGCGTCCCGATCACCCGGATCGGTTCGCCCGTGCGTCCGAAGACGCGCACGATGTGCTCCGGGTCATCAACGACGTAGGCGGTGCCGTCGGCGGCGACCGTGATAGCGTGCGGTCGCGCGCTCAGCAGGCCCTCGCCAAATGAGCGCAGGAAGCGTCCCTCGGCGTCGTAGACGAGCACGGCCCCGGGCATGCGGGTGAGGACGTACACGCGATCGGCCCCGTCGACCGCGACGTCCGGCACCTCCGTGCGGGTTCGCCCAACCGGGATCTGTTCCCAGCCCGGGATCAGCTGATGGGCGAATTGCTGCATGGCCTGCACCGGTGCACCTCTCAGTTCGGTACCCGCACGGGCATCGACCGTGCTGTGAAACACAGGGTTGCCAAGTGAACGGGGGCTCGCCGCAGCGGAGTGAGCTCGCGTGTCATCCGTCGCGCAGCGCCTGGAGACTGGGACGCTCGAGGACCGCGGGATTGGCCACGAACACGGGCACGTGCCCGCGCCGAACGGCAACGATCGCCCGCATCGCGCTGCTGCCGCTCCCCAACGCCCACTCGTCGGTCATCACCAGCCCGTTAGGGCTCAGCATGACGTTGGGCATCCGGGTCAGCACGCATCTTGACAAGGGCTCATCGCGGGCCCGGCGGCCGACAGCGATCGTCATGCCAGGTGCCCCCTGTGAACCGCCCGGGCGGGAGCGCCGAGTCTTGATTCGTGCCAAAGTTGCTCGCCGAGCGCGTGGGACAGGCGCCGTTCCAGTTGCTGGATACGCGCGGTGAGCCGGATGGTTCGTTCCTGCGCGACGAGAAGTGCGGCCCGCAGCGAGGCGCAGCTGACCATTCGGCCGATCCCGGCGGCGCGGGGGTTCGGCTTTCGGCTGGAGTAGGTCGCGGTGCAGGCAGCGGACCTTCAAAGTCGTTGGGCGATCTGTTCCGCGGTCAGCCGTACCTGTTCTCCGACCCAGTCCATGGCCTCGTTGCTGAACAGGGAGACGCCTATGCTCGCCTCGATCCGGCCATCTCGCACGGACACAGGAGCGGACACCCCCCAGGTGCCGGGGATTACCTCCTCGTGGGTCACTACGTAGCCGACCACGCGCGCCTGGGTCACCTCGTATCTCTCACTGGACTCAGGTGCTCGCGCGGCGAGGATAGCGAGGCCAGCCGATCCGCGCGTGAGTGGGTGGCTTTGGCCCGCACGGTAAGCGATGTGGACGTCGGCTCGTCGGGGTTCAACGGTCGCGAGCACGACGACTTCGTCACCGTCAGCTATGGCTATGTTGGCCGTCGCTTTCACCGTGTCAGCCAGTTCCCCCAGAAGGGGCAACGCAACCGAACGTAGGTCCTGACTGACCGCTTTCGCGAGGCGGATGATGCCGGCAGCGAGTTGGTAACGCTTGTCCTCGTCGCACGTGACGAGATGGTGCGCGGCGAGGGTGCGGAGGAGCCGGTGGACAATCGTGCGGTCGAGTCTGAGATTGGTGGCAATCTCTGTCATTGTGAGACCGCTCGGGAGATCTGCCACCAGGTCGAGGACCCTGAGCCCGCGATCCAACGTCTTTGCGACGTCATTGGCCTGGCGCACCGCGGCATAGTCACCTCTAACTGACCTGGGATCGGTGGCGCTCAACTCCAAACTGGATCCCAATGCGGATACCTCCATCGACATCCCCCTTGACGCGGTAACTAGCCCGATCTACAGTTCAAGCATAACGCACGGTGCATGCGTATATCGCACAGTCTACGGGCGATCGCTCGGGTCCGCAACTCGTCTGGCAGCCGACCACGAGCGACCGATCGGACGAAAGAGGGGAAAGCACGTTGCGCTTCGTGACGAACGACCCAGCGAAGGTGGCCGAAGCCACAGGCTTCGACTCCTGGTATCGCTCGCTCCCGCCGAAGCTCGGCATCGACCAGTCCCGCACGGTACTCCCGATCCTCGTCACCGGCGGCGACATCGCCCCGGTCGTTGTGACGAAGGAAATCGATCGGACCAACCTCGAGTCGATCGACAACCCGGGAGTGCGGTTCGTCTTCCACAGCCCCTACTTTTCGTTCGACGCGCTCGACCGGCCCAGCGACGCTTACGCCAGTCTGCCCGAAGCCGTTTCGGACGTGGTTGGCTCCGATGCCGAGCTCGACCCCGACCTGGCGGTGGGCCTGTACGCGGAGCTGGCCGAGCGGCTCGGCACCCCGTCGGTCAGCAGCGGCGAGTTCCAGGCTCCGATGAACCACTACCGGGTGCCACGCGCCACGGTTTCGGCCCAAGCGACCCACGGCCGGGACACCGCAGCGATCGCCGCCGCGCCGTACATCGACGCGATGGAGGCGCCGGGCCGGATCCGGGAGTGGCTCGCGAAGCCAGCCGGTGACGTCCTGTCGTCCCTGGACGACCTGATGCGGCGGGCGACCCTCGACGCCGTCCTCGCCAGCACCCCACTCAACGTCCAGGAACTCACAGGGGTCCCGGCCGTTCTCCTCGCCGACGGGGTCTGGGCGGTCTACTTGCGGGAGGCGCCCGAGGTGCACGTTCTGGCGCGCAGGGAACTGCCATGGCTGGGACTGCCCGAGCCGGCACCCTCCGATCGTGGTTCGGTGCGGCGCCTCACGGACGGCGCGCGCCTCGGCTACGAGGAGCTCGACCTGACCCGCCGGGCGTTCGCAGGGTTCGGCCTCGACGGCGTGGCCGCCCTGCCCGCCAGCCTCGTGTTACGCCGGTGGCGCGAGTCCCGCACCAGCGAGGACGCCGCCTACTACCTCATGGGCGCGCACATTACCCGTACCGGCATCGACGCCGCGATATGCCTGACCGAGCAGGCCATGGCCTCGGGGGACTACGCCACCGAGCTTGACGCGTACGAACGCTACCGGGCCACCGTCGCCGCCGAGGTCGCTAAGCTGCCGATTCGAGTGCGCACGTATTTTACCCACACCCACGCGGGCGACCGCACCCACATTCCGGCGAGCGCGACCACGCACCGGATTCACCCGCGGACCAGCCTAAAGATCGATGCTGGCCTAGAGGTCTATGACGAGCGTGGTTACCTGCGCGCGGTCTCCGACATCACCCGGTCGGCGGTGGGCAGACCAGAGGCGAGGGAGTTCTACCGGCTGCTCGACCGGACACTCACCGAGAGCGTGATCGCTGCCTGCCGTCCCGGGCGGACCGGTCAGGAGGTCTTCGCAGCGGGCATGAACGAGCTGGAGCGGGACCGCTCGTGGCTGGTGGAATCGGGGTTCTGCCCGCCGTCGGACGGATCCCTCGCCGAGATATTCGGCCGTGACATCGGGCACCTGCTGGGCAAGCAAGAGCCGGCGACCGTCGTGCTGCAAAAGGGATGTGCCGAAACGCTCGAGCCGGGCATGGTCGCCGCAGCCGAGATCCAGTGGCCCTACCGTGACTACTGCATCGGCGTCGAAGACGTCTTCCTCGTCACACACGACGAGCCGATCAACCTCACCCGAGTGGCCAGACCGAGCGTGTCCTGGAGTCCGGGGATGCGCTGACACGCGACCAGCTCAACCTTGACCTCCAGGATATCTGCTATCAGTTTACGAAGACGGTGGTGTTCGTCACTCACAGTATCGGGGAGGCTATTTTCCTGTCGGATCGCGTCCCTCGTGTTCGGCCCACGACCAGGCCGCATCGTTGATGAGTTTCACATTGACTTGCCGCGCCCACGGCGATATGCAGACAGATCGTCATACCGGTTCGGCACGTACGCCGAGAGGATCCGGAATACATTTCAGGAAATGGGCGTCATCAAGGAGAGGAAGCTCGACAATGGATGAATGCCGCTGGCGCATTGTGCACCGGACGCGAGCGGACCCGCGATGCTGAAGTCGTTTCGCATATGTGAGCCGGGATCTGTGGAGGAGGCATGTGAGTTCCTCGCCCAGCACGGTCTCGCTGCCGCCGTGTACGCCGGAGGCACAGAGCTGCTTCTCGCGATGAAGGAGGACCTGCTCGCACCGGAGTACCTCGTCGACGTCAAGCACCTCGGTTTGGGGGGCATCTCCTTCAGCAGCTCCGGACGCGAAGTGCGCATCGGTGCCACCACGACCCACCGGGAGCTCGAAGCCTGGTCAGCGTCGCGTTCGCAGTGGGAGGCGCTGGCCGAGATGGAGCACGGCGTGGCCAACGTCCGTGTCAGGAACCAGGGAACTATTGGCGGAAATCTCTGCTTCGGGGAGCCGCACGCCGACCCAGGGACCTTGCTGAGCGCGTGGGATGCGTCAGTGGAGATCACTGATCCGCATGGGCGTCGTCAGCTGCCGATCGGCGGCTTCCTTCTCGACGAGTTCGCGACCGCCCTGGCGGAAGGGGACGTGATGACGGCGGTGGTCATTCCGCCCGCACCGGCGCGTTCCGGCACTGCGTATCTGCGGTTCGGCTTCCTCGAGCGCCCAACGATCGGCGTGGCGACTCAGGTTGCGCTCGATCCCGACGGCGAGACAGTAAGCCAGACCCGGATTGCGGTTGGGGCGGTTGGGCCGCGGCCGGAGCGGATCGAGCCCGCCGAGTCCGAACTGGTCGGAGTGCACTCCGGCACGGGGGAGTGGCCGATGGCAGTGGCGCGGGCGGCATCTCGCGCCGCCGAGACCTGCACGGTCGCCGCCGACGCCCACGGCTCCGAAGATTACAAGCGGCACCTGGTAGAGGTCTTCGTATGGCGGGCGCTGGAAGTGGCCCGCGCACGCGCACATGCCGATGCAGCACGAAACGCAGGGCAGTGATGGCGAGGAGCATCGCAATGAACCGGGTCAGTGAGCGACGCAGGATCCGCTGCAAGGTAAACGGTCACGACATTGACCGCGAGGTTCCAGTTACCCAACTGCTCGTCGACTTCATCCGTGAGGACCTCAACCTGACCGGTACGAAGCGCTCATGTGACGTACAAGTCTGCGGCGTCTGCACCGTCCTCGTCGACGGGCGTCCGGTCAGCGCCTGCACGTACCTGGCGTTCGAGGCTGACGGAGCTGAGATTCAGACAATCGAGGGACTCGCGTCCGGTTCGGAACTCCACCCGATCCAGCAGGCGTTCCTCGACGAGAACGCAACTCAGTGCGGCTATTGTACGCCGGGCATGATCCTGGCCACGAAGTCTCTGCTCGAAGATGATGCCCAGCCAAATCGAGAACGCATACGGGACTATTTGAAGGGTAACCTATGTCGCTGCACCGGGTACCAGCCGATCCTGTCCGCCGTTGTTCTTGCATCGGAACGGATCCGGCATGACTAACACGGTGGTCGGGAAGAGCATCCCCCGTGTGGACGGCATCGATAAAGTAACCGGCCGCGCGAAGTACACCGGGGACCTGAAGTTCGCGGGAATGGTACACGCCGCAATTGCGCGCAGCTCGTTCCCCCGCGCGCGCATAGACGTCATCCATGCCGACGATGTGCGACAGCGACCCGACGTGATCGCCGTCCTCACAGCAGAGCAAGTGCCGCCAAGACTCTACGGAACCTTCATCGAGGACCAACCCGTACTCGCGCACGGCGAGGCTCGGTACCAAGGCGAGCCAACGGCGGTGGTGATCGCGCGCAGCCACGAGGACGCGGTCGGCGGCGCCGCCGACCTCGAGATTGACTGGGACCCGCTCCCTGCGTTAACCACAATCGACCAGGCGCTGTCCGCAGATGCGCCGCCTGTGCACGCGGAGCAGGGGAGTGAGGGCGTGCCGTGGCTGGCACGTGAGGGCGCCAGCAGCAGGAACTGCTGCCACACGTTCGCTCGGGAACATGGCGACGTCGACCGTGCACTGGCCTCCGCTACGCACGTCTTCGAGGACACATTTGAGGTACCGGCGCTGCAGGCATTTCCCTTGGAGCGCTACGAGTGTATCGCCCTATGGGATGGCTCGGAGCTCACGATTTGGTCGGCGACGCAGTCGCCCTTCATCGTCCGGCGCGACCTCGCGCGGCTGTTCGACCTGCACCTGCACCGAGTGAACGTTGTCGCGCCCCTGATCGGCGGGGGGTTCGGCGCCAAACTCTACACAAAGATCGAACCGATCGGTGCCGCGTGCGCGTTCGCTGTCCCGGGTCGCCCGGTGAAGCTCTCGCTCAGTGCCAACGAGTCCGCCTTAACGATCACGCAACACGCAGCGCGTGTTCGACTGACAACCGGCGTCTCGGCTGACGGACTAATCGTCGCCCGTGACTGTCTCAGCCTGTTCAACACCGGCGCGTACGCCGACGCGGGTGCGCGCGTCGCGGACAAGGGCGGCTATCGCGCGCCCGGCCCGTACCGCATCGACAACGTGCGCAGCCGGTCATGCGCCGTTTACACCAACCTGCCGCCCGCCGGGGCGTACCGCGGGTTCGGCGCACCGCAGGTCGTTTGGGCCTACGAGTCGCAAATGGACGTGATCGCAGAACGCCTCAGCATGAGCCCGCTCGAACTCCGGCAGCGCAACATCCTGCATCGAGGGGAACACTTCTCCCCAGATGACACGCCGCTGGATTGCGACCTGCCTGCTTCACTCACCGTCGTTCGCGAACACATGCACGGCGCATCTACCGTCCCGCCAGACGAGTCTGGTCCGTGGCGCGTGGGCGAGGGTTACGCGGTCGGCCTGAAGGACGGCGGAGGCCAGCGCACGGCATCGAACGCCGAGGTACGCCTTGAGGAGGACGGCAGTGCGACGGTCCTCGTGGGATCCACCGAAATCGGCCAGGGCATGCTGACAGTGTTCGCGCAGCTCGTCGCGGAAGAGCTTCAGCTTGAGATCGAGCATGTGCGCGTCGCGTTGCCGGACACGCGTCGAGCCCCATACGACTCGGGAACCAATGCGAGTCGGACCCTCACGCTCGTCGGCAGTGCCGTCGTGATGGCTGCGCGCCAGATACGTGAGCAGCTCATCGACGCCTTCCGTGACCTCTACGAAGTGCCACCCGGGGCGCAGGCCGTGCTGCGACACGGTGCGCTCTCGGCCGGCCAGGTTACGGCCTCCGTCGACGAGGTGATTCGGAGGGGGAGCCTGCTGCGAGGAGGGCAGCTCATCGGGACCGGTTACTTCCGCACGAAGGCAGCCGACAACGTCCTCGGCGGCATGACGGCGTTCTGGGAGCCCGGTGTTGCTGGTGCGCAAGTGCGGGTCGACACCGAGACAGGCTCCGTTCAAATCTTGCACTATGTCTCGATACTCGACGTAGGCAGGGCGATCAATCCGAAGCTCTGCGAGGGGCAGGACATCGGGGCTGCCGTCATGGGGATGGGAGCAGCGCTCTGCGAGCGCCTCGAGTTCGAGGGGGGGCAGCTGCTCAACGCGAGCCTTGTGGACTACCGACTCCCGACGTTCGCCGAGCTGCCGGAGCGCTTCGAGACTGTCCTGATCGAGAATGGGGACGGCCCCGGCCCGCACGGTGCACGCGGGATCGGCGAGGGCAGCATCCTTCCCGTTGCGGCCGCGCTTGGGAACGCCATCGCCGCTGCGACCGGCGCGCGCGTGTACAACCTGCCGATGACACCAGAAGTCATCTGGCGGGCCATGCGAGAGGCCGCAGCGGCCGAGGGATCGAACACGAGCGTTGTGCCCGAGGTCAAGTGATCACGGGTTGGCGAGAGAGGGCGGTTCGGCATGAAGCTGGAACGACAAGTTGACGTCATGGCGAGCCCAGAGGAAGTGTGGAAGTTCTTCTGGAACATACCAGAGCTCGCGTCCTGCATTCCTGGATGCACGAGCGCCCGCGCCGAAGGTGAACCGGGACACTACGCAGCAACGGTGAAGGTTCGCGTCGGGCAGTTTCGTGTCGAGTTCCAGCTGGAGATCGACGTCGTCGACGTGGTGGATGGTCAGAAGATCACCGCGCGCGTCCAGGGAACCGACCGGCATACGGGGGCCAGGATGGTCTCGGACCTCCAGCTCCGGGTCCTCGCCGCCGAAACGGGCGGCGCAGTCGTCTGGCTGGAGAACGACTTCCAAGTGTACGGGCGGCTGGCAAGCATGGGTCATAGCATCGTGATGCGGAGGGGCGAGGACATCATGGACGAGTTCGCCCAGAACGTGCGTACCCGCCTCTCACACAGCGCACCGAAAGACGATGCGAGTCAACTCGCATGAGCGCTTCGCCCCAGGGTGCAACTGAGCAAAGCGCACCTGCGTCACCGCACAAAGTCGAGTTCGGCCTCCTCATGCCGCATTTCACGGAGCACGCGTCGATGGAGTTGCTGCGGGAAGGCAGTCAGCTCGCAGACTCCCTGGGCTTCGACTCACTCTGGGTCCGCGATCACCTGTTCATATCGCCTGATCACCGGGAGCACGGCGGGATCAGCGACCCCGGGTTCATCACCGAGGGAACGCTGACCCTTGCGGCGCTCGGCGCAATGACGAGCCACGTCAAGCTCGGCGCGGCGATCATCACGCCCCACCGTCACGCCATGAAGGTGGCGCAGCTCTTCGCGACGCTCGACTACATGACCGGCGGGCGCGCAATCCTGGGTATCGGCATGGGCTGGGATGTGCAGGAGTTCAACGCCGTGCAGATGCCCTTCGCCGCGCGCGAGCAGCTCGTCCGCGAGACCGTAGCGGTATGCCGGCGCGCGTGGGGCCAGACGGAGTTCAGCTTTGAGGGCGAGCAGTTCAAGATCCCATGGGGTAGCGTCAGCCCGCGACCCGTGAGCGGCGACCTGCCAATCTGGTATGGCGGGCTGTCATTTAAGGCGGTGGGCTTTGCCACCGAGTTCTGCGACGGCTGGATCCCTAGCCGGTTGCCGTACGACCGCATGGCTCCGCGCCTCGAACGTGCCAGAGAACTGCTGAAGACTCGCCCGACGACGAAGCCGTTCACATTCGCCGCCATGCCACAGACCTCAATCGCGGCATCTGCGAACGACGCGCTCTCCAGTTTTAACCTGGACAAGGTCAAGGCGGAGGCGCTCCACCGCGTGCCGGTTGGGGGCGGACGGACGAGCCTCACACTCGAGGACCTCGAGGGGTATTTGATCTGGGGCAACGGGCGGGACCTTTGCCGCTACGTCGAGCGCTTCATCGAGCTCGGGGTCACCCACATCGTGTTCGACATGCGCTCGTCATTCAATCGGTTCCTGGAGAACGTGCGCCTCCTAGGCACCGAAGTGATCCCGGAGTTCAACCGATGACTGAGCAACCAAGGCAAACTGAGCAACCATGGCAATCGGCTATCCCGGAGCATGAATGCGCGATTTACGCAGCGGCCGGATACGGGCGGCGGGTGGTCGCCGGCCGGCGACCCGCACTCATCGTCGTCGACGCCACACGGAACTTCACCGGCGACCGCCCGCAGCCGATCCTGGAGTCGATCCAACGCTATCCCAACAGCTGTGGAGAGCAAGCCTGGGGCAGCGTGGCTGCCATAGCACGTCTGCTCGACGCCGCGCACACCGCCGGCGTACCCGTGGTCTTCACACATGGCCCAGTCAACAAGACCGCATGGCCGCTGGGGGGCTGGGCGCGCACGAGTGCATCTGCTGAGCTCCCTGAGAACGATGCGGAGGGCGAGTCCTTCGTCGCCGAAATCCAGCCTCGTCCGGATGACATGGTGGTGGAGAAGCGCATGCCCAGCGCGTTCTTCGGCACGTCACTCACCTCGCTGCTCGTGGACGTCGCCAGAGACACGGTAGTGCTCTGCGGCAGGACGGCGAGCGGGTGTGTCCGAGCATCGGCGATCGATGCCTTCTCCTACGGCTTCCGAGTGCTCGTGGTCGATGAAGCCACCTTCGACCGCAGCAACACCAGCCATCTCGTGAACCTCTACGAGATCGACCAGAAATACGGAAATGTCATCGGGACTGATGACGCGGTAGAAGTGCTTGGCAGAGTCGACCCGGCGGACGATGTCGACGCTCCCGCCGACGGAAAGGAGACAGGCCAATGACACGCGATACCGCATCGAACAGGCCGTCGCTGCTTACGCGCAACCCTGACGGGATGCCGGCCCCGCGCGGATTCTCGCAGACAATCGAGACCCGCGGTCTCGTCTTCGTCTCCGGTCAGCTTCCAGTCGATCAGAACCGGCGCTTGGTCGGCGACGGTGATCCGATCGCACAGGTCCGTCAGGTCTTTCATAACCTGAGCGTCGCCCTGGAAGCCAGCGGCGGCGGCCTGAAGCACATTGTCAAGTTTACGGCGTTCGTCGTCGGGACGGACGCCTCTGAGGCATTTCGCACCGTTCGTGCAGAGCTGATCGAGCCGCCGTTCCCGACCTCGACAGTCGCCTGCGTCACCGAAATCGTGATCCCCGGAGCGGTCGTAGAGATCGACGCCATCGCAATCAGCGGGAGCCAAGAGTGACACCACCCCGAGAGACACCACCCCGCGCCCAAGGACGCATCGCCATGGCCGCTCACAGGCAGAGTGCCTCCGCCGTGTGCGCGCCAGGGAATCGCTACGAGAGCCTGCGCGGCAAGGTGGCGCTGGTGACGGGCGCCAGCGGCGACATCGGCCGAGCCCTCGCCATCGGACTCGCCGCATCCGGCGCCGACGTCGTCGCCGTCGGACGGCGACAAGCCGCCATTTCCCGGCTGGGCGAGGAGCTCACCGCGGCGCATGACGTCTCATTCAAAGCGGTCGTCGGCGATCTGTGCGACACAGAAACAGCCGAGCGAATCGCCGAGGAGGCGTGGCGCTGGCACGACGGCGTGGACATTGTCGTGAACGCGGCCGGCGTCATCCTGCGCTCCGCGGCGGAGCAGACGACGCCAGCGGAGTGGGATGACACGTTCGCCGTCAACGTGCGCGGCACTTTCCTGCTGACCCAGCGGCTCGGCGAACGCATGCTTGCCGGAGTCGGCGGATCCATAGTCAACATCACCTCCCTTGCCGGCCACGCAGTGACAGGCGCGCCGATCACATACGGTGCCAGCAAGGCCGCCCTGATCTACATAACTCGCTACCTGGCCGTGCGCTGGGCGCCGAAGGTTCGCGTAAACGCGGTGGCACCAGGCTACATCCGGACGAGCTTGAATGAGCAGTGGCTCGAGGAGGAAAGCAATCAGCGCTATGTGCTAGATCACACCCCGATGAGACGCGTCGGAAGCCCCGAGGACGTGCTGGAAGCGGTGCTGTTCTTGGCCTCACCAGGCGCAGGATTTATCACGGGCCAAAACCTAGGCGTGGACGGAGGTTGGAGTTCGCAGTAAGTGTTCGCCAAGGCGAACGAGTGGGATCTACGTCCTGGTATGGTCGCCGCGGAGTTCCAGTGGCCGATCGGGAACTACTGTTTCGGCGTCGAAGACGTCTTCATGGTCACCGACGGCGAGCCTGTGAATCTGATGCGTCAGCGCCAGGAGATCGGAGAACCGCGACGCGTGAGGCGCAGGTCGTGAGAGGAGCAGCTCAGTGAATGAACTACCTGGGGGCGGGAAAAGCCGCGCCGGCCTGGCATCCCGCCTGCGGGACTTGCCACGATCCGGGATCCGCGAGGTGATGGACCTCGCGGCGACCATCCCGAACGTCATCCATTTGGAAGTCGGCGAACCCGACTTCCCGACGCCGCCGCACATCGTCGAGGCGGCTGTCCGGGCTGCCCGAGACGGCTACACGAAGTACACGCCATCGCGCGGCTACCTGTCGCTTCGTGAGGCACTCTGCGAGAAGCTCGAGCGCCAGAACAAGGTGTCGGCGGCACCGAATGACGTCATCTTCACGGTAGGCGGCGTTGGCGCTCTCTTCGAGGCGTTCATGGCGCTGGTGGAGCCCAACGACGTCGTGCTGATCCCCGACCCTGGCTGGCCTCACACTGAGGCGATGGTCCTGCTCGCCGGCGGACGCCCGGTCCGTTACCCGCTCCTCCTGGAGCGCGGCTTCGAGCCCGACCTGCAGGCGCTCGAAGAGCTGGCCACGCGGACCGCGGCCAAGGCGATCTATATCAATTCGCCGGGGAACCCAACCGGTGGAGTGTTTGGGCGGGCGACCGTGGAGGCCATCTGCGCCATCGCCGACCGTTCCGGGGCCTACATCGTCTCGGACGAGTGCTACGAGGCGATCACGTTCGGCACCGACCACGTGAGTCCGGCGTCGCTCCTGCCGGAGCGGGTCTTCAGCGCGTGGAGCTTCTCGAAGACCTACGCCATGACAGGCTGGCGGGCTGGCTATCTGCTCACCCCTCCCGGCCTTGGCGCGGAGGTGACGAAGATCCAGGAGCCAGTCATCAGCTGCGCCACTGGCATCGTCCAAAAGGCCGCCGAGGCGGCCCTTATTGGACCGCAGGAGTGCGTCTCCGAGATGGTCTCCGCCTATCGTGACCGACGTGACCTCATCGTCCGTCTGCTCGAGGGAACCAGCCTTCTGCTCGCGGTTCCGCAGGGTGCGTTCTACGCGATGGTCGACATTTCGGCGGCCGGCCGAGATTCCCGCGCCTTCGTCCGCTGGCTGCTGACCGAGAAGGGGGTCGCCGTAGCCCCTGGAAGCACGTTCGGCCCGAGCGCGGACCGAGCGGTCCGTGTCTCGCTGGCATCCGGTCGGCGATCCCTCGCCGAGGGCGTTGGCCGGCTGGCCGAGGCGCTGGGCCAGCAACCGCGCGGTGTCGAGCTCGCCGTTTCGGGGAGGTGAACACGTGGCGGCGTTCATCCTCCTCCGCTCCGGCCACCGCCGCTCCGACCATGCTCCGAGCTCGGGCGCGACCCTCATGAGAGCCTCGACCGCGGGGCCGCTCTCCGGGACCCGAAGGGCCGTGATGCCCTCAAGCTCTTCTCGGTCTCGAACGCCGTTGTTGAGGAGGTAGAGATGCAGCGAACGTCGCCCGGTGAGTTGAAAGACCGCGTCAGCGCGGGCGAGCACGTGGTCGGTACATTCCTGAACCTAGGATCACCCCTCGCGACCGAGATCTGCTCGACGGCGGGCCTCGATTGGCTCCTGCTTGACCTTGAGCACGGCGCCGGTCCCGAGGCCGACTTGCTGGCCCACTTGCAGGCAACGGGAAACGGGAGCGCCTCACTGGTCGTGCGCGTCGAGTCCAACGATCGACCGCGTTTCGCCCGTGCTCTCGATATTGGCGCAGCGGGTGTGATGGTTCCGCGCGTCGAAACCGCCGAAGAAGCGGCGACCGCCGTCTCCTACATGCAGTATCCGCCCGCCGGCACGAGGGGTGTCGCGCTGATGACCCGGGCGGCTCGCTTCGGCGTGGAAGGCTACGATCCGATCCACAGATCAGCCAGCCAACTCCTCGGGGTGATCCAGATCGAGAATGAGCGCGCGGTCGCGAACGTCGATGCCATCGCCGCCGTGCCGGGCGTCGATGTGCTCTTCGTGGGCCCGTCGGACCTTACGTTCTCGATGGCAATCCCCGGCCAGACTCGCGATCCTCGTTATCTTGACGCCCTAGACAAGGTATGCGCAGCCGCCGGCCGACATCATAAGGCGGCGGGGATCCTCCTCAGGGGCATCCAGGAACTCGACAGCCACATCAGCCTCGGTTTCACATTCATCGGACTCTCTTCTGACAGCGGCGTCCTTGCGGCCGGCATGCGCGAGCTCGCAGCGGGGTTCCGGCTAGCGGCCAAGTCCAGTGCGTAAAGTAGCCCTCTACGTCGGGCGACGTCGTGGCGCAGCTGTCGGGACGGACACGGTGGGGCGTCCAGGCATACGGGTGTCACGGCCTCGACTCGTCCTCCGGTCAGTGGCCAGGAACCAGGCGACGCTGCCGGTGCTGTCGGTGGCCGTCTTTCTTGTGGCTTGGGAGATCGTTGGATCGGGGCTAAACCCGATCCTCCTCGCGACCCCATCCGCCGTCGCGATCGCGTTTTACCAGATCATCCAGGACGGCACACTCGCGCCCGCGTTCCTGCGCGCCATGGAAGTGCTCGCAGTCGGGTTTGCGCTCGCGGCGCTCCTCGGCATCGCGATCGGCGTCCTCATGGGCCGGAGTCCAGCGGCCAATCGGGTGTTGTCGCCGTACGTCAGCTTCTTCCTGGCCACACCTTTGGTTGGGGTGGTACCCCTGATCGTGATCTGGTTCGGCATCGACTTCCGGCAGAGGTTGCGGTCACCTTTCTGATGTCCATCTGGCCCATCATCGTCGCCACATCCGAAGGCGTCCGTGACACTCCAGCGACGCGTCTACCACGCGACCGAGCGTTCGGTCATCCGGAACATCGCGATGCCGCATTCGCTGCCGTTCATCTTTGCGGGACTACGCATCGCACTGGCCAGAGCGCTGGTCGGCGTCATCATCGCCGAGATGGATGTGAGCCTCAAGGGCTTGGGTGGACTCATCACGAACTTCGGTGATTCCTTCGAGACCGCGTCGTTGATGGCTGCGATCATCACGTCCTCGATGGTCGGGGTGATCGGGACCATGTTCCTCGAGATCCTTCGTCGACGCCTCACCCCCTGGGCGGCCCGACCCACCGCTTTGTTCGAAGCCTGAGGGCCCACTTCGATGATCGCCCAGCCTGCGGCTCGTCACCTCAAACGGACGCGAGCAGACATGATGGATGCAGGCGGCCGCAGCGGGCGCATCGAAGTCCGCAACGTATCCAAGCGGGATCCCAGGCCCGGGAAGGGATTGGAGAGCCTCTCCTCGTCCTCTCGAAGGTGTCTCTGACAATCAAGGAGGGCCGTTTCGTCTCGCCGATCGGCGCGTCGGGCTGTGGCAAGACAACGATGCTCCGGATCATGTCGGGCCTCGTGGCGTACGACGAGGGATCGGTCCTGCTCGACGGTCAGGTCGTGCGGGGGATCCCATCGTCGATCGGCTTCGTATTTCAGGAGCCGGCGCTTCTTCCGTGGCGTACCGTGCACGACGCGGCCTGCCCCTGCTATGACCGCTGGCCACCGTCTGCGGCGCCGGTGAGCACCGCCCACCAACGCCGGTGCGAGACCCGCACGCCCCGTCGGATGAGGCTGACGTAGCGGGCGGCCCGGTAACCGCCCAAGCTGGAGCCCACGACGGCGATCCGTGCGGGATCGACGCGCGGCTCGTTGAGCAACAGCTCGAACGCGGCCCGCCCGGGAACCTCGTAGTCATGCCGGTTCGGCATACCGCGGAAGGCCACAGCCTCGCCGATGCCCGGCCCGTCGCACAGCAAGGTAGCGATCCCGCGCTCGGCGAGGGCGGCCGCGAGCCCACTCCCCTGCTCCTTCGTGCTGTCCCAGCCGGGAAGGTAAATGGCGCACGGCACCGCACCCTCGGCGGCCGGGCGGACGAGCCAGCCGGGGAAGGAGGTGCCCTCGTATGGCACCTCCACCCGCTGGATCGGAGGATCAGAGACGACGGCATAGGCAGTGAACAGCTCGATGGAGCGCCGGTGACCCTCCGTACGCCGAGCGTCGTCGACCGGCAGGAACGCCACCGACCACTGCACGTAGATCGCCGCCCGTCGCCACGACGAGGCGGCCGTCAGGAGATGGCCCCGCTGCCGAGCCGTTTCCGCGCGCTCCGCGAGCCGATCGCCGATCTCGCGCCAAACCTTATGCCAGCGCTCGGGGTCGGCGGTGTGCTCAACCGACAGTTCCTCCACCGCGCGCAAGACATCGCCCGGCGAGCCGCCGACGAACATCGCCCTCAGGGCGCCCTGAGACCAAGTGCGCATTTCGCTGAATTCGCCACTCCAGTTCGCCGGAATTCGCCACCCTGTTTCGCGGGTTTTCGCCGCCTTCTCGGAGGCCGCGCTAGCGGCCGACGCAGGGCGCCAATTCATCCCCTGATCCTCACCTCCTTCGAGCTTCGCTGGTCGGCCTAGTGTGCCACGAGCTCAGCGACCATCGGACGGGGCCTCGGCGCCAGCCGAGGACTTCTGCGGCTCTGCCCGCCGCATCGACTCGCCGCGCAGCTCGATCCGATGGGCTCCGGCGAGCAGGCGATCGAGGATGGCGTCGGCGATAGTCGCCTCGATGCCTATCCATCAAGCACAGGCTGAGGGATAGGCATCAGGGGAGAAGCTCGCGAAATCAGCCCTGTTTCGAGGCGTGAGTGGGAGCCAATTTCACTGATTCCCGTTACTGACACACACTCCTAGGGCGCGATGCCATTCGCCTGGTACCACCCGAGCGATTGCAACTGGTCAACGAACTGGGTGGTGAAGGCCTGCGATACGTCGACTTTGGCCAAGGCCGGGTCGGTCTTCGAGAAGAAAGACTGGGCGAGCTGGAACTCGGCCAGCGTGGGCCGT
The DNA here is from genome assembly GCA_003152165.1 of Chloroflexota bacterium. Taxonomy (GTDB): domain Bacteria; phylum Chloroflexota; class Limnocylindria; order Limnocylindrales; family CSP1-4; genus Palsa-1033. The sequence continues at coordinate 53,665 of PLZO01000029.1, forward strand.
CCATTCTGGGGTGTCCATCCCGGCAGATCGGCCTGGACGTCGGCCGTGGCGGTGGCCAGATCGATCTTCTCGAACTTCACCGCCGCCTGCGCCGCGTCGGCCGGATTGGTCAGAAAGGTGTGCAGTCCCTGAAGCAGTGACGCGACGACGGCGAGCACGGTGTTGGGGTTCTTCTGCGCGTACGCCCTCGTGGTGACCACAGCGCTCACGGGTAGCTTGCCGGTGATATCCTGACTCGCGAGCAGGACATTGAAACCGAGCGCCGCCATCGCCGGCTTCTCGGCTCGGTCGTTGAGCGACCCGGCCACACTGCCCGCGACGAGCGCGGCACGTCGCGCGGCGTCGTCGCCGATCGGCGTGATGGTCACGTCGCTGGGCGACAGCCCCAATTGCGCGAGCATGACGAGGGCCTCGCCATAGGTGTCCGATGCGAAGCTGCTGATGGCGATGGACTTGCCCTTGAGATCCGCGGCCGTCTTGACGTTCTTGGCCGTGTACAGATTGTCGGGGATGTTGTCGTGGCTCATCATCACGACCACGAGCGGCGAGTTAGTCGCGAGGGATCCGATCGGCCCGGCCACACCCGCAGTAAAGATCATGTCAACCTGCCCGGCGAGCAGCGCGGTGACCATGTCTCCATCGGTCGTGAACATCTGCGTGGTCACCGTCAAGCCGTTCTTGGCGAACAGGCCATCTTCGACGGCGACCTCAGCGTCATGGGCCGTCGTGTCCGGGACCGTGCCGGCCTTGACTTGGGTGACCTCGGGTGCGGGCAAGGCGCCTGGCGATCCCGCGGGGCCCGACGGCGAGGCGGAGGTGCCCGTCGCGGCGGGGGCGCTCGTCGCGGCGCTGGGCGTGCCTGTCGGCTGGCCCGGAGTAGACGTCGCCGGCGGCGTCGAGGCGGTCCCCGAGCAGGCGACCACCACGAGTGCCGCGACCATCGGGAGCGCTAGTCGAGTCGCCCGCCTCGCGCGTCGAACTGGACTCATCGGTGCTTCTCCTCTGCCTTCACGGCTGGGTCGGTTGGGGGCACGCAATGAACGAGGACGGGGGCCCATGGCCAGCGACCACGTCGCTCCCCAACGCGCAGGCCGGCAGAAGACACGAGGGCGGGTGGGCCCGACGGACCCCCCGACTCATCCGATCGACTCCGTCTGGCTGTGATGACTGTTACACATGGGAGGTTGGGAGCCTAGCAGGTTTGTCAAGGCTGTCAAGGCCTTGCGGCGGCCGGTAGTGCATCAGTTTGAATCGTAGGGCTCCGACTCTTCCGCAGCGCGTTCCGTCTCGAACAACTCCAGCGGCTCCGGTTCGGGTCCCCGAATGCGCTGCGCCTTCCGGAGCGTGATGTTCGCTCCGGTGACGTGCGGATAGTCGATGCCCCTGCCGTTGAGCAGTTCCCGGATCGTCCGGAGCTGGATCCGGGGGTGTCTGCCCCACGGCGACGGACTGGGCTCGGCATCGCCATCGTCTTGCGCCCACCCGGTCACATGGGTTCCAGGGTCGGGTCGATAGAAGCCAGCCTCCGCCGCCTCGGACCGCATCCCAGCGGTGGGCTCCTCGAATGAGATCAGGTCGCCGATCTCCGCTTTCTCGCGTTCGATCACGCCTCGGAGGTCGCGAACGTGGTTCGGGACTAGGTGCCCCGCCTTCACACTGAAAACGATCTGTCGTGTCTCCGATGTCCACTCATGGAAGTAGAGGCGCCCGTCAATCCCTTTGTCGCCGCCCTTCTTGTCGCTCCCAGCGACCCGAGCCCCGACTAGACCCAGCGCCGCTTCCACGATCTCCTCGTAGGCCGCCCTGGCCTCGGTGTTCCATTCCCAGGTATCTGAACCGCCCTGGGTCTGATGGGAGACTCTGGCCTGCCCTGGGTTCCGTGGAGCCGAGTTGCTGGATATCAGGCCACTGTCGTTGTCTGATGCCGAGTCTCGAACTCGNNTACTCGAAGATCGCATTGGCCAGCTTCGACCCGTGTTCGCCAGATCCGCCGGTCGAGGAGTTCGACCTGCATCCGTCTCCAGAACGACTCGATCATGGCGTTGTCGAAGCAACTCCCGACCGTGCCCATCGAGGGCATGAGCCCGGAATCGAGCGCCCGCCTCGTGAACGCCCAGCTGGTGAACTGGGTGCCCTGGTCCGAATGGATGACGGTCCCGTCGGGCCGGCGTCCGTCGATCGCCATCCCCAGGGCGTTCGTGACCAGGGCGGCCGTCTGGGTCGCATCGATCGACCAGCCGACGACCCGACGGCTAAACACGTCGAGGACCACGGCGCAGTAGACATTGCCCTCGCGGGTCGGGTGCTCGGTGATGTCGGTGACCCACAAGCGGTCGGGTTCATCGCGGCGGAACCGGCGTTCGACCACGTCGCCAGCGCTGGCGAAGTGCGGGATCCGCCGGAACTGCGGACGTCCGGACGCGCCGGCGATCCCAGCCCGGCGCATGAGCAGCTCGACCGCACAGCGACCGACGACGAGACCCTGGCCCAGGACGAGTTCGGCGTGGACGCGCCGAGCCCCGTAACTGGCCCGGCCCTCGAGGTGGACTCGGCGGATCAGCTCGGTGAGGAGTGCGTGCCGGATCGTCCGGGCCGACGGTGGACGACGATGCTGGGCGTAGTAGCCGGACTCCGAGACCGCGAGCACGCGA
>PLZO01000029.1:56378-71878 GCA_003152165.1 Chloroflexota bacterium
CTGATTGCTGACACCGAGATCGCGGACAACATCGGTGACCTTGCGCCCGGCCTCGACGAGATCCACGACGCGGCGCCGGAACTCAGCCGGATACCCCCTTCTTCCCATGGCTGCCTCCTATCGAGACAGGAGCATGACATCCAGTTATCGGACTCTACGAAAGGCGGGGCACACCAGTACGGCGTCGTGATCGTGGCGGAGCGGGTCGATGAGGCAGCGACGGCGCTGTGCCGACAATCGCTCGCTGCCGAAGCCGTGGCGACGGTCGACGTCTTCTCGTTTGGGAGCGAACGTGCCCGTTTAGATGGCCGCGCCGCACAAGGGTGACGCCGCAGCCGGTTAGGGTTTGCCGTCATGGCCATGGGTTGGCTCGACCCGTTGGTTTCTCGGGCCGTAGGTATGCCCTCTCGCGCGTCGCTGCTCTGAACGCATGAATGCGGCCGTCCAAGTCCTTCCAGGGCTACGCCTCCGTCATCCTTGGCGTGATCGGGCTACCGTCTCGGTTCGGTCCAGACGCGCCCCGGAGACAATTGGAGCGCGTATCGGGAAACGGCGGCGCGCTTGCTCCTGATCGGTCCGATCGACCAGCCGAGGGCTGACTGCCGACCGTGGCTGGTCCATCGCTCGCCTCGGGCGCACCGCCCCTGACTAGCGCGCAGGTCGTCGGCCCGCTACTGATACCTCACGTCCGAGTTGCGGCTCGGCGCCGTCCCCAGCGGCCTGCCCACGGTGCGGCGCCCTGCCTGACTTCCGGCTCCCTCCGCACCTGAGCGCGCTCGTTGCACCACGAGCAACGTGCTTGGCCCATCGCCTACTGTGGGACTCGTGATCGACCTCACGCTGGCCTGTGGCCGATACGATCGGACGGAAGCGCTTCGAGACGGCCGCGTTACACCGGAAGGCATTCGCCTTACCTATCTGGCGCTGGAGGCCGAAGAGGCCTTCTGGCGCATGTTGCGGCATCGGGAGTTCGACGCCGCCGAAATGTCGCTGGGCGCGTATGTCTCGAGACGAGCACGCGGCCTTGACGATCTAGTGGCCATCCCCGTGTTCCCCTCGCGGCTGTTCCGCCATTCCTCGATCTTCGTTCCGTCACGCTCGCCGGACACCGATCCCGCCGCTCTTCGTGGCGGCCGTATCGGGGTGCCGGAGTACCGGATGACGGCGGCGATCTGGGCGCGCGGGATCCTGAGCGACTCCGGCCTCGAACCTTCGGGTGTGACCTGGGTGCAGGGCGGGCTCGAGCAGCCCGGGCGGATCTCGCGAGAACGCGGCCCGGCGGTTGTTCCCCGACCCCTGGGCGCTCGCTCGCGACTTCTACCGACGCACCAAGATCTTCCCGATCATGCACACCGTGGTCGTCCGGGCCGAACTCGTCGACCGGCACCGCTGGCTCGCCCAGTCGCTGTTCAAGCCCTTCGACGCCGCCAAGGATCTGGCGTACGAGGCGCTCGGCGAAGAGAGCGCCCTGGCCACCTCGCTCCCCTTCCAGCTCGAGCAGGCGGAACAGACCGCGCTGCTCATGGGAGCGGACCCGTGGGCATACGGGCTCGCCGCGAACCACGAGACCCTCGCCGCGTTCCTCGACCTGGCGCGGGCCCAGGGCGTCATCGAGACGGCCCTCGAGCCGGCAGCGCTCTTTTCGGCCACGACCCTCGACCCGTACCGCATCTGAGCCGCGCCAGCCGACCGCGAGCGCCGCGGCCGGCGAGGGCGGTCAGACGATGGCCGAGAGCCGGCGCACCAGGTCCATGCCCGCCGCCTGGGCGTCCGCGAGCAGGGCCTGCTGGTCGATGCCGGCGACCCGGCCCTCGTTGACGATGAGCCTGCCGTCCACGAGGACGGACGAGACGGCGTCGCTGGGGGCGCAGTGGACGAGCTGCGAGACGACGTCGTGGACCGCCACGGTGTGGGGCGAGGCCTCTAGGTCGAGCACAACGAGGTCGGCGCGCTTGCCCACCTCGATGCTACCGATGACGTCGCCGAGCCCGAGCGCCCGGGCACCGTCGATCGTCGCCATCCGCAACGCCTGGCGCGGTCCGACGGCCGAGGCATCCTCGCGACGCGCGCGCTGGAGCAGCGGCGCCACCTTCATGACCTCGAACATGTCCTGCGAGTTGTTGCTGGCCGCGCCGTCCGTCCCGAGCGCCACCACCACCTTCTGCTCGAGGGCTTCCCACACGGGCGCGATCCCGTCGCCCAGGAACATGTTGCTCACCGGGTTGTGGGAGATGGCCACGTCGCGCTCGGCGAGGAGGCGCAGCTCGTCGACGTCGAGGTGCACCGAGTGGGCCGCGAGGATCGGCCCGCGCAGGGCGCCCTCGGCGTCGAGCCACCGGGCGACGCCCGTGATGCCGTGGTCGCGCTCCACCTGGCGGACGACGGACCTGCTCTCGGCAAGGTGCAGGCTCTGGCGGAGGCCTCTCGCCTGCGCGAGGTCCGTCATCGCGCGAGCCATCGCCGCCGTAGCGCTCACCCCGGGGGTGTTGGGCCCGACGAACACGGACAGCATCCTGGCCGGATCCGCGACCGCGGCCTGGTACGACGCGAGGAGGGCCTCGCATGCGGCGACGGCCTCGTCAGGCGCCTCGAGGACCTGGCTCGGCGCGAGCGCCCCCATGTCCATGGCCGTGCGCGCGAAGACGGTCCGCACCCCCATCGAGCGCATCCCATCGATCGTCGCGGCCGGCAGGTCCCGGACCCGGTTGAGGAAGTGGTGCTCGACGATCGTGGTCGTGCCGCTCGTCAACGCTTCGACGGCGGCCGACCGCGCCGAGAGGTAGGCGTCCTCCTCGGTCAGGGCGAGGCCGCAGGCGTAGATGCGGCGCAGCCACTCGACGAACGGGAGCTCCTCGTAGACGCCCCGGATCAGGACCTGGAAGAGGTGCGTATGGGCGTTGATCAGCCCGGGCATCACCACCTTGCCGGTGGCGTCGAGCCGCGGCTCGCCGGGGCGCGGGGCGATGGGCTCGGCCGAGACCGCAGTGATCGCGCCGTCGGTGATCGCGATCCAGGCGCGATCGAGGACCCGGTCGGCCGCGTCGACCGTGACGACCGTGGCGTTCTCGATCAGCAAGGCCTTTACCCGCCGACCGCCGCCCGGAGGGGGGCGGCCGCGGCCTCCGACAGCCCGTCCAACAGCCCGAGGATGTCGGCGACCGGGAGCACGTCGGCGTACTTGCTGTCCATGTCGAACAGGTTGACCTTGTGGCTCGCGGAGATCCGGTCGAAGGATCCGTCCTCGGCGACGACCGTCGGGTAGTTGAGGGAGAAGGCATCGACCACCGTCGCCCGGACGCAGCCGCTCGTCGAGGTCCCCGCGATGATCAGGCTGTCCACGCCGAGCGCTACCAGGTAGCTGATGAGCGGCGTCCCGAAGAACGCGCTCGGCTTGTCCTTGTCGATGACCCGTTCTCCGGGCAGCGGGGCGATGATCGTCGGGATGTCGTGCACGTCGATCGCGGTGTCGCCCCCCGAGGTCGCCTCGAAGATGCGGGCGTTCTTGGCCGCCCAGAGGCCCGCGGCGACGCGAGTGTCGCGGGGCGCCTGCCGCGTGTAGAAGACCGGCACGCCGAGCTCCCGAGCGCGATCGAGCAGCGCGCGGATCCGTGGCAGCGCGACCCACGCCGCCTCGCCGCAGCTCAGCGGGAAGCGCTTGATCGACTCGATCGCCGGCTCCGGGCGGTCACCCGTGAACTCGTACGTCACGTCGACGACGAGCAGCGCCGGCCGCCGGCCGAGCCCGCTGCGTTGACCGAGGCCGCTCGCCGCATACAGCCGGCGTTCCGCGGCGGGGACGATGTCGTCCCAGGGTCGTGCGCTCATCGCTCCTCCTGCAGGTCCGTCGTGTCGAAGCCCAGCCGGTCCGCCCACCGGGCGAGCACCTCCGACCGGGCCGCGGGGGTCGCGGTCGCCACGTGGGGAAAAGCCGTCCTGCGGTCCCACGGCCGGCACGCGTCGATGACCACCTTCTGGCGAACATGGGGTCGTCCCGCGGATAGGCCATCGGGTCGACCCGCGTGCACATCGCCCACGAGGAGTCGAACGCCCCTCGGGGAACGGTGCGCTGCCATGCCTTTACCTCCTTCGCCTCGCCGCCGAGCGGCCTAGGCGACTTGTCAGGTGTGGACTTCGCTTGGGGACGCCCTGCGTCCGGAACAGGTACTCACCCGACGGATCCGCGACGATCTCCGACCGCCCCGTGCCCTCGTCCCATGCGGCGATGACGCGCCCTCGCAGGATCGTGGTGACGGGGCAGCCCTTCATGTGATGACCATGGAGCAGGGTCCAGCCCGCCTGGGTATGGACCATATCATCGCTGACGGTCACCTCCTTGTCGAGGTCGACGAACACGAGGTCGGCATCGCTGCCCGGGGCGATGACGCCCTTCTTGGGGTAGAGGCCGAAGATCTGGGCCGGCCGCTCGCAACACGCCTCGACGAGCCGCTCGAGCGAGATGCGGCCCTTGTTGACGCCCTCGTGGAGAAGGACCGGCAGGAGCATTTCGACACGCGACGGGAACCCGCTCTTCTTCCGCGACCAGACCCCCTCCGCCATCATCTCCTCGCGCGTGCCCCGGGCCACGACGTGATCGGACCCGACCGTGTCGATCACCCCATCCCGGAGGGCGGCCCACACGGCCTCGACGCTCGTGCGGTCCCGCAGCGGCGTGTTGATGCGCCAGGCTTCGCGAGTGAAGTAGAGCCACGGCGCACCGGTCTGGGCGTAGAGCGAGACGCCGTCTTCGCGTGCTCGGCAGATCTCGTGGAGCGTCCGCGCGTTCGTCGTGTGCTGGACGTACATCGAGCAGCCCGTAATCTTCCCCAGGTAGCTGTAGGCACGGACGTGCTGGGCTTCGGTGTAGTCCGGCGAGCGGTCATCCCAGGCGCCCATGTCGTCGCGCCCCGACGCCAGCAGGCGCTTCTCCAGGACCCGGGCGATCTCCCAGTTCTCCGGATGGAAATGGATCATCGCGCCGGCCTCGGCCGCCCGCTCGCAGGCGAGGAAGAACGTCCCGTCGTCGAAGCCCCGGGCGAGGCCGGTCGTCGCCGCGTACCAGAAGCTGTCGAGGCTGACCTTGTTGACGTGGTTGTAGAACTTGAACGAGGTCACGCCCAGCTAGTTGACGTACCGCGGGATCTCCTCGGCCTGCTCGTCGGTCTCGAGCTGGAAGGTGAAGAAGAAGTCGACCGACGAGTCCCGGTCCCAGATTTCGCGGCCGGCATCGAAGACCTTGAAGAAGGAGACGACGTCCTCTGGCTGGCCTCCGGCTTCCACGGCCGGGACCCGAAGCGGGGGCTCGGGTTCTGGATGCCCCACGTGGTGATGCCGGCGGCGGCAGCGGCCCGCGACTCGGACGCCACCACCTCCCACAGCGGATGGGAATGGCCCGGATGCGCTTCCGGATCGATGATGCCCGGGAGAACGTGCAGTCCGCGTGCGTCGATGACCTGGTCGGCCGTCGGGAGCAGGGCGTCTTCCAATGAGTCCGACGATCCGCCCATCCTTGATCGCGATGCCGAGGCGCTCGCGGCCCCGTGGCGTGACGACGATCCCGTTGATGATGTTCATGTCGACGGCTTCAGCAGACACTGTTCGCTCGCTCCTCGGTGACGCTCGCCTTCAGGGATGGGTGCGATTCGCACCGAACGATAGGCGGTAGCGCAACAGAGTTGCGGACTACGCAACGGCCCTCGCAGCGAGCCGAACGCCCGGACCCGCGCTGCGGGACTGCGATCGTCCGCCCCTCACGCGCGATCACGACGCCATTCCATATAGCGCCACAGCAGCGGGTACCGCCTCGCCGAAGCCGGCGGCCACGTCGCCCTTCCGCAGGCGGAAGTGGTTGCAGACGTTCCTGCCGGTTCCCAGATGGAGGACGAGGTCCGGGAACGTCTTGAAGTCCCGGACGGGGATCATTTCGTGGATCACGGGAGCGTCGGGCGCTGACGCTTCCTCGGCGGTGGCCGCCGCCGGCAACGGTTCGTACTCGACGACGATGAGGTCGGCCGCCTCGGCTGCCGCGTCCGACGCGATCACGGCGGCCACGGGCTCCCCGCTGAACCGGACCCGGTCGATGGCGATGAGGGGGCGATCAGGGAGCACCGGACCGTAGAACGGCTCGATGGCGCCGCCGAGGAGGTCGCTGCCGGTCAGGATCGCAACGACGCCCGGCACACGCGCGGCACGCTCGGTGTCGACCGACAGGATCCGAGCATGAGCGTGTGGACTACGAACGATCCGTCCATAGAGCATTCCGGGGACGACGACGTCGCCGGCGAAGGGCAGTCTGCCCGTCACCCGCTGCCGTCCCTCGGCCATCGGGACGGATCGTCCGACCGCGCGCATCGTCTGGCCCTCCGTGCCGCCCAGCTGCTTCCTGGGGCCACAGCGACGTGCGACCGCCCGCTCGAAGCCAAGAGAGGGCCCCCGTGCGGGACCCTGCAATACAGGAGTATACCGTTGTCGGCACTCGCGTCTCACGGATGCCGGGCCGAGCCGGGCTCGTCAGCCTGAAGCGTCGGCCTCGCCGGCACTGCGCCCGGCCGCCTCGCCGGCGCGCAGGAAGGCGGCACGGACCCGTTCCGGCCGGAGAGGAAACTCGAGGAGCGGGATGCTGACGACCTCGGCGACGGCGTTCACGATCGCCGGAGCCGCCCCGGGTGTGCTCTCGCCGACCGGTGTCACCCCGAGATTCGGATCCAGCGGCAGGAGGATGATCTCCGGCGTCGGGATGTCGACGCTCGTCGGGATACGGTAATCGTGGAGATTCAGGGTGGCGACCCGGCCATCCTCGAGCGGCAGGTCCTCGAGAAGCGCGTAGCCGGCGCCCTGGACGAGAGCGCCCTCGATCTGCCCACGGAAGGCGATCGGATTGATGATCCGCCCCACGTCGTGGACAGAGACGAGCCGGCGCAGGATGACCCGTCCGGTCTCCCGATCGACCTCGACCTCGGCGGCCTGCGCGACGGAGACTGTCACCGAGTCCGCCGCGGTCGCCTCGTAGACATCGCTCACCTCGATCGTGGCCTCGAGTCGCTGGGCGGCTTCCGGGAGGGTGAGCCTCTCGCCCGTCGGAAGGATGAGGACTCCGTCCTCGATGCCCACCTCTTCCGGCGACAGGATGGCTGCGGCGGCCAGCTCCTCCCGTAGACGCAGGGCTGCCTTCGTCACGAGGCGCCGAACGACGATCGACTCGAGGCGGCTGACCCGGCTGCCGCCTAGGCCGCGGTCGGTGGTGAAGCCATCTGTCGTCTGCTCGATCTCCACCCGCTCGGGCGCCACGTGGAGGCGTTTCGCGGCCAGGGCGCGGAGGGTCGTCAGGATCCCGGCGCCGTTCTCGATGAGGGGCGTGCGCACAACCGCATGGCCGTCGGCGTGGAGCGTCAGGGCGCCGCTATAGACGCCGGGCGACGTGTGCAGCGCGACCACGGCCACGCCGCGTCCGACGCCCGGCGGCCGTGGCTGGCCCCAGCCGATCGCGGTCGCCGCCGCATCCAGCACGTCGAACGCCCGTGCCTCGGATGCGGCTCCGTCTTCACCAAGCCGCGCCTGGGTGGTCAGGTGCCGGCGCCGCAACGCGACGGGATCGAGGTGGAGCTCGCGTGCCAGGGCGTCCATGTGGATCTCGACTGCCGCCGCCGTCTGTGCTTCGCCCGGGTTGCGCATGTGCCCGCCGGGAACGGTGTTCGTGTAGACGACATCTGCGAGGACCCGCGTGACCGGGATGTCGTACGGCCCGCGCGCTCCACCTTGGATCTCCGGGAGAGCGGCATCCGGGCTGGGCTTGAAGGCCGCGTACGCGCCGGAGTCGAAGATCGCGTGGACCAGCCGCGCGCCGATCCGGCCCTCCCGATCCACGCCGCTCACGACCCGGACCACGGCGGCATGGCGCGGGTTGCCGGCTCCGAGCTCCTCGCGGTAGGTCATGGTCATGCGGACGGGCCGAGCGGTCGACCGGGCGAGGAGGATGGCAAGCGGGATGTCCATGAAGGAGCCCTTGCCGCCGAAATCGCCACCGAGCGGCAGGGGATGGACGATCACCTGGCCGCGCTCCAGGCCGAGCCCCGCCTCCAGGTAGTTGAGCAGGAGGAACGGAGCCTTGTTCGTCGCCCAGACGTGTGCGACACCGGACCCGTCGACCTCCACGAGGCAATGGTGCGGCTCGAGATAGAGCTGGTGCTGGCGCGGCGTCCGGATCACGTGCTCGATCACCCGGTCGCTCGACTCGAGGGCCGCCGCCAACTCGTCGGCCGTGGCACCCCAGGTCCGCTGCATCACCCCGTTTGGGTAGTCGGGGACCACCTGCAGCGGCGCCGCCCAGGCCCGGATATCCGTCGCATCATGGAGAAGCGGAGCCCCCGGCCGCATCGCCTCGAGTGGATCGAAAACGGCGGGCAGCTCCTCGTACTGGACCTCGACCAGCTCGACCGCTCGCTCGGCGATCGTCCGGCTCTCGGCGACGACGGCCGCGACTTTCTCGCCGACGAACCGGACCCTGTCGCGGGCGAGGATGGGCATGTCGCGAATCGCCCGACCCATCCGATACTCGGGGAAATCCCGTCCGGTGACGACGGCCACGACGCCGGGCAGCCCGGTGGCTCGCTCGACGTCGATCCGCACGATCCGCGCGTGGGGATGGGGGCTGCGCAGCGTCCGAGCCCAGAGCGCATCCGGTCGGGAGAGGTCGGCGCTGTAGCGAGTCCGGCCGGAGACAATGTCAAGCGCGTCAATCCGTTCCTCGCGCAGCTCCACCGTCGTGCCTGTTGACTGGCGCGTCACGAGTCGCTCCATCGGCCGGCCGGCGTCGCCGGTCCGCCGGGCCCACTAGCCAGCTCGGTCAGGGCGCGCCGGACCTCCACGACGACCATGTCGCACTTGTATCCGGCGCTGCCGCGGAGGTCGCCGACGGGATCGGCGGCCTCTCGCGCCAGCTCGGCGGCCTGGGCGATGACCGCCGGACCGATCCCCGCGCCGCGCAGCACGGCCTCTGCCGCCGGGACGCGGATCGGGGTTGCCGCCACGGCGCCGAGGACGAGCCGCGCATCGCGGCAGCGCCCGTCGTCGACGTCGAGCCGCGCCGCGACATTGACAACGCCGTAATCGTCCATGGTCTGGCCAACGAGCTTCCGATACGTCAGCCGGCTCGACGGATCCGGATACGGGATCCGGATCTCGACGACCAGTTCGGCCGGTCCGATCGCCGTCGTCAGCTCGTCGACGAACAGCTCCTCGAGTCCCAGCCAACGCTCGCCATCGGGACCGGCCAGTCGGACGCTCGCATCAAGGGCGAGCAGGACCGCAGCGGGGTCGAGCCGTGGGTCGCCGTGCGCCAGATTGCCGCCCAGGGTCGCCACCGAGCGGATCCGAACCGTGGCTACCCGTCCGAGTGCCCCCACCAGGACCGGCAATCTTCGTCCGACGAGTGGTGACGTCATGACCTGCCACAGGGTCGTCGTCGCTCCGATGATGACGGCGTCACCGACGTCGCGGATCCCCCCGAGTGCCGCGATCCGGCCGATATCGACCAGGTAGCGGGGCGCGATGAAGCCCTCTTGGAGCATCAACACGAGCGCCGTTCCGCCGGCGACAACCTTGGCGTCGTCGCCACCACGGATGAGGGCGGCGATGGCATCCTCCGTCGTCCCGGCCCGGATGTAGTCGAGACTCATGCGCTCCGCTCGGGCCCGCCGGACTCGGCCAGGCGGTTCGCAGCGGACCGGATGGACCGCACGATGGACGCGTACCCGGTGCAGCGACAGAGGTTGCCGGTCATCCAGTCGCGGATCCGGGGTTCATCGGGATCGGGTTCGTGGGCCAGTAGCGCCCGGGCGGCAAGAATCTGTCCCGGCGTGCAGATCCCACACTGGAAGCCCTGTTCTTCGGCAAAGGCGGCCTGGACCGGATCGAGCCGGCCGTCTGATCCCAGGCCCTCGATCGTGGTCAGTCGGCGGCCCTCGAGCATGGGTGCGAGCAGGAGGCACGAACTGGCCGGCATGCCGTCGAGCAGGACCGTGCAGAGGCCGCAGACGCCAATTCGGCAGCCGAACTTCGTGCCGGTCAGGTCGAGCTGGTCGCGGAGCACGTCGCAGACGACATCGGAAGCCTCGACCGTCAGGTCAACTGGCGAACCATTGAGCTCGAAGTGGACATCGAGACGCGACGACACCGACCCGGGGGCGGCGCTACGATTGTTCGGGTGGACGGTCATCCGTGGCCCGTTGTGGACACGCTTGTACGTCTGGACACAGCCCAATTATACCGCGTGCCTATCCGGTTGCCTCCGGTCAGCGCAAGATGTAGTGTCGTCCGATGCCCGCCCGTCGCCCCGGCTTCCCGAAGACCCTGATCGAGTTCCAGCGTCGGTTCTCGACCGAGGAAGCCTGCGAGGCGTATCTGGCGGAGTGCCGCTGGCCCGATGGGTTCCGATGTCCTCGCTGCGACCACGGCACGGCCTGGATCCTGTCGGCCCGCCGGCTGCGCGAGTGCGCCGCCTGTGGTTATCAGGTGTCCACGACCGCCGGGACGATCCTCCATCGCACCTGGACCCCGCTGATGGTCTGGTTCTGGGCTGCCTACCTTCTGATCACCGACAAGCGCGGCTTCTCGGCCCTCGCCCTCCAGCCCCAGCTCGGCATCTCCCGCTACGAGACCGCGTGGATGATCCTCCACAAGCTGCGGCGCGCGACCATCAATGCCAACCGGACGAAGCTGCGAGGCACGGTCGAGGTCGATGAGGCCTGGATCGGCAGCGTCCAGGGGGGCGTGTCCGGTCGCGAGCGCTCCGGACGCAACGCGGCGCTCGCCGTCCTCGCGCTCGAGGTCGGAGCTGGCTTCCCCGGGCGGCTCCGGGTCAGGCTCGTGCCCGACGACAGCGCGGCATCGCTCGTCGGGTTCGTCCAGGAGGTCGTCGAGGTCGGCTCGAGGGTCATCACCGACGGCTGGACGGCGTATCTCGCGCTGCCCGAGGCCGGCTTCATCCACGAGCGGACCGTCGAGGGCTCGGGCGAGAGCTTCATCAACTCCGTGCCGCACCTCCACCACACCATCGGCAACCTCAAGGCTTGGCTGACCGGAATGCACAAGGGCGTCGGCCGCCACCACCTCGGGGCCTACGTCGACGAGTTCGCCTTCCGCCAGAACCGCCGGCTGAACCTGGCCGCCGCTTTCCAGACGCTCCTTGGCCTCGGGATGACGCGCGACGCGACGACCTACGAGACGATCACGGGCGCACAGGACCTTCCCCGGATCATCTACACGCCGTCACGGCAGCAGACCGGCACGCGGACGCGGCGCAAGAAGTTCGGTCCGGCAGCTCCGACTCCGAACGCGGCCCATCTCTGACCACAACATCTTGTAGCCACCGGAGTCAACCGGATAGGCATCTTATACCATTTGGGAACTGGTCCGCGGCCAGGACCCTCGGGCCGCCGGTCGCAGCAGACAGGAGATCAGCCTTGAGGACGGACGTGCGAGAGCGGGTGACGGAAGCCTGCCGGATTCTCTACGCGCACGGGCAGGAGCACTTCTACCTCGGCCACGTCAGCGCTCGCGAGGCGCCCGGCAGCGACCGGTTCTGGGTCAAACCCACGGGGATGGGTCTCGGCGAGGTGAAACCGGACGACCTGGTCCTCCTCGATCTCGACGGGCAGCGGATCAGCGGCGATCGCCCGATCCACCACGAGATGCCGATCCACGCCGAGATCTACCGCCGCCGTCCTGACGTCAACTGCGTCGTCCACACCCATCCGTTCCACGCCGCGGCATTCGCCGCGTCGACCGCCGACTTCAAGATGATCAGCCAGGACAGCATCCTGTTCGCGAACGGTTTCGGCTGGTACGACAGTGCGATCCTGGTCGTGACCCCGGAGCAGGGTCGCGGCGTCGCCCAGGCGCTCGGCGAGCACCGGTTGGTCGTCCTCCGGAACCACGGGATCGCCGCCGTCGATGACACCATCGAGAGCGCGACATTCCTCGCCGTCTCGTTCGACCGGAGTCTCCAGCTCCAGGCGATGGCCGCATCCCTTGGCCCGATCCGCGAGATCGCGCCGGATGAGGTCGCCGCCATGAACGAGTATTTCGGAGCCTCGTACGGCGGGCGGGTCGAGGTCACGTTCGAGTACCTGCTCCGCCAGGCGGATGCCCGGATGGGCCGTCCCGCCGCGGAGCCACCGACCGATCGGCCGACTGGTCAGGCGGGCGCCGCCCCACTTAAGCCCTCGAGATAACGCTCGACCTCATCGAGCGAGACGGCGTCCGCGTACTTGGCGTCGACGTCAAAGAGGTTCCGCTCGAGGGTTTCGATCGTCCGATCGACGACGCACTCCCGGACAACCATCATCCGGTAGTCGAGCGAGAATCCGTCGACGACCGTCGCCCTGACGCAACCGCTCATCGATGATCCGGCGACGAGCACGGTGTCGATCCGCAGGCCACGAAGGAAGACGTCGAAGTCGGTCCCGAAGAAGACGCTCGGACGGCGCTTCCTGACGACATGCTCACCCGGCAGGGGCTGCAGCTCGGGGACGATCTCGGCACCGCGCGTACCCTCGACCTGCGAGCGACCGGTCCGGTGGGCGCGGCCCTTCCAGAGGCCGACATCGGCGAGATCCGGTGCGACGAGGCCCTGGCTGAAGAAGACCGGGATGCTGGCGCGACGCGCGGCATCGAGCAGGCGGCGAATGTCCGGCAGCCGATCGACGGCGACCGGAGCGCAGGTCGACGGCGATTCCGGATCGACGAAGTCCCACTGCATGTCGACGATGACCAGAGCCGGCCGGCTGCCGAACCCGATCCGGTCCGTGCCCCAGCCCTGCGCGGCGTAGCGAGCAACGGTCTCCTCGCCGATCATGCCCCCATGTGTCATTGCCGCCATCCCTCCGCTCGCCGTCGTCGCCCCTGTCGTGGTGCTTTGACGATGTCGACTGTATGCGATTGTGGACGAGACGGCTCGCCGGGGATACCGGCGATAGAGATGGAGGCGATACCGGCGATAGAGGTGAAGATGAACTCCGAGGTGATGCCACTCCGCTGCTCGATCCTCCGCGGCGGGACGAGCCGCGGTGTCTCCTTCCGCTCCGAGGACCTGCCCGCCGAGCGGTCGGCGATCGAGCCGATCCTGCTCGACGTCTTCGGCAGCCTGGACGTCCGTCAGATCAACGGCCTGGGTGGTGCCACCTCGCAGACAAGCAAAGCCGCGATCATCGGACCGGCCAGCCGACCGGACGCGGACGTCGACTATACGTTCGCCCAGGTGAGCGTCACGGACCGGCTCGTCGACTGGGGCGGCAACTGTGGCAACATTTCCTCCGCGGTCGGGCCGTCCGCGATCGTCCGGGCCTCGTCGAGGCGCAGGAGCCGGTGACGACGGTCCGGATCCACAACACGAACACCTCGAAGATCATCGTCGCCCACGTCCCCACGTCCGACGGCCGCGCGGTGATCGACGGGGACTTCGAGGTCCCGGGCGTCCCCGGCAGCGGGTCGCGTATCCTCCTCGAGTTCGAGGAACCGGCCGGGTCGGTCACCGGCAAGCTCCTGCCGACCGGGCGGCGCATCGACCGCGTCGAGCTCGAGGACGGGCGAACGTTCGAGGTCTCGATTGTCGACGCGGCCAACCCCACGGTCTTCCTCCGGGCCGCCGACCTATACAACCAGCTGACACGTGGAGCAGCAACCCATGATCGACGAGCTCTTGATCGAAGCCGCGGCGGTCGTGACGATGGACCCGGACGACCGGATCCTCGCACCCGGCTGGATCCACGTGCGCGATGGTCGGATCGCGGCAGTGAGCGCCCGGCCGATCGATGTGGCTGGGGCGAGGCGCCTCGACGGTTCGGGCACGGTCGCCGTCCCTGGCCTCGTCAATGCCCACACCCACCTGTTCCAGACGCTGATCCGGGGTCTCTTCGAGGGCCTGCCGTTCGCCGAGTGGCTTCGCCGCATCTACCACTGCGGCCTGGGCCTCGACGCCGAGGACTGGCGTGTCTCGGCGGAGCTTGGCGCCGTGGAGTCGCTCCGATCCGGCGTCACGACGATCCTCGATCATCAGTTCCTTCACGATGGGACGGCCTGGTCGGACGCGATCATCGGCGGTGTTCGCGCGACTGGCGCGCGGGTCGTCCTGGCGCGGACGTCGATGGACCTCGGGGACCTGGCCCCGGCGGAATCACTCGAGCCCGTCGATGTCGCGCTCGCCGCCCTCGACGATCTTCTCGGCCGCCATCGTCAGGCGATCGCGGACCGGACGGTCCGGGTCCTCGGTGGCCCGAACACGCCCGGCGTGAGCGCGAGCGACGGGTTGTGCGTCGCGGCGGCACGCCACGCAGCCGACCGCGGCATCGGCCTCTCGATGCACGTCGCCGAGTCGCCCGTGGCGCTCGAGTCGGTCGCCCGCCGCTACGGTGTCGACGGGGTCGTCCGCTGGCTGGACGGTCTCGACGCACTGCCCGTGGAACCATCGCGGCGCACGCCGTCCACCTCTTGCCCGGAGAGATCGAGATCCTCGCCGAGCGAGGAGTCGCCGTCGCCCACAATCCAGTCAGCAACCTCTTCCTCGGCGATGGGATCGCCCCACTATCAGAGCTGCTGGCCGCGGGCGTCCTCGTTGCGCTCGGGACCGACGGTGCCGCCAGCAACGGCAGCCAGGACCTGTTCGAGGTCATGAAGCTGAGTCTTCTCCTGCCGCGGATCCGCGAGCCACAACCTCGGCCGGTCACGCCGCTGGACGTGCTACGGATGGCGACGATCGACGGCGCCCGCGCCCTCGGCCTTGACGACGTCATCGGGTCGCTCGAGCCGGGCAAGCGCGCGGACGTGACGCTCGTCCGGCTCGGTGAGAACGCCCATTCGATGCCGATCCACGACCTCGTCACGGAGCTCGTCCTGTGCGGCCGCGCGGCGGACGTGGCGACCGTGCTCGTCGACGGCGGGATCGTCGTCAACGAGGGCGCTGTAACGACGGTCGACGAGGACGCACTCGGCGTCGAGGTTCGCCGCCGCGGAGCGGCCCTCGGGGACCGGCTCCGCGCGCTCGACTGAGGACGGGGGCCGTGCCCCCTGGAGTGGTGGGAATCGAGCGGTCCGTCGTGATCCTCAGCGACGGTGTCAGCAGCATCCGTCAGGACGCCAGCAGGACGGTCTTCGCTCGCTCCACCTCCTTGGTCGACTGATCATCGCCGACTGGGTCAAGCCTGGCCATCGAGCCCTCGGACAAGTAGCGGCGTTCGGCGATCGCCCACTCGTCGTGGACCTCCAGGAGCACTGCCCCGGCGAGCCGCAGCACGGCCGCCTCATTGGGTGCCGCTATGTCAAGCGGCGGCGTTTGGTGTTCACAACAGCCCGTTCGTGCCCATGGCCATGACAAAGTCCCTTGAGTTCTGGGGATCGTCGCAACACCTGAGCATTTCAGGAGTTGCCGATGCCGCCGCACTACCAGCGCTGGAGAACCCGCGGGGCGCCACCCCTGACGAGCCAGGGTGGCGTCCTGAACCCGCTGTTAA
>PLZO01000140.1 GCA_003152165.1 Chloroflexota bacterium
AACGACTCGAAGGTGATCTCGTCAGTCGTGTCCGGCGTCGTGTGGAAGTGGTCGAAGACCCACTCGGACTCGAAGCCGAGCGCCTCGGCCTGCCGCGCCATCTCCACCGTCCGGGCCCAGGCCCGTGCCGGATCCCATCCGTCGTACTCGTGCTTCCAACCCTGCGGCACCAGCACCCCGACCTGCATTGCTTCCTCCGATCGGCCTCGGTGAGTTCAACCGTTCGGTGCAAGGGGGTCGCGATCGCTCATTGACCTGCCGTTTGGAAAGGTTCCGAGATCACTACCCATTGTAGGCGTTTGCCCGCCACCATCCGTTCATAGTGTCGGGTGGGGGCTCGCCCGCGAACCCTCCGCACTCCGGCAATGAGCCAACGGAGCGGCTAGCCTTCTGCGACCATGACAGCCCCGTCGCTCTGGCGACACGCCGACTTCCTCAAGCTGTGGGCGGGTCAGACCGTGTCCGAGCTCGGCTCGGTCGTGACGCGCACCGCCGTGCCGCTGGCCGCGCTGCTGGTCCTCGGCGCGGGCCCCTGGGGGATGGCCGGGCTCGTGGTATCGGGCAGCC
This sequence comes from Chloroflexota bacterium, assembly GCA_003152165.1. Taxonomy (GTDB): domain Bacteria; phylum Chloroflexota; class Limnocylindria; order Limnocylindrales; family CSP1-4; genus Palsa-1033. The sequence continues at coordinate 568 of PLZO01000140.1, forward strand.
TCGCGGTTCTCCTCGTGGGGCTGTTCGCCGGGGCCTGGGCGGATCGGCTTCGGCGCCGCCCCCTCCTGATCTGGACCGACGCCGTGCGGGCACTGCTCCTGTTCTCGGTCCCGATCGCCTACGTCGCCGGGGTCCTGCGGATGGAGCAGCTCTACGTCGTCGTGTTCGTGGAGGCAGGCCTGGGCGCCCTGTTCGACGCCGCCTACCCCGCCTACGTTCCCTCGCTCATCGGGATCGATCGGGTGGTTGACGGCAACAGCAAGCTGGCCACGAGCTCGTCGCTCGCCGAGATCGGCGGGCCCGGCCTGGCGGGGGCGCTCGTCCAGGTCGTCAGCGCGCCGTTCGCGATCCTGATCGACGCGGTGTCGTTCGCATTCTCGGCCGCGACCCTGCTCCTGATCCGGGCGCCCGAGCCGGCCCGACCCGAGCGGACCACGGCGACGCCGATTCGCGGCGAGATCGTCGAGGGGCTCCAGCTTGTGCGCCGGCACCCAATCCTCCTCCCGATTGCGGCACGCTCGGTCGTCGCCCACGTCGCGGGGTCGTTCTATGGCGTCCTGTACACGATCTACCTGATCCAGGAGCTCCACCTGACGCCGTTCCTTCTGGGCGTCGTGGTCTCCGCCGGCGGCGTCGGCTCGCTCATGGGCTCGTTGTTCGCCGCGCGGGTCATCCGTGCCTACGGGCTCGGGCCGACCCTCATCGGGGCCGCCAGCCTCGCAGCCGCACTGGGGGTCCTGACACCGCTGGCCCAGGGGCCGTTGCTCCTGGCGACACTGATGGTGTTCGTCCCGCAGCTCATCGGCGACGGCCTCCAGACCGTCGAGGGCATCGCGGAGATCTCGCTCATCCAGGGCCTCAGCCCGGATCGCATCCTCGGCCGCGTGAACGCCACGCTCGAGGTGGTGTCACACGGGATCGCCTACCCGATCGGGGCGCTCGCCGCGGCGTGGATTGCCGGCTGGATCGGCGTCCGGGGCGGCATCGCGCTCGGATGGGCCGGCATGGCCCTCTCGATCCTGCTGCTCGTGCGCTCACCCCTACCCCGCGTCCGACAGGTGTCGGACGTTCTCATCGAGAGCTGATCGGGCTGCGCGTCGCCCGCCGGCCGCCGCCGCGGCTCCGCCGCGTATCGGGCTCGGGGGTGCGGCCGACAGGGAGCCGCCGTGCCCGGACCGCCTACGCGCGCCGTTGGCGGCAGGACCGGCGATAGACACGATATCAACTCATCGTGTCGAGCCAGGTCAGCTCCGCGGCCGTGGCCCGACAGCGATCCCGGCGGACGGACGGCCAAAGCCATTGAGCGGTAGGGTGGCCCGGACCTGAGGGACGCCGCGGCGACCAGGATCGCTTCCGCGACATTGGTCCAACACTTCGGATCAGGATGAAGGAGCACCTCAATGGCGGCAGGCATTCAGGTCGACCCGAGCACGGCCGGGCGGTCGCCCGTTCCCGCAGATTCGTGGAGTGCACGGATCGGGGGGCACGTTCGGCTCTTTCTCAAGGCAGATGCATTGGCGACCTTCATCGCCGGGGTCGCCGGCTACGGTGCGCTCGGTGGTCCTTGGCTGGCACTCGTTCCGCTCGTGCTTGTACCCGACGTAGCGATGGTCGGATACCTGCGGAATGCCCGACTCGGCTCGATCACTTACAACATCGGGCACAACCTCGCGACGGCCGGCGCTGCTCTTGGGTTGGGACTTTGGCTGGGAATCGGATGGCTGGCCGTCGCTGGCTCGGTCCTCGTTGCGCACATCGGCATGGACCGACTCCTCGGGTATGGCCTCAAATACCCGGACGCATTCAAGGACACGCACCTGCAGCGCGTTTGAGCTCGAACGATCGGTCGCAACCCGAGAATTGGAGTTGGAAGCCTCGCGTTCTTGGGTTCGGTCAGGTTCGAGATGCAGCTAGATTGTTCCGCCATTGCGCCAGGACAGCCTGCGCCAGGCCTTGGTACGGCATGGGACTCGGGGCTCCCCGGTGCAAGCTCAGCTTCGCGCTCGCGGGCGCGCAGGATATTCCGCGGTGAAGAAAACCTAGCCTAGGCAGCGCTCCGGAGCGCGAGCAGACTTTCGTCGCGCCTCGCCCGCGGAATCCCCCCTTCGCGGCGGGCGCACTCCCATCCGATTCCCGGAGAAGGACTTTGAGCTTCCTGGCGGTCTCGGTCCTCGAGAGCCTACGCATGTCATGGTGCGGGGTGCAACTCCGCTGACGATGCCGCCGCAGACGTACCCAGCCTGGGCGCCAATAGCGTCGAGCCGCGACGGGTCCCGCTTGACGACTGGGAACGGTCGGCGCAGCGTTGGACCCGGATCGCCGCTGGTCGCCGCCGGCAGATCCGAAGGAGCGATATGCCCGAACCGGAGCCCAAGAAGGCCGTCAGGAACGCCGGTGCGTTCCTGACGGATACGTCGTACGGGATGATCCCCGTCCCGATGAGCACCCTTAGTGACGAGTACCACGATCAGCCGCCCGAGCCCCAGGACTCTGACCGAGTTCCGGAGCCGGAGCCGCCGAGCCGCCTCCGTCCGATTATCGATCGCTTGAGGCATCGCCCCGATCGATAAGCGATGGTCGAAAGTCAAGGCCCTGGTGGGCCCTTCAAGTGTTTCGGCGCCACGACGCCCTCATCGTGTCGGAGTCAGCCCGAGGCGGCGGAAGGACCACGGCCGCGTGGTCGCCACAGGATTGAGTGGGGTTGCGCCAGGTCGATCTCAGTGCCAGGGTCGAGGTCGGCCGCGGCAGGCACGTGAACGACGAGAATTGCTACGCCGCTGATCGACGGTGAGGCCGGGGTCGGCAAGACCCGCATCCTGGATCGGTTCTCGAGCGGGCCGTTGCCGACCGCGTTGCGGTGAACGACGACGATCAGCTATTGGCGAGGCTCTAAGCTATCGGGATGTAGATCCTCGTGCGGTTTTCGGCGGGCGGGACATCACCAGGATCGCTCACATATTCCTCCCAGCTGGCTCCCGCTGACCGCAATCCTTGCCGTTCGAGCCATTCGCCGATGGCGGCGTACGCCCGGCCCAGCTCGTCGTAGGGGCCAACATGCTCGCAGGTGGCAGCTCGGCCGGCTCGGAGCGAGGACGCGTAGACGTCGGCTTCGCCGTCGCCTGGCCCAGTGAAGGGGATGAGGGCTTCGAGATCGAACCAGTCGCCCTCGATGTTGTGGTAGCGAGCCATGGGCTTCCCGCTCGGCGCAAGCCCGTGGGCAGCGGCGTGGCGACCGATCTTTCGGTAACTCTCCGCCATGAACAGGGCGATCTCACTCGACGCTACCCGATCACCCCGGACGGCCAGAACCGGTTGGGCTTCGACGTCCCGAATTTCGACTTCATAAGCCATAACCGGGCCTAGCGTACGGAGACATCCCGATCGAGGTCAAGTTCTGGGGCAAGGCCGCTGAACGGCCAGCGAAATTGTCACTCTCAACATCATGAAGCCGCCATCGCGTCCGGCGCGCTGGTCTGGGTCCTTGGCCATAGTTCCACGATCGGCTCATCGTGTCGGGGCCGCCTTGAGCATGTCGGCTGGCCTAGGCGGACGATGCCACCGAGGAGGTCACGGTCATGTGGCCCGGCCGCAGCAAAGTCTCGCGTTAGAGTGTGACCGTGACTCAATCGATAACGGTCCCGCCGTCCATTCGCTTCGACGCCACGCTGTCCACGATCGACACGTCCACGGTGTTGCGGCTGCCTGACACGTCGAGCAGCCACCTGCCCTCGCGAGGGCAGGTGGCCGTCCGCGGCACGATCAATGGCGTCGAGTTCGTGACGGTGCTCGAACCCGACGGAAATCGTGGCCACTGGATGCGGGTCGATGACACGCTGCAGCAGGCTGCTGGCAACAGCGCGGGTGACACCGCGACGCTCGCGGTCGAGGTGACCCAGGATTGGCCAGAGCCGGCTTTGCCCCAGGATCTTGCGACAGCTCTGGCTGCTGCCCTGCCGAAGATCCAGGACCTGTGGGACGAGATCACCCCGATGGCGCGTTGGGAATGGGTCAGGTGGGTCAACGCCACGAAGAACCCTGACACCCGCGAACGGCGGGGTCGCCCTTGTAGAGAGGGTTGGTGAGGATCTCGCGAACGTGGTTTACCTTGAGGCCGGTTGCGGCTGCCACATGCCGGTCGGGAAGCCGCTCTCAGACGGCTCGCTTGTGCGGACCTACGCGAGTCCGTCACAGGTGTATCAGGTCGCCCTGTCGGCCCCGGCGGTGGCATGGTCGGAGACGGCCAACGGGCTGACCGACGGACCGACCCCGAACTGGCGGGTCACGCGGTTGATCCGGCCGCTTCGGCTCAGCCACCCGAGCGCAGCGCTAGGAGGTAGAGCGGCCGGTGGTATTGGCGTTGTCGAAGGCCGTAGGGCACGAGCACGTCGGCGACCGGCCTGAGGGTGAACTGTGCGCGGAGGCCGGTCATCTCGCTGCCGATCACGAACAGGGCGAAGACAGGGCGACCGCTTGCCATCGCCGCGCCCGGATCGAGGCGTAGGTTGCACGCGTTCGACTCGGTCGGATCGAGCGACTCGATCGTGACGTCCGGGCGTTGGCCCTCGATGCAATGGGCGTAGTCGAGGCTCGTGAGCGTGTCCCAGTAGGTGATGAGGACGGCGTTGCGGGGCAGATACCCGAAGATCTCGGCGACCATCTCCTCCCCTGAGTGGTCGTGGCTCAGGTCGTATGTCCCCCAGTTACCGGCCCCAACCAGCAAGACCAGCGCGATCGACGGAAGGGCGACCAGGAGCGGCGCGTCCGGGTGGACGCGTTCGACCAGCCGAGCCAGCCCCTCGATTGCCAGGCCGAAGCAGATCGCGAGGATCAGGAACGCGGTGAGCAAGTAGTACTCCCGCGACCCGCGGTAGGCGGCGTAGAGATACACGTCTGCGGCAAAGATCGCGAGGAGTAGCCCGGCGGTCGCCGCCCCATTGCGCTTGAGGAGGGACGGCGCGGCTAGAAACCCGACCAGGGCCAACGGCAGCAGGATGGCGTGGACGCGCGTGCCGATGAGCTCCGCCACGACTGGCACCTGCTTTGCAACGAGCGCGATGCTCTCCGCCGACCCGAAGGTCATCGCGCTGCGGAATGCTCCGCCGCTCACGAGGTGCCAGAACCCCGACCAGGTCAGGAGCCAGCCATACACCGCGGGTGGTCCGGCCAGTGCGCGGAGCGGGATGTACGCGTACACGAGCAGCCCGCCGAGCCCGATGACGATCGCCTGCGCCACCGCCGGCCAGCGCTTGCGGAGCTCGGAACGGGCGACCCAGAGCATGTACAGCGCGACGAACGGAACGACCCCCAGCGAAAGGAGGTGGTTGCCGAGCGCGAGGCCGGCGACGAGGGCGGCAAGACGGAGGTCGGCTGCCCGTCTATCGTCTCGCCAACGCAGGGCGAGCCAGAGGAGCAGGGCGACGAGGGCGAGCTGAAGGGTGTTCTCGTCCGCGACGGTGGCCTGGCCCCAGAGCGTGCCGGTAAAGGCGAGAAGCATCGCGCTCACCCAGGCTAGGCTGGGTCGCACGCCGAGCCGCCCGAGGATCAGGACGGTCAATCCGACAGCGACCGCCGCGTAGACGGCGGACAGCAGGTTCATGCGGAAGGCAACCGAACCGATGGGCAGGAAGCTCCACAGCTTCCCAAGGAGGATGTACGTCGGGTAGCCGGTCGGGTGCGCGATGTCGAGTGCGGATGGCGCCTTCTGCATCTCTGCCCAGTCGCCCACGGACACGCCCGGCAGCAGCGTCAGCGCATACACCCCGAAGGCTGGGACGGCCGCCGCGAGCGCCGCCCACCCGATAGCTGAGCAGGACTTCACGAGCCGCAGGGCGCGCACCCACAGGGCGCCCAAGGGCGGGACGTGTAGCGGACGCCCTCGGCCATCTCGTGGACGAGGCTCGTGCCGGGCTGCCGATCTGAGCTTCGGAGCGGCCGCCGGATCAACGTCAGGCTGAGCGCCGACGCGGCGAAGGACACGGCGTCGAGTGCGAGGGTCGGTGCCGCTCCGATCCGCCCGACGAGGAGCCCGGCGATCGCGGGGCCGATGATGAAGCTGCCGCCACTGATCGCTTCGAAGACGCCCGTCGCCCGCCCGAGCTGGCGGCGGCCAACGAGATTGGGGATCGTAGCAGTCCAGCCGGCCATGAAGATCACTCGGCAGACGTTGATCGGGAATGAGAGGAGCAGGACGACCCCCATCACCGGCAGTCCGAGGACCGCCGCGAGCGGGATCAACGCCGTCAGGATCGCCCGGCCCGCATCGGCCGAGAGCATCATCCGGCGGCGATCCCAACGGTCAGCGTAGGCGCCAGCCGGCAGGCCGCACAGCAGGTCCGGCAGACGCTGCAGGACGCCGACGATCCCCATCTGCAGTCCCGAACCGGTCAGCGCGCGGACGAGGAGCGGCATCGTCGTCACACTGACTGCGGCACCGAGCGCCGAGATCCCCTGGCCGGCGAGCACAGTCCGGAAGTCGCGGTTCTGGCCGAGGGGCGGTTCGCCGACGTCGTCCGGTCCGATAGGGAAGGACGGCTGGGCCGGAGTGAGGACGGGAGCGTCAGTGACCGGCTCTGGCTCGTCGGTGAGATCGACGAGCACCTTGCGCGGGGCGGCCGGAAGCATCAAAAGGCGCCTCTACGTCTCAAGTTGGCGGCGTGCTGGCCGGTCATCGTAGTTGAACGCGAGCGGAGACCTGCGCTGGCCGGCGGCTTGGGGTTGGGGTCATCAGAACCAACACCGAGGTCGTCGCCGACGAAGGAGTTGCAGAAACGGTCGATGCGTATCCCACTCACGCGGGTGCATCGAGACGAACGCTTCGGCCTTGGGCTGGAGCCAGGTCTGCATAGACGAAGCCATCCCGTTCCACGATGCCGTCGACTTGGACGTCGATCCGGCCGGTGAGCATCGGCCCGGCCGTGACGAACGTGTGGAACTCGCCGTTCTCCCCGCACCGATCGCACGTGATCGGCAGCTCCGCCAACAAGGACGCATCGAAGCAGCGACCGGCGAACGCTGGATCGAGACGTGCCGGGTCGACGCAGGCCAGGACCGCCTCTAGCCCCTCGGCCAACATCTCGTGCGCGAGGTCGGCCGTCGGCCGGCCCCAGAGCGGGTACAGGGCGAACAGACCAGTTGGCGCGAGCAACGCCTCGCGATACGCTCGGATCTCGGTCAGAAACAGGTCCCCGAAGACCACGCACTCGATCCCCTTCGCGCGTGCCGCGATCAGCGCCGCGCGCATTTCTCGTTCGTAGACGGCGTTCGGGCAGGGCCACGGCAGAACGATTTTCCGACAGGGTAGGTCGGTTGCCGCAACCTGGCGATCAAGAAGGGTCTCGGAAACGCCGTGCATGGCGACCCGCCCGTCGCGCTCCGTGAGGGTCGTCACCAGCCCGACCACCTCCGCCTCACCGCCGCGACGAAGCTCGTGCAGAGCGAACGCCGCGTCCTTGCCGCTGCTCCATGACAGCAGTGCGCGCGGCCGTCGGGGGTGACGGGTTGCCATCACCCGCCTCTCCTCATTGGGCCGCGCTCCGTCCGATAGCCGGCACGAGATTGAGGGCAGTCGCCACCAGGATCGCGCTCCGCTCCAGTCCCGCCGGGAAGGCGTCGAGCAGCTCGTGCGGCGCGAGCACCAGCGACCATGGGCGTGACGCGTCAACTCCGAACGACCCCGCCGCAGCCCTCGCCGCTGGCGGAGTCGCCCTGGCCCTCGTCGCGCTCAGACGCCGGGTGCCCCGGGAGACATCGTCTGCTACAAGAGCGCCACGGCCGATCCGTATGCCGCGGCCCATCCGGCGCTGGCGACGACCCGCTGGCGACAGCCGCCGCTCAACCGGCCCGAGGGCCTGGTCTTGGGTGCCCAGTTCAGCGGGGTCGTGGGGAACGGTTTGCAGCGGGCGGACTTCGTCGTCAATGGCGCGATGCCGCCCGACCTGCTCGCCGGGACCGGCTGGGGCACGGGGACGGTCCTGCGCGAGTTGTTGTACGGCGAGGCGGACGCGGCCTACCCGGGTTCGGGCGGAGTGGCGATCATGGATGGTCGCGCGGTCGACACGCGGGGCGTTCCGTTCTCGACGAGCGTGACGATCGGCACCTCGCCGGCCGGCGCGCGGGTCTTCGACGCGGGCACGTTCGCCGGGGCGGACGGGTTCGAGCCGGCGAAGACCGACATCGGTGTCTCCTTGGCGAGCTTCGAGCAGTTCAACCGCAACGTCCTCGCGTGGTTGGGTTTCCCGGTGCGGTCCTGAGGGTCGTTCGGTCAGCGGCCGACCGGCGATCAGGATAGGGCCACCTGAGCGGTGACGGTACCGGCCGGAACCCAGGTGGCCGGACGGACCCTGAGCGATCGCAGACCCGAGCACGACAACGCTCCGGTGCCAGGGATGACAGATCCCGTCCCGGTCAGGGGGGCTGCGCACCTGGGCCGGTGAAGGCCCAGCTCACGAACCACCACTGGCCGAGCGCGAAGACGACGACGAGGGCGCGTGTCCCGCGCCGTCCGAGGCGGTCGGCGATCCCCGCGAACGCCGGGAACGCGGCCAGCGCGTAGCGGGGCATCGAGCCGAGCACGCCTCCGGGCACCAGGCAGAGGGCCAGGGCGGCGGCGGCGTACAGGCCGAGCTCGACGTCTCGGCGAACCAGCAGCAGCGTGCCCACGAACATGAGGCCGACGAACGCCGCCCAGGCATATCGCTCGATCGTCGGCCGGCGAAGCTGCGACACGAGCGCAACAAGTCCATTCGAGCGACCCCAGCCGGGTGACCCGTGCAGGAAGCCGAGTGGATCGTGGGTCAGGAACGCGATGAAGATCCACCAGCCAGCGAAGGCGGCCGAGCCGACGAGGGCCGCGGCCACCGCCACGCGCCGCTCCTCGCCGCGCGTCCGGATCGCCTGCACAAGCGCAGACGCGACGACCGCGGCGCCGGCGATCCGGGTGACCATCGCGAGGGCAGCGAAGAGCCCCCGCCTGGCCGATGCCCGGCGGCTCAGGAAGTAGAGCGACGCGACGACCAGGAACAGTGGCTCAGAGTAGGCGAGCGAGAAGACGTACGCGGGCGGGCAGAACGCGAGGAGGAGCACGGCCCCGGTGGCGACTTCCGGCGCGAACCGGTCGGCGAGGAGTCGCCACACGATGACGGCGGCGCCGACGAACAGCAGGTTCGCCGCGACGACCGACGTTGCTCCGTCCGGGAGGAAGCCGAGCGTCGAGGCGCGGATGACGGCCGGCCACAGGGGGAAGAATGCGAAGTCGTAATGGACCGCCGTTGGGGTGATCTGGTGCGGCGTCGCGTGGTAACCGGTGTTCGCGATCGAGAGGTACCAGCCCGCGTCCCAGGCGTCGAAGGGGTTGCGGCGGGGGACGCGGTTCAGTGCGTTCGCGACGAGGACGAGCGCGAGTGAGAACGCGCGCGACGCGACCGCGATGCCCGCGGGCACGCCGATCCACGACCACCGCGTGCGGTCCTCGTTCGTCGCGTTCGCGCCAACGCCGACGGCCATCGATCCGCCTTTCGAACCGGCCGCGACCGCGGCCAGCGATGAGTGCCGGGGCTGCTGATCTTACCGTAGGCCAGGAAAGGGGAAGGCGAGGGCGTCGGGGACGAAAAGAAACCGCAACGTGGCTGCGCCAGGGCGAACCCGCCGACCCACCGGGCGCTCGCCCCGCCTGCGCTGATCGGGGCCCTCCCGCCGGTCCGAGGACGCGCCATGACCGCCCGTGTTGGCCTGCGGCGCTACGGAGGACTGATTGGGGCCAAACGGGCCATGGTCTGGGCCTCCCAGCGCGCCTACGATGGCAACTCTCGAGTCGTCATGACTCCACGGAGCGCCACATCGCCAGATGGCCCCACTCTCCCGACGTGCCGTCCTCGCCCTAGCCGGGCAGGCCCTCCTGGCCACCGCGGCCGCTCCCTACGTGCGCGCTGCGGCGCTCGTCCCGCTCTTCCATGGGCCGCGCGATGAGCGGGTGATCGCGCTCACCATCGACGACGACTGGTCGCCGGCGCGCGTGGGCGCCATCTTCGAGACGCTCCAGCGCGCATCGGTGGCGGCGACTTTCTTCCCCTACGCCAACGCGACGCGGTCGGACCCCGGGCTCTGGCGCGCCATCACGCAGGCCGGCTACCCCTATGCCAACCACACCCGCAGCCATCCCTGGATGACGGGGCTCGCGCCCGCCGTCCAGGCGGCCGAGCTCACCGAAGCCCGTGCCATTCTCGAGCAGATGACGGGGATGCCGATGCTGCCCGTCTTCCGCCCGCCCTATGGCGCCTACAACGCGGGGCTCCTGGGCGTGGCCCGGGCCAGTGGCTTCCCGACCGTGCTCTTGTGGGATACGAGCGACGACGACACCTCACTGCTGGCCACCCCGGCCCAGCTCGTCCGGGCGGCGATGCGGGGCACCAACGGCTCCGTGCTCCTCACCCACGGGGGCCCCGCCCTCACGCCCCAGATCCTCCCGATCGTCATCGCGCTGTACCAAGACCTCGGCTTCCGCTTCGTGGCCCTGCCGGAGCTCTTCGGCTGGACGACACCGCGGGCGCCCGAGCCAAACCCGCTACGGGCCGTCGGGCCGCGCGTGCTATAGAGCGCGACGGCCAATCGCTCGCGTTCACCACGAAGGATCGCGGCCACCATCCTGCTCGATGTGGTCATCGTGTGGCCTGCGCACCACGCTCGGCCTGATCGCCGGTGATCAGGCCGTATGCTCGCGGGGACAGGCGCGTCTTCGACTGCACGCCAGGGGCGTCCGTTCGTGACGTTGGCCCCGGGTCAGCCGGTTGCGCTGCCGTAGGTCAGGGCGATCGGAACCGGGCCGGGCCACGAACGAGCGAGCCAAGAACCTTACCCACGAGTTGGCGTTCTCAGCACGATGTCGAGGCCTGCCTCCGGCGCCGTAGCTGATGTTGAAGCTGACCAGCGGAACGGCCACCTGGCCGAGCAGCATCGCAGGTGAAACGAGGCCAGCGCACACCTGGCCGAGGAGCTCGACGAGGGGCGCGAGGAACACGAGCGCTGTGCCCGCCAGCCCGCCACACAAGGCACCGGTCTTGGCGGCCCGATACCCGCCGAGTGTGCCGCAGAGATCGACGACGCCGAGCGCACTCGGTCGTCCCGCATCCGAGTTCGCGAGCGTCTGCCGGTGGCGGCCGGTAGGTCCGGCGATCTCCCGCTGCGAGATGCGTTGGTGACGCCTGATGGCCCGGACCATCGGGCCCATTGAGACTGCGTCCGATGGGGCGCCTCGGACGGCCTCGAGGAGCTCCTCGCGCAGACCATGAGGTCGCTCCCGCTCGTCTCGCGGCTCACCCTGGGACGTTGTCGTGGCCATCTTGACCTCCTGACAATCGAACGTCCCAACCAGAGGTGGTTAAGGAGTAGCTGCACCGCCCGGGGCATCTCTGTCCCTCCCGAGATCGTCGACGGCGCGGCATCGCACGGCTCGCTCCGCGTCGTCGAAAGCCGCTGCTGGTCGGTCGATTCCTAGCCCATCACACATCTGCCAGCGTCAGAGGACTTTCTGTAGCCAGGTTGGATCGAGCAGTGTGTGGTTCTGGAAGACGTAGATTCCTAGGAAGAACACTGCCGCGATCCGGGTCGTCTGCGCGAGCACGAGCCTTGCCCGGGAGCAAGCCACCGGCAAGCCCAACCATGCAAAGATCGACAGCACGTCCCAAGCCCAGGTGTCTTGGATGACGAGGCCAGCGACGGTCAACCACAGGAGCAGAGCGAGGTCGAGCCAGGATCTTGCATAGGCAAACGCTAGGCCGAGAACCGTGGCGACGACCAGCAAGGTCGCGACAGCGCGCAGGTTGACATGCGCCCCGGTGAGCGCGACGTGATTATGCGCCGGCACCGTGAGCAACCAGGGCCAGACCGTGACGAAGACGCCGATTGAGGTTAGCCCGAGTATCACTGCGATCGCGGCTGCGAAGAAGTCGGGGCGTTTCCAGGATCGCCACTGTCGCTCGCGGATGACAAGGTATGCGGCGTAGATAACCAGTGGTCCGAAAAAGTAGGCCCGGAAGTGGAGGATCGCGGCAAGACTGAAGGCCACCGCAGCAGCAAGGCCGCGTCGTTGCTGGAGGAACCGCCCACACATCACCAGCGGCGCGATCACTAAGGGTTCGTAGAACCCCTCGAGACTCCAGTGGACCACCTCGAGATAGACCAAGAACAGCACGAGGAAGCCGACGAGCCGGAATCGATGGATGGTGAGGCCGGACCGAAACAGAATGAATAATGAGATATGGCTGAAGGCCAGAAAACACAGAATGAGCAACCGATTTGCCGCGGAGAACGACAGGTCTGTGAACGAGTACAGGATCGCCACGGGGGCAGTGAGCACCATGGCGCCCGGCGGGTGGAAGTCGGGGTAGGCCGACCAGCTCGACACGAAGGGCTTATCGGCAGGCCACCCCGGCACCGTAAAGACGGGATATAGCTGACCAGACGAGCGTTTGAGATCCTCTGGCAACACCGCTTTCTGTGCCGGGGTCAGCGCTGTGACCGAATCCCGAAGCGGCTTGGCCCAAATATCCGACCCGACGTGGGTGAAGAGCCGGGCCGTATTCATGTGAGAGAAGTGGTCCGTGTACGTGCCGTTAGAAAGATCGCCGTAGGGGCCCTTCGGACCCAGGAGCAGATACCAGGTCGACCACCCGACGAACGAACCAACGATTACCAGCAGCGCTAGATGGGAACTAGCGCGGCGCCGAACGCTTGCCAGCATCACGCTTCCAAGCATAGGCCGGGGGGAAGCCTCGAGATGCTCGCCTCCAGGCTCCGCCCGAGGGGTTGGACGACTGCGCTATGCTCGTGGGCCGTGCACCGGGAATAGGGGCCCCAGTGGCAGGACCGTCCCTTTGGCCGGCGACCCACGATATGGTCATCGTCTCTGCAACCAGCCCTGGTCCGGACCGATCTGATGGCGCCGTCGTTCCGCGCCGAGCCCGACAACGAGCAGGCCGAGCGCGGCGGCCACCTTGAGTCTCATTCGAGCGTTCGCCTCGCACAAGAAGCGGATTCCGGCATCGAACCGTGATCAGCCCGGCCACGCCCGGCGACGATGGAGCGGGCGACCTTGGCAGTCTTGTGGCGGCAGATGAGAAGATCCTGATGGGCCACAATCGCGCCGACCTCGCGGCGACCGGGCGCATCGAGAACGGGCGAGTCAACCAGCCCGAAGCTGCCTCCTCTGTCGCCCTTCCGGCAGACGTCTCTCGGCCTGAGCCCACGGTCAGGCGATCGTGGCGAACCTGATCCCCATCGCCCGAGGCCCCGAGCAGCGCCGACGTGGGGGAGGACAGTTGGGCTGTCCGAGCGCATCGCTGGGACGGCCTCATCGCTCTCGGCGGTATCGTCGTTGCCGACCGACTCCTCGGCGACCCGACGACGCTGGGGTGCCCGGCCGTCTTCGATGCGGTACTCCTCGAGTAGGGAGGCGACGTGTCTGGGGCGTTGCGGCAACGCCATTGCGCCCAGCACCACAGGAACCCCGATGGCACCGATCGCCCTCTTTAGCATCCAGTTCAGCCTGAGCCTGGTCACGTCTGGGCTCATCGCGGCCTGGTACGTCGTTCCTCGCCTGACCCGCATGTCCGCGAGGCCGCCCTGGTGCCGCTGCTCTGGGTCCACGCCTTCCGGATCGTCGGCGGGACGATCCTCGTGCCTGGGGCTGCTGACCCGGCAGTACCGGATCTGTTCCGGACCCTCGTCGGCCTGGGCGACCTGCTGACCGCCGCTCTCGCCCTCGTCGCCCTGGTGGCCCTCCGGCTCAGGCGCTCTTGGGCGATCGCGCGCACCTGGCTGTGCCTCGGGTCGGCCTCATCCATACGGTCGACGCGATCATCCAGTCGATCCGCTTTGGCGTCTTTGACTACGCCCTCGGAGTGAACTGGCTGATCGTGACGAGCTACATGCCGGCCTAGCTCGTGAGCAGCCCGCTGATCTTCATCCAGCTGCGGCGGCCAAGGGCGGCCGATCCTGCCTGATCAGGGAACGAGGTCCCAGGAATCGAGTGCGACTTCGGATCCCTGGGATCTCGTATGCGCCGGGGGTGTTGGCGACCCGACACGCTAGCGAGGATGACCTGGGCGAATGAGACACGCCTGAAAAGCACGGAGCACGCGCTCAAAGAGGTACCACCTGCTAGGCCGCGAGGCAGGATGCGCGTGGCGAGCTGAAGCCCGCGTGAAGCGGACGGCCTCGTGGGCAAGGCGCGACTGATAGCCACCCGCCGCCGAACTCAGGCGGTTACCTCAGCGAGCCTCGTCAATGGCACTTGGCGAGACGTCAGGCGAACAGTGGCTTCGAGGTGGGTATCGCCTGCCCTAGCCCTCTCGCCCCGACCAGTCCCATCACTCGTTGCGGCTGCAACCGCTGTTCACGTGCCGCGACCAGGCCGAGCAGCCACGCATTCTCATTCGCCTGCGGGTCATCGGCGGGACGCCTCTACGATCGGGTTGTCGACTCGGCCAAGACGCCAAGTGAGGCGCCCGGAGGTTCCGGGCGCCTCACTTGCCTGGGCGAGCACGCTGTCGATACGACCCCGCATACTCGAGCGCGTGACCGGTGGCCATCAGCCTTGCGTCCGTTCTCGCTCGACCTCAGTCATGATCGTCGCCACGGACACGCCTAGCGCCACGGCGATACGGCCAATGTTAATCAGACCGATATTCCGGAGCCCGCGCTCGACATCGCCGACGTACGTCCGGTGGATACCGACGCGGTCCGCGAGTTCCTCCTGCGACCAGCCGCGGCCCTTCCGCATCCGCCGAATGGCTGACCCGAAGGCGGTGAGGAGTGGATCCGGGCGGCGGCGGGGCATGGCCCGCACGTAGGTTCGATGCTGACGATGCGTCTACAGACGATGAGTGGCACGACCCAAGCTACCCGGCTAGGCTTAGGGGAGCGCAGATGGGGTCCGAGTGGGACGGGTGGCGACAGATAGGTCGCAGGTACCGACCCACTGCCCGGGCTGACGTCGTGGCTTGACAGGTGCTCACCCGGTACTTCCTGACCGTTGTCCGACACCCCTTTTGGGCTATGCACGCAGGCACCGTTTCAAGGCAGTGTGTAAGGCGCGACGACGACGATCGCCCGACAACAACCCGCTGCAGGTCGAGACGATGCGCTACAGGCTCCTTCTCCGGCGATGGGCCGCCCGCTGGACCCGAACCCGCCCGCGGGGTCAGGCGCTCGTCGAGCTCGCTCGCCGCCGCAGATTCGCAGGCGTTGGACGTGTCGGGAGGACACGGATGTCGATGGCGCACCGTCGAAGTGGGAACGTCCCTGAACGGCAGGGCCGGGAGACGGGACAAGCGCTCGTCGAGTTCGCCCTAGTCATCCCGATCTTCCTCGTCGTTCTCATGGCGGTCATCGAGTTTGCCTTCCTCCTGAATGGCCAGCTCTCGATCAACTTCGCCACCCGCGATGGGGCGCTCATCGCCGCCGAGGCGGGCAACGCGACGGGTGCCGACTGTGTCGTCCTCCAGAAGGTCGAACAGGACGTTTCGGCGCCTGCCAACCGGGCCAACATCTCGCGGGTCCAGATCTTCTGGACGAACGCGAATGGGCAGCCACTCGACACGAGCGGCAACGTCACGACCTTTGGCAGCGGCACTCAAGCCGCTGACACGTACACCCGAACCGGCACCACGACCTGCACGTTCGCTGACGGGACGACGCTGACGGTTCCGTATGCACTCTCCGGGACGGCGAACTATCCGACTTCCGCGCGCTGCAGCGACATCCTCGGCACCGCTGAAGGATGTCTGACGGGCCATCCGGGAATCGACACGATCGGGGTTCAGGTCACCTACTTCGACGGTTGGCGGACACCCTTGCACAACCTCATCGGGCTGCTGGGGACCGGCTGGACGCTCACAGAGTCGAACCAGATGCGGATGGAGCCGGTGCTGTGAGCGGGCGCTGGGTGCCCCGCCTCCGGCGCGGTGATCCGCGCGGTCAGTCGATCGTGGAGTTCACCCTCGTCATCCCAGTATTCATGTTGATCCTGTTCGGGATGATCGAGTTCGGGTTCGTCTTCTCCCACGACCTCACGCTCGAGTATGCGACGCGCGAAGGAGCCCGGGCTGGCGCCGCGCTGGACAACGGCGGAGGGCCGCTGGGTTGTGGGGCCGGTCAGTCGCCGAACTGGACGATCGTCGATCCGCTCGTGGTCGCCGCAGTCGAACGCGTCCTGCAATCGCCGGGATCCCTGGTCGTGATCTCGCAGGTCAGCCAGATCGTCATCTACAAGGCGAATCCCACCACCGGCGCAAACGACCAGGGCCACCAGGACGTGTGGACCTACTCGCCGGGCGCCGGCCCGATTCCCCAGGGTGCCACCAACCACCTCAACTTCGTCGATGCATCGTATCCGAACAGCGACGGTTGGCAGGGCTGCTCCCGAAGCAATGCCTCCCCGACCATCGATTCGATCGGCGTCAGCCTCGTCTACACGTACAAGTACCAGACACCGCTGGCCGGAGTCCTGAGCTTCTTCGGGGGCGGCGGCGGCAACCCGACTCTCACCATCACGGACAAGACCGTGATGCAGCTGAATCCGAGCGCGAGCTGAGGAGTGGACGACATGAAGCCCATGCAGGCTCCAGTGGAGCAGGAGGACCGGAGCCCGGCCGCCGTAGCCGTCCCGGCACGGACAACCCGCGCCACCGACACCCGGCGCCGGCAAGCGTCGCGCGGCCAGGTTCTCGTGATATTCGCCGCCGCGCTCGTCACGCTCCTCAGCCTCTCCGCGGTCGTGATCGACGTGTCTTGGTACTGGGCCAACACCCTGCGGGTCCAGCGCGCTGCCGACGCGGCCGCGCTCGCCGGGGTCGTGAACCTGCCCGGCAACGTCGCAGGAGCCGTCGCAACGGCCGTGACAGCTGCCGGGCAGAACGGCTACACACTGACCAACGGCTGCCAGGCGGACAACATCACACCGTCGAGCGTGCCGGGGATCTGCGCGAGCCAGGACTCCTCCAATGACCGGCAGCTCGACGTCACCGTCTCGGCGCCGGTCAGCACGTTCTTCATGCGTCTCGTGGGGATCAACTCGATCACCGCCACCCGAGCGTCGAAGGCCCTGTACGTCCTTCCCGTGCCCATGGGGAGCCCGCTGAACTACCTTGGAGTCGGCTGCTTCCGGACGCAGAGCGGGAGCCAGCCGGTCTGCACCAACGCGGGCAACTCGAACGGCGCGAGCGGCATCCCCAACGCCACGGTCAGCAATCCCGTTCCCTTGACCGGCCCCACCGCCCCAAGCCAGCTCAACAGCCAGGGATTCTACGACTCGGTCATCACCAAAGGGGGCAACACCGAGAACGGCGACGCATACGGACCCGCCAACGATGACTTCGGCGGTCGGACGACAAACCCGACCTACAACCCCGCGGGCGTCTACTACGAGGTGCTAATCCCGCCGGGCGACACCAACGGCAGCGTCTACGTCTTCGACCCTGGCTACTGCGCCGTCAATTCCTCCTACGGTGCCGGCGACCACTGGATCGCCGGGGCGCAGAACGCGGTCTCGACGTACTACAACCTATGGAACACCAACGGCAACGTGTACGCGACGTCCCAGTTCTCCCTGGTCACGGCTTCGGGCTCGCTCTTCGAGAACCAGACGGGGTCAGATCCCTCGGCGGCGCTGGGCGGTCCGAGCGGGCTCCCCGCGTGCGACGCCTACCACGACAAATGGTGGCAGATGACCACCGGGCTTCCGGCGGGCTTGTACTACCTCCAGGTCACCACGACGAAGGTGCTCACCACAACAAACGGCGGCCAGACTGCCGACCCCGCGGGTACCAGCATCAACGCCAGCACGAATGCCGAGAACATGTTCTCGCTCGAGACCACAGCGACCGGCGCGACGACGCCCCAGGTCTTTGGTGCCGGCAAGATGGTCGCCTACAACAACGTCAACGGAGGGGACCAGCTGTTCTACCTTGCGCAGATCCCGAAGGTCGATGCCGGGAAGACGCTCGAGATCGACCTGTTCGATGTCGGCGATGTCGGCGGCCAGGCAATCCTGTACATCCAGAGCCCTGACGGAAATGTCTACACGAACGCGTCCTTCACCTTCACGGCTGATTCGATGTGCGCAAACACGTGCGCGGGGAGCGGATCCTCGATCACCGCCACGACATCCGGCGGTGCACACCCCTACAACGACACGTGGCTCACCATCCTCATCCCCTTGCCGAGCAGCTATGGCAGCGTCGGTCTCACGCCTCCCGGGGAGACGCAGGCCGGCTGGTGGAAGATCGACTACCGGATCGCGGCTGGGGTCCAGTCAAACGACACCACCACCTGGCGCGTGGGCGTCCGCGGCAACCCCGTGCACCTGATCGTGCCGTAGGCGGACGACGCCCGCAGGTCGGAACTGCACCCACTCGGCATTCGCGGCTAGGCGAAGGCCTGCGGTGCCGAGCCCGCCCTGACCCGAATTGGCCTCGTTTCGGAAAGGTCGCGGGGAGGGGCGGGGCACATAGCGGCCTCCAGCGACGCTCATCGACGCACTCAGGGTGGGCTGCGGATGGATCCCGAGGCGGGCTTGGTCTGCCGATTGGTAGACGCGGTGGTGTCCTTCGATACGCGGGACGGCCGCCCGCGCCTCGAGTCATGGCTCCCTGTAACCCGAGGCGGGAGGCGGAGGGGGAGCCGGTGGTGCCGACCACGGCCCATGGCTCGGCGGGTTCATTCGGGTGAGATGGCGGATGGCCAACACAACGAGGACGACGACGAGCACGAGGAGCAGGAGGCCGCCGAGCAGCCACAGCAGGCCGAAGGCGCGGCCGCCCCAACCGCCTCCGTACACCATCATCGTTCGTCTCCCGATGCTGACTCGCTCGACCTTCGGACCAGAGGATAGCCCTCGCCAGCTGGGGTGCCCGCAAACGGGTCTGCGCGACGATGGCTGGTCGACTGCTCACCTTGGCAACGTAACGACCGGATCATCTGTCGGTGCGCAACCAGCAGGGCATGCGCACCGTCTGCTTAACGATGAAGACGTTCGCGATCGCCCTGCTTTGTGCCCTGCTCGCCGGATGTGCGACGCCGCAGCCGCCCCAGACGCCACGAACACCTTCCGTCGCCCCATCTGCCGTTTCGGCGCTGCCCTCGTCATCTGAGTTGCCCGGGACCGTCCCGGCGGGTGCGATGAGCCTCTCGATCCAGAACGGCACGACTCTCAAGGTCACCCTCCTCGTTAACAGCGTGCTCGTCGCCACACTCGCTCCCGGAGCCTGCATTGGCTGCCAACTTGATGACGGGGTCCCAGCGAGCCGTCTGTCGCCTCTGCCGTGGCAGGTCGAGGCTCGTTCGCCGAGCGGTCGTATCCTCGTGTCGATGACGGTCCGACAGGGTGACGTGATCAAGACAGCCGACGGGTGGCAGGGCGACGCCAACCGGGTCGACCTGTCCTGCGGGCGGCTCGACATCTGGTCTGGGCCACCGTTGGCGGGGCCTGCCCCCGGACCCGGTTCGCCCGACGACTGCGCTCCGTAGATTCGCGGCTGAGAGTCCATTACGCGATATGTCGGAAGGGTCAGGGCGTGGACGTTGGTCTGCTCTGGATCACGACATTCTTTCTTGGTGCTGTGGCGACGGTGATGATGGTCTTCGGCCCACTGGCTGCCTTCCTCACCCTCCTGATCGCCGCCCCAGTCATCGTTCGTCGCCCGCATCTCGTGGCGCTATCCGGCCTGCTTACCGGCTTCGGTGGGCTCTGGACGTACCTGGAGGTTCGGGTCTTCACCTCCGGTGGCATGCAGGACAACGGGACCTTCTGGCTTGCGGTCGGCTTAGTCCCTCTGGTCATCGGCCTGACCGTGCTCGCACTTGTTGCTCGACGCGACCGATCGGCCAGATCAGTTCGCGGCTGAGACGGGCTCAATAGCGACCCCGAAGGAATGCGAGGACCGGT
>PLZO01000010.1 GCA_003152165.1 Chloroflexota bacterium
ACGACCTCGGTCAAGCTGCTCCTCGGCCTGACGGCTGCCACCTCCGGCAGCGGCGTGGTTCTCGGCGCCCCGATCGGTGATCGCGAGACGCGCCGGCGGATCGGCTACCTGCCCGAGCTCTTCCGCTACCAGGCATGGCTGCGTGCTCGTGAGGTTCTCCGCCTCCATGCCGAGCTGGCGCGCCTGCCCATGCCGGGACGAACAGCCGAAGTGGAGGCTGCCCTCGAGCTGGTTGGCCTGACCGACCGGGCGGACGACCCGGTTGGGACATTCTCCAAGGGAATGCAGCAGCGGCTCGGCCTGGGAGCGGCTCTGCTCGGCAAGCCTGAGCTCGTCTTCCTCGATGAACCGACCTCGGCACTCGATCCGGTCGGCCGAACCGAGGTTCGCCAGATCATTCGGGCTGCTCGCGATCGCGGAGTCACGATCTTCCTGAACTCGCACCTGTTGTCCGAAGTGGAGCTCGTGTGCGACCGGGTGGCTGTCGTGAATCGCGGCCGGGTGGTGGCCAGCGGAACGCTCGACGAGCTCCTCGGCGAGCAGGCTGTGATCCTCCGCGTGAGCGGCCTGACGACAGAGGCGCGATCCGGTCTGGGCGCCTTTGGAACCGTCGAAGCTGACCCAGCCGACCCCGAACAGATCGCGATTCGACCGATCGACCCGGCGCGGATCCCGGAGGTCGTCGCCTCGATCGTCCACTCCGGTGGAAGGGTCCACGCTGTGGCCCAGGGACGGGAGACCCTCGAGGAGCGCTTCCTGGAGCTGCTCGGCGCCCCGGCGGATCCGGAGGGATCGGCGGCGGCCCATCGCGTCGTCGACGCCGGCGGACCGCCGTGAACTCGATCGTCCTGCCCCTGGTCGTAGTCGTCCGGCTGACGCTATTGGACGCATTCCGGCGACGAATCCTGTGGGTTCTCTTCTTCCTGACCGTCATCGTGGTGGGCCTGTCGGGCCTCGGCTTTGAGCGGCTCGTCACCCTCGCTCGCGCGCACGGCAGCAGTGAGCTGACAATCCAGCTTGGCGTCAGCCAGATGCTGATCGTGGTCGCCTTCATGTTCAGCTTCATCCTGGCGATGACGGCCGCGTTCATCGGCGCTCCGGCAGTCTCGGCGGACATCGAGAGCGGCATCCTGCTTGCAATCCTTGCCCGTCCGATCGGACGATCGACCTTCCTCGTCGGGCGCTGGCTTGGCCTGGTGCTCGTCGCGGGCGCCTACGCCCTGGCGTCTGGCCTGCTCGAGATCGGGGCGATGAAGGTTGCCTCGGGCTACGGGCCGCCAGATCCATTCGGAGCTGCCGGGGCGATCGCACTGCAGGCCATCCTCGTCCTGACCCTGACCTTGCTGTTCTCGACCCGACTGCCGTCGATCGCGGGTGGGGCGATCGCCGTCGTCCTGTTCGGGATGTGCTGGATCACCGGCGTCCTGGGCGGGCTGGGCCTCTACCTCAAGGCCGACCTGCTGGAGCAGGTGGCTGCGATCAGCCGGGTCATCCTGCCCACAGACGGGATCTGGCGAGGCGCGATCTTCGCGCTCGAGCCGCAGGTGGTGATTGCCGTGGCCGGCGACAGTGGGCGCTCCAGCGAAGCCCTCGCAGCCAACCCCTTCTATGCCTCGGCCGGTCCGAGCGCGATCTATCTCGCCTGGGTAGGTGCCTGGTTTGGGATCGTCGTCGGCCTGGCCGTCCTGTCGTTCCGGCGGCGCGAGCTGTAGGGTCGCCAAGTCCCAATTTCGGCCGTGACACGCAAGCTGTCACAAGGGACTGGCAATCTCCGGGTATGGACACCAATACGTTCGTTCCCAACCCGGTGATCGCGCTCGATTGCCCCGCCTGTGACGGGACGATCCTGGTCGATCAACTCGACCTGGACGGCGAGATCCGCTGCGACGACTGCCTTGTCGCCTTCTCGCTCGTGGAGCCGATCGCGCGGGCCGTCGCGCTCGAGGCGATCGCTGCCTAGGCCGGACGTTCAGCGCGGGACGTGGCCGCCGATCACCATCGCCCGCCGCAGCGAATGCGAGAGTGAGAACCCGGCGGTCGCCGCGAGCAACCCGCCGCCCATGAGCAGGAGGGTCGCGCCGCCGCCGATGCTGTCGAGCAGGACGCCCGCCGTGACCATGCCGATCGGCTGAAGGCCGATCGACAGGGTTCGTGCAGTCGAACCAACTCGGCCAAGGAGCTCATCGGGTGCGGCCGCCGAGCGCAGGGTGATATAGGTGATGACGACACCCGCAGAGGCGGCGCCGACCACGAAGGCGGCCGGAAACAGGATGAAGATCTGGCCATTGACGGCGGCGATCATCGCGATCGCCTCAATCGCGGTCCCGACTAGCATCAACCTGCCAGCCGATCGAACCCTGACCCGGTTCATCCCGATCGCCCCGAGCAGGTAGCCGATTCCGTTGATGGACAGGAGGATGCCGAAGGCGGCCGTCCCAAGCTGCAGTTGCCTCGTCACGAAGTAGGTCAGGACGGGGATCAGGCCGGCCGTGATCACGCTGCTCAGGCCCCAGAACGAGACGGCCAGGCGCAGGGTCGGGTGGCCGGCGATGTACCGGATCCCCTCGCCGATCTCGGCCCGAAGGTCGAGCGGCGCACGTGCCTGACGCTCCTGGAGCGGTCGCCGGATCAGGGCCATCGCCAACGAGCTGGCCAGGAAGCTGAACGCGTCGACCGCGATCGTCGGGCCGTAGCCAGCCACGGCGGCCAGCAGGCCGGCGATGCTCGGGCCCACCACGAAGCTCAGGCTGTAGACCGTTTCGAGGGTCGAGGTGGCGCGAGCGAGCAGCGGACGTCCCACCAGGCTCGGCATCGCCGCGGTGTACGCCGCGAGGAACATCGAACGAAGCATCGCCATCGGCGCGGCGATCAGCAGGATCACCGCGATCGTCGGTCCGCCCATCAGGATCGAAAGCGGGATCAGGGCGGTCAGGACCGCCCGGCCGAAGTCCGCGCCGAGAATCATCAGTCGCCGGTCGCTCCGATCGGCGATCACCCCGGCAAGCAGACCGAAGACCAGGTCCGGGATCGTGTTGAGCACGCCGACGATGCCCATCGCGATCCCCGAGCCGGTCAGGGCCAACACGAGGAGCGGTAACGCGGTCAGGCTGAGGGCGTCGCCGAACGCGGAGATGCCCTGGCCCCCCAGCAGCAGCATGAAGTCCCGGTTGTGGCTGAGCGGCTCCTCGCGGACCCGCGCGCGCTGGGCGGTCTGCTGCGGTGTCGCGGCCGGCAGCTGGACGCCATCGCCCAGGCTGCCCGCGCCTTCCGGTTCGATCACCCGATTCCGATTCTCCTGCCCGCGGGCTTCGTCCTGCCTGTCCAGCGTAGCGTGCCCAACGCCGCCCGGCAGAGCTTCCGCCCCGGGGATCGGCCGTCGCGCCAAGCGGGACACGCGCCGCCCGCCGGGCCGACGGGCGCCTACGCTCGTGCCATGATTGACACCCCTGTCCACTCGGCCTTCCACCACGTCCAGGAGGAGCTCGGTGCCGAATTCGGCGACTGGGATGGCTGGTTGTGGACCACCGGTTTCGGCGATCGCGCCGGGGAGTACGCCGCAGTTCGCGACGGTGCCGGCATCTGGGATTGCTCGGCCCTGATCAAGTGGGACTTCCACGGGCCCGACGCGCTGCGCGCCGCCGATCGACTGATCGCCAACGACGTGCTGGCCTACGGGCCAGGCCGGGTGCGCTACACAGCGCTCCTCGACGAGCACGGCCGGATGCTCGACGACGCCACGATCTACGTCTTCGGACCGGACCACGTCTGGTTCATGACCAACCGATTCGACCTGGCCGATCACCTGCGCGACGTCTCGGCGGGACTCGCTGTCACGATTGACCTAGTCGTCCACGAGCTGCCCCACGTCCAGTTCCAGGGCCCCCGCACGCGCGAGATCCTCCAGCGCCACGTGGATGTCGACCTGGCCAAGCTGCCCTACTTCCGGTTCCTGACCGAGCCGGTGACGGTGGGGCCGGTTCCGGCCTGGATCGCCCGGACCGGCCTTTCGGGCGAGATCGGCTATGAGCTCTTCGTCCGACCCGAGCACGCCGAACAGCTGTGGCGGACGCTGACGGCGTCGGGCGAGGTTCGGCCATACGGCTTCGACGCCCTCGACATCCTGCGGATCGAGGCCGGCATGATCCTGCCCGGCTACGACTACACGCCGGGCGAATCGAGCCCGTTTGACATCAACTTCGAGCGGTTCATGAAGCTCGACGGGCGGGACTTCCACGGCGGCGCCGCGATCCGGGCTGAACGGGCTGCGGGCGAACCAACCCTTCGGCTGGCCTCCCTCGCGATCGAGGGCGACGAGGTGCCCGAGGTGGGTGCCGAAGTCACCCTGAACGGCACGCCCGTCGGGACCGCCACCAGCCCGACGGCCTCCCCGCGCCTTGGGACGATTGCATTGGCGATCCTCGACCGAGCTTCGGCCACCCCGGGCACTCGCGTCGAAGTGGCCCTGGCTGGCGGCTCAGCCGCGGCAACGGTGGGCGAGCCTGCGCGGTACGACCCCGACAAACGTCGCCCCCGGGCCTGATCCGCATACCGGAGCCGGCAACACGCCGCAAAGCCGGATGCCCGATCATCTGGGGATGGATGCATCCGAATACCTCGAGGCCGCCGAATCGATCATCCGCGCAGGCGCGCGGCTCGGCGCTCGCGGCCTGATCGTCGGGGCAGAGGGCAATCTCTCGATCCGGCTCGGAGATCAGCTCCTGGTTACGCCATCGGGGCGGCGCAAGGACGAGCTGAGCGTTGACGACCTGTTGCTTGTGCCGCTCGACCCCGACCCATCGACCAGCGCTGAGCCTGCGGCACACGGGCACAGAACCGACGGCATGAACGGCACACCTGCCCCGCGGCCTAGCTCCGACATCGCCGTCCACCGCGCCGTGTACCGGGCTCGACCCGATGTCCGCGCGGTCGCCCATGCCCACCTCGCGGCATCGCTCGCCCTGACCCTCGCCGGTGAGCGACCCAATCCCGACGATCTACCCGAAACGCGCCTGCTCCTGCCTCGCCTGCCGTTCGTGCCCCTGCTGCCGATGGGCAGCCTGGAGATTGCCGCGGCCGTCGCGTCCGCCCTGACCGAGCCGCCGGAGCCGCTCGCGACCGCCGTCCTCCAGGAGCGCCACGGCGCGGTAACCGTAGGCGAGACGCTCGAGGCGGCCGTCGACAGGCTCGAGCTGGTCGATCTGCTATGCCGGGTTCGTCGCGACGTCCTGCTGATCGAGGCTAGTCGGCGGCCTCGCTGAACCGCCGGGTCGCGCCCATCTGCGACCAGACCCGGGCCTGCGTTACGGCCAACGCCTGGCGGACGTGGTTGCGATCGTGATGGACCCACTCACCGAGCAGCTCATCGATCCGAAGCGGCCCAATCTTCGGGTGGATCCCAACCCGGCCCAGGTCCCCTGGGGATAGCGACCGGACGAGAGCGATCCCCTCACTGCGCAGGGTGGCAAACGACTCGACGAGCTCGATCGGATCGGCTTCGTCATCGTGCCGCTCGGCCGCCACGGCCGCAGGATCCCAGCCGGTGAACGCGACCCTGTCCGTTTCGAGGATCAGCCGGATCCGGCCGGCGAAGGCGCGCCGCTCGCATTCGATCAGGTGGCCGACGCACTCGTTGACCGACCACTCTCCCGCGGCCGGCCGCCAGCTCGCCTCGCTGCCCAAGCCACGGACCTCGGCCCGCATGGTCGCGACGGTCGCTGCCAGCAATCGGGCAATCTGGTCCGGTGTCAGGGCGCTCACGGTGGCGGGACCACGACCGCCGCCGGCGCGACCGGGGACGGCACGACCGGCAGAGTGGCCATGCCGGGTCGAGGCGGGAATGGCGGCAGCTCGCGGCCGCCCTCGGCCAGCCAGCAAGCAGCCTGGTGGCCGGCGCCGACATCGAACAGGGGCGGCTCATCCACCTTGCACCGCTCGAACGCCAGCGGGCAGCGCGGATGGAAGCGGCAGCCGCTGGGAATGTAGGCCGCGTCGGGCGTCTCGCCTTGCAGGATGAACCGGTTCGCGCGGGTCGCCGCATCGGCCGGCTCGGGGGTCGGCGACACGCTAACCAGGGCCTTGGTGTACGGGTTGCGCGGCGAGCGGATCACCGCCTCGGCCGGGCCGATCTCCATGATCTTGCCCAGGTACATCACGGCGATCCGGTCGGCGATCACCCAGGCCAGCGACAGGTCATGGGTGATGAACAGGTAGGTCAGTCCGTAGTCCCGGCGCAGGTCGAGCATCAGGCGCAGCAACTCGGTCCGGATCGAGACGTCGAGCATCGAGACCGGCTCGTCGGCCACGACCAGCTCGGGGTTCATCACGAGCGCGCCGGCGATCACCACGCGCTGGCGCTGGCCACCCGACAGCTCGTGCGGGAAGCGGAAGGCGAACTCGCGGGCGGGCCGCAACCCGGCGCTCTCGAGTGCCGCGGTTACCCGGGCCTCCTTCTCGGCCGACGTCTTGACCAGGTGGTTGACCTCGAGCGGCTCGGCCACAAAGTCGTGGATCGTCTGCTTCGGGTTGAGCGTCTCGTACGGATCCTGGAAGATGATCTGGACCCGCCGACGATAATCGCGCAGCTTCGAGACGCCCCACCGATCGCTGACATCCTCGCCGTCGAAGATGACCGTGCCGCCGGTCTGCCTGGTCAGCTTGACGATCACCCGACCGGTCGTGGTCTTGCCCGAGCCGGACTCGCCGACGAGGGCCAGGACCTCGCCCTTATTGATCCTCAGGTCGATCCCGTCGACGGCCCGAACGTAGCCGCGCGGCCGGCGTATCAGCGCGTCCAGGATGCCGCCCCGAATCGGGAAATGGACCTGCAGTCCGGTCAGCTTCAGGAGCTCGCTCACTGGATCTGGTCCAGCGAGTGGTCGTCGGTCAGGCCATGCCCGGGACTCAGGGTGTGGGACGGGGCCGGATCCAGCGCATCCTCGAGCTCGTCGAAGGCCTCGTCACGATCGCTGAAGACGCCCGCTCCAAGGCCGGCCTCAGCCACGCCCCCGGCGATGGCGTCCTTCGTCGGACGGGTGATCGGCGCGCCGTCGCTGCCCGCTGGATAGAGATGGCAGGCGACGCGAACGCCGTCGGCAAAGGTCACCTCGGGCGGCACCTCGACCGAACAGACCGCCATCGCAAACGGACAGCGCGGGTGGAATCGGCAGCCGGGCGGCGGCTCACGCAGGTCGGGCGGCGAGCCCGGGATCACGTCCAGGGTCCGGCGATCGGCATGGATGTTCGGGAAGGCACCAATCAGCTTTTGGGTATATGGGTGGCGCGGGGTCCGGAAGATGACGCTGACCGCGCCCTCCTCGGCCACCTTGCCGGCGTACATGACCATCACCCGGTCGCACGTCTCGGCGATGACCGACAGGTCGTGGGTGATCAGGATCAGCGACAGGCCGAGCTCACGGCGCAGGCGCTCGAGCAGCTCGAGGATCTGGGCCTGGACCATCACGTCGAGGGCGGTGGTCGGCTCGTCGCCGA
Source organism: Chloroflexota bacterium (assembly GCA_003152165.1). GTDB lineage: Bacteria > Chloroflexota > Limnocylindria > Limnocylindrales > CSP1-4 > Palsa-1033. The sequence goes on from PLZO01000010.1 coordinate 7,489, forward strand.
TCACCACGGCCGGGTCACAGGCCAGGGCCATCGCGATCATCGCCCGCTGGCGCATCCCGCCTGACAGCTCGTGGGGGTATGCCTGGCCACGCCGGGCGGGGATGCCCACCAGCTCGAGCAGCTCGCCGGCCCGCTTCATCGCGTCGGCCTTGTTGACCTTGAGCCGCAGCTCGACCGGCTCGGCGATCTGCTCGTTCACTCGGCGGACCGGATTGAGGGCGTTCATCGCGCCCTGGAAGATGATCGAGATCTCGCGCCAGCGGTAGCGCCGCAGGGCATCCTCGGACTTCCTGGCGAGATCGATCCCGAAGAGCCTGACGCTGCTGTCCTTGCCGATCCGGCCATTGGCAGGCAGGAGCCGGACAAGCGACAGGGCCGTGGTCGTCTTGCCGCAGCCCGACTCCCCGGCGATCCCCAGCGCCTCGCCGTCGTTCAGCGTGAAGCTGACGTCGTCGACCGCCTTGATCGAGCCGCCGGCCATCTTGAACCGGGTGGTCAGGTGTTCGACGACGAGCAAGGGCGCATTCGGGTCGGCCTGCTTCGGCAGTGGCCACTGGCGCCTGCCCCGGATCAGGGTCTGGGCGTCGAGGGCGGCGGCCCTGGTTGCGACAGCCGCAGCATCCGCGACTTCATCGTCGAGGGCCGGCGTTCCGGATCGGCTCGGATCGGTCATCGGCGGACCCTCAGGCGCGGATTCAGGACATCGTCGAGGGCCGAACCAACCAGGGTGAACGAGAGCACCACGAGGACGATGCAGATCGACGGCGGAACGACGTACCACCACGCCCCGAGGCCCATCGCCCCGGCCGATTCGGCGGCGTTGAGGACCTGGCCCCAGGAAGGGGCGAACGGATCGCCCAGGCCAATGAACGAGAGCGTGGTCTCGGTCAGGATCGAGCCACCGAAGACGAGGACCGTGTTGGCCACGATCAGGTTCATCACGTTGGGCAGGATGTGCCGCCACATGATGTGGCCGGGTCCGGAACCGATGACCCGCGCCCGTCCGACGAAGGCAAGCTCCTTCACCGACAGGGCCTGCGAGCGAATGATCCGCGCGGTCGATGCCCAGCTTGTCACGCCGATGACCACCACGATCACGAGCAGCGTCACCCGGATCCCGAAGAACTCGGAGTCGGCGCCAACCAGGTCCAGAATGATGGGGGCCAGGATCAGGGCCAGGACGAAAGTCGGCAGGACTAGGAAAAAGTCGGTCACCCGCATCAGGAAGGTATCGATCCGGCCGCCGGCATAGCCCGCAACGATCCCGACCAGGGCGCCCAGCAGGATCGTGACGATCGTCGCCAGGAAGCCGATGACCATCGAGATCCGGGTCCCGTGAACGGTCAGATTGAGGATGTCGCGGCCGAGCTCGTCGGTGCCCAGCAGATTGGCCGCCGTGGGCGGCGAGAGCGACGGACCAGTTGCCGTCGTGGCTGTCTGCAGCGGGCCAACGAACAGGTCCGGGGCAATCGCCAGGCTGACGAAGATGAGCAGGACAACCACCCCGATCACGCCATCAGGCCGGCTGGCGAATCGCCGGGTGAATGACCTGATCGATTTGATCCGGAGCCGCAGCCGCTCGTTGCGGACGCTCGGCTCCGGGATCGCGCCGGTGGTCACGAGCGCACCCGAGGATCGAGGCGTCCATAGATCAGGTCCGCAATGAGGTTGGCCACGACCACCGAGATGCTCAGCAACAGGAAGATCCCCTGGAGCACCGGGTAATCGCGAGCTTCGAGCGCAGTGACGGTCAGCGTTCCCAGGCCGGGCCAGTTGAACACGACCTCGACGGTGATCGCGCCGCCGATCACGTAGCCCAGGTTGATCGCGATCAGGGTAACCGCCGGCAGGAGGGCGTTGGGCAATGCGTGCGAGCGCAGGATCCGGCCCGAGGTGAGGCCCTTGCCCCGGGCCGTCGTGATGTAGTCCTCGCCCAGCGTCTCGATCACCGAGGAGCGCATCAGGATCGAGTACTGGCCGATCAACCCGATCGCCACCGTGGTTACCGGCAGGGCGAGGTGCCCCAGGAAGTCGAGCAGCTGACTGGGGAAGGAATCATCGCCGCTGCCGCCGACCGTCAGCATCCCACTGGTCGGGAACCAGTGGAGGCCGATCGCAAAGACGCCCAGGATCAGGATCCCGATCACGAAATAGGGCATCGAATAGAGGATCAGGCTGACCCCGTTGCCGATGTAGTCGATCGGGCCGCCGCGTCTCCAGCCCGAGTAGGCGCCCAGCGCCAGCCCGAAGATGATCGCCAGGACCTCACCCAGGCCGAACAGGATCACCGTCGGCCAGATTCGGCCGGCCAGGACGTCGGTCACCGGCTCGCCGTGGAACTTGAACGAGAAGCCGAGGTCGCCGCTGGCAGTCGACTCGAGGTAATCAACCAGCTGGTCGGGGATCAGGGGCTTGTCGAGGCCCCACCGGATTCGCGCCGCCGCCATCGCGTCGGCGGTGACATTCGGATTGCGCAGCAGGATCCGGTCCGGCGAGCCCGGCATCATCCGGAAGAGCACGAAGTTGAGGATCACGATCATGAAGATCGTGAGGCAGGCACCCACGACCTTCCGAATGAGGTAGCGGCTGCCCATCGGGTCAGGCCGGTACGATTACTCGGGCGGGTGGTTCTTCGGAGTCCTCGATCACTCGTCGTCCTCGGCGGCGGCGGCCCTGCGGCGACGGGTCATCATGATGAACACGACGAGCAGCGCGGCGATCGCGATGACCCCCACGATCAGGGGTAGCGCGCTGCCACTGCTGCCGGTGTCGGTCGGGACCGGCGCCGGGGCCGGTGCAACGCTGGCAGCCACACCACCCGAGCCGGCGGCCGTCGGTTCGGCATTGACCGAAGCGGACGGGGCCGGGGTCGCCTTCGTAGCGTCGGTCAGCAAGGTGTAGTTGATCGAGCCATCCTGGAAGAACGGTGCGCCGCCCTGCACCGGCTGGTTCTGCCAACCGGCGAACTTGTCCGTGTGGTACGTGTCCAGGTTGTTGTCGTAATAGAGGATGTCGTACGGGGCCTGGTCGTAGAAGATCTGCTGCATCTGGGTGATGTACATCTTGCGGTCGGCATCGTTCGCCGCCTCGTTCTGCTGAACGTAGAGCTGGTCGTACTGGGGATCCGACCACTGGCTGTCGCTCGTGCTGCCGATCGACGAGGTCAGCAGGATCTGGAGCAATGCGTTCGGATCCGGGTCGCCGACCCAGCCCCAGATGACCATGTCGTAGTTGAGCTGGCCCTTGGCCGGCTTCGTCGTATCGAGGGCTTCGTCGGTGACCAGGGTACCTTCGTCGAGGACCTGGGCACTGACCTTGATCCCGACCTGGCCGAACCAGCCCTGGATGAACTGGGCGTCCTTGGCGTAGCTCGGGTCGGTGTTCGGGGCGTACAGGCGCAGGTTGATCGGCTTGCCCTGCCTGTCGATCCGGGTGCCGTTGGGGCCGCGTGGATAGCCGGCGGCGTCGAGCATCGAATTGGCGGTGTCGATGTTGAACTGGCGAACGTCGTTTGGTTCAACGTGCCAGTTGGTCTCCCAGGGCGGGACCTGGGTCGTCCCCGGGGAGGCGTAGCCAAGGAGGACCTTCTGGATCAGGGTAGGCTTGTCGATCGCGTACCCGAGCGCCTTACGGAAGGCTGGATCCTGGAGCGCCGTCGTCGACGCCCCACCACCCTTGGTGTACGTGTTGTAGTTGAGCTGGGTGAAGCCATTTCCCTCGCTGGCCAGGGCGACCGTGTTCTTGGCAGTCTTCAGCTGGTTGAACGACTCGGCGCTCGGGCTGTGGATGTAGTCAAGCTCGCTGTTCTTGAACGCGGCGACCATCGTGTCGGGCGCGCTCGGGTAGTACTGGATGACGATCTCGTCCTCGGCACCCTGCTTGCCCCAGTAATACGGGTTGCGAACGAGTCGGACGTACTGGCTGGTGGACTCGACGGCCTGGTACGGCCCGGTGCCAACGACGGGCACGTTGTTGGCGAAATTGGCCACGTTGGCCGGCGTGACGTTCTTCCAGATGTGCTGCGGCACGATCGGGATGTAGGAATGGGTCAGTTTCGTCGTCGGGCGCGACGTCGTGATCACGACGTGCGACGGGTCGGGAGCGGTGACGCCGGTGACGAACGAGTCCTTGAGGTAAGGATCCAGGTAGCCCAGGCCGACGACGCCGCCGTTCTTCGTGCCATTGAGCTCGAGGTTGTAGGTGTAGACAACGTCCGCGCTTGTCGCCGGCTGGCCGTCCGACCACTTCATCCCATCGCGGATGTGGAACGTCCAGCTCAGCTGGTCGGCCGACTGCGTCCAGCTGTCCGCGAATCCCGGGACCGGGTCGTTGTTCGGGCCAAAGTTGACGAGCAGGTCGTAGTTGAGGGTGAAGACCTCATAGCCGACATTCAGGGCTGTTTCAAATGGATTGAGCGAATCGAGGCTCTCGACGGTCCCGACCCGGAGAGTGAGGATGTCCTTTGCCTGGACCGCCGCAGCGGGCAGCAGAGCGGCGAGTGCCAGGCCGAACGCAGCGAGCGTACGCGCGAACCGGTCGCACAGTGGCGATCGCATCAAGTGAGTCCTCCTCCGCCCGGCTCCGTCTGCTCCGCCCGCTCCGGCCAAATCGTTCGGGCAGCGTTGCACAACGGAACGATGGTGCGCAAGGGTCAACCACGTGGTGCACCCCCGTTCCACCGGACGGGACGACTCAGACCATGAAGCTGGTAGACGGGTCCGTCGCGAGCAGGACCGGGCGATCGATCCGGAAGCGTTCGAGCTCGCCCGACGAGGGGGTCGCGCCGTCGACGACCAGCTCGGACAGGATCCGGCCGATCAGCGAGCTGAACTTGAAGGCGTGAGCCGCGCCCAGGGCGACGTACACGGAAGAGTGGTCGGGCAGGCGGTCAATCACGAAGTCACGGTCGGGCGTCAGGGTGTAGAGACAGGTCTTGGTCAGGATCTCGGGACCCACGCTGCCCGGCAGATGGCTGGCCATGAACGCGTCAAGGCGGGCACGGGCCACGCGGTCGGGCTCGAAGCTCCGCTCTGCCGTTGACGATCACCCGCGAGCAGGTCACCTACTACGCCTGGCCGCGGAAGGCGTCCCGTAGGATCACAACCCCGGCCCTGAATCTGCCGGCGCCTAACGTCTAGATCTCAATCTCGCCACCCCGGTCGCGCAGGGCCGTCACGGGCGTTCGATCCAGGACGGTCGCGCCGTGCTCGCGGGCGAGACGCTGATGGGCAGCGTTCGCTCGATTCGGGTCGGCCAGGCCAGCGGCGGCCTGAAAGATCGTGACAGTGTCGTCGGCCAGCCGCCATTGCGGCCAGCGGCGCATCGTCTCGGCCGCATCGAGCGTAGGCTCCCGGAGTAGTCACTCATCGGGATCCGGGCGCCGGCCGGCCACAGGTCGAGGCCGCCGGTGGTCGTTACGACCTGGACGCCGGATTCGGCCTGGAGCAGCTCCCAGGTCTCATAGGCGCGCTTGGCAAGCCGGACATAGTCGGGCCGGTGATAGGACAGCCGAATGATCCGTGAATGGTCCTGGCTGGCGCCCCGGGAATGGCCGAGCTCGAACTGTTCCAGGCCGAGGACATCGGCGCCGAGCCGCCGGCTCAGCTAGTAGGCAGCCCCACCGCCGATTCCCCCGAGGCCGACCACCGCCACCGCGTAGTCACGCCCGGGCGGCTCAGCCACGCGGACGCGTCTCGTCAAGGAGGACGGCGGTCACCGGCGCAGGCGCCCGACCCGCTCGAGGGCGCCAATCGTGAGCAGGTCGGTGATCCGACCGTCGTCGATCATCGCCAGGGCCTCGGCGAAATCGACCCAGCGCAGGCGAAGGTCCTCAGTCCCATCCGGAGAGGCGTCACCCTGCTCGAGATCGGTAGCCAGGAAGATCGTGCCGAGCTCGTCAGTCACCGAGTTCGAGACCGCGATTCGGGCGATCTCCCGCCATTGGCCGGCGTGCAAACCGGTCTCTTCGCGCAGCTCACGCTGGGCACCGACGAGCGGTGTTTCGTCGGGCGGCACCCCGCCCTCGGGTAGCTCCCACGAGTAGGCGTCGATCGTGTAGCGCCACTGGCCGACGAGCGCTACCCGGTTTCGGTCGTCGAGAGCAACGATCGCCACGGCGTGATTCTGGAAATGGATGACGCCGTAGATCCCGGGCCGGCCGTCGGGTCGGTCGACCTCGTCGTGGAGGACGCTGACCCAGGCGTTCTGGTAGACAAGGCGGCGCGAGCGCTGGCGCCAGGGCGACTCCGTGGGATCGGTCTCGGTCATCGCCGAATCGTACGTCCCGGGCGGCGCGTCGCGCTGGCGGCCCTCCGGGAGGGCCCGCTAGACTCGGCTGATGGCCCACGACGATCACGATTCGGCTCCGTCTTCCACGCTCGAAGCGCGGCCCGCGTCGGAGCCGTGCCATCCCGTGGAGGTCCGGCGCGATGTCCGGATTCCAGTCCGCGATGGGCTCGAGCTGTCGGCGAATCTGTGGCTCCCGGTCGCCGTGCCGGACGTTCCCGCGGCCGAGGCGCGGTTTCCGGCGATCCTCGAGATGATCCCGTACCGCAAGGACGACTGGCGCTGGGTGACCGACGACGCGCGCGGCCGATGGCTCGCCGCCCGCGGCTTTGCGTTCTGCCGCCTCGACATCCGCGGGACCGGCAGCAGCCCGGGGATCGCCCTCGACGAATACACCGCCCAGGAAACGCTGGACGGCTACGACGCGGTCGAATGGCTGGCGGCCCAGCCCTGGTCCAGCGGCAACATCGGGATGTGGGGGATCAGCTACGGCGGCTTCACCTCGATCCAGGTGGCGATGCTCCGGCCGCCGCACCTCCGAGCCATCGTGCCGGTGTACGCCTCGGACGACCGCTACACCGACGACATCCACTACATCGGCGGCTGCGCCACGGCGAGCGAACTGAGCCAGTACGCGGTGAGCATGGTTGGATCGAACGCCCTGCCTGCCCGTCCGGACTACCGCGGCGTGGCCTGGGAAGCCGAGTGGCGCGACCGCCTCGAGAAGACACCAGTCTGGCTGTTCGAATGGCTCCACCGGCAGCACGACGGGCCATATTGGCGACAGGGTTCGCTGGCGCCGGACTGGGTCGCCCTGACGGTGCCCACATTCCTGATCGCCGGCTGGATGGACGGCTACGTGGACGCAGCGGTCCGAATGCTCGAGCGCTGCGTAAAGGCGCCGCGCCGGGCGCTCATCGGCAACTGGGTCCATGCCCTGCCCGACGATGCCTATCCGGGGCCGAATGTGGATTGGCTCCACGAGCTCGTCCGGTTCTTCGACTACTGGCTCAAGGGGATCGATAACGGCGTGATGGATGAGCCGGAGTTGACGTATTTCGAACGTGAATACGCCCCACCGGAGGCGTTTCCGGCGACGTGGCCGGGCCGCTGGCGGAGCGCGGCGGGTCTGCCCATCCCCGGCGCCGCGCTGCGCGACTACTTCCTTGGCCCAGTCGGTGCATTCGTCGCTCAGCGACCGCCCGGCGGGATGATCGAGCGAATGGCCCACCGGCCCACCATCGGGACTCGCTCGTCCCTGTCGTGGGGCGCCGGCTGCACTCCGAACGGGCTCGCCCGCGACCTTCGACCGGACGAGGCGCTCCTGCCGACCTGGACGAGCGAGCCGCTCGATCGGCCGCTCGAAGTGTTCGGCCGGCCGGTCGCCAGGCTCGAGGTCAGCTCGTCGATGCCGGTAGCGACCCTCGTGGTTCGGTTGAGCGACGTGGCTCCAGACGGCACCGTGGCCCAGGTGACCGCCGGGATCCTCAACCTCACCCACCGCCGCGGACACACCAAGCCGGAGCCGCTCGTGCCCGGGCAGGTGGAACGGGTCACGGTCCCACTGCGCGCGGCAGCCTACCACTACCTCCGCGGCCATCGAATCCGCCTGTCTGTCGCCTCGGCCTACTGGCCGGTGATCTGGCCGTCGCCTGATGCCGGAGAACTGGCGATCCATCTCGGCGCGTCCCGCCTGGTCTTGCCCACGATCCCGGCCGAGGCTGGGCTGCCGACCCCGGCCTTTCGGACCAAGCCAGCCGGGCTGCCTGATGTCGGCGCCCGGAGTACCGAGGACGCGGCCGTCTGGCAGATCAGCGAGGATGTCCTGGCCGGGACGGTCACGGTCACCACCGCCAGCGGTGAGACCACCGTCCTGCCCGACGGCACGACGCTCTATTCGTCCGAGGGGCTCGAGATGACGGCGTCGGACCTTGATCCGGCCCATGCCCGGATGCGGACCGAGGTGATCTACCGCCTCGACCAGGACGGCCGGGCGATCTCCATCCTGGCCAACGGTCTGATGACCTCGACCGAGGCGGCCTTCGAGCTGGCCGTTGACCTGGATGTCACCCTGGACGGGGCTCCCTTCCACCATGGGCAATGGGCCGAGACGATTCCTCGGAGGCTGGTCTGATGTCCCAATGGGATCCCTCGACCGGGCAGATCTCGCGAATGCGCCGTACCGCCCCGCCCTGCTCAGCGCAGGGCGGCGCTGATCGCCGCCAGCGCGACCAGCGAGGTCGACAGGGCAAGGGTCACGCTGGCCAGGGTGCCGACCAGGTAGTACTCGGCAAAATGGCGGTCATCCAGCTGGCGGAAGCGCGCCAGCGTCTTAGCCGCGACGACAAACCCGATCGCCGCCGCCTGGCCGGCGAGGACCAGGACGCACACGATCAATCGCTCGAGGATGCCAATCGTCGCCCCGACCCGCTCGGGTCCCTCTGCCGAGCCACCGGCGAAACCGCGCGGCGCGAGGAGGGTTCCGACCAGGAAGAAGCCGCCCCGGACGTTGACGATCGCCAGATCCAGTAGGACGACCAGCACGATCACGGCCTGGAGCTGATGGCTGACCGGCAGCAGGTGTGCACCGACCGCGTTCAGGACATCGCCCCAGGCGGCCTGCGTCGGCTGACCGAGCAGGAGGACGCTCGCCCCAGCGAGGAGCACCACGAAATGGGCCGCCTGGTCGGCCAGGAACAGGGCCGCCGGCACGGGCGTCCAGGCTCGATCACCCGGCGCATCAGGGGCGGCCGCCGCCTCGGCCGAAGCAGCGCCGCTGACCGGTGGCGGCGGAGCATCAGCGGTCACCGCCCGGCGGTTGAGGATCGCCTTCGTCCGGTCGATCAGGCCGTGAGCCACCGCCACGACGATCAAGTAGCCCAGCCCTCGCGGACCATAGGCGGCGGCGAAGGGCAGGAGGCAGACCGCGACGATCCCCGCATGGATCCCCAGACCGCGCCAGGCTCGCCCATCCGGGGCGGCCTTCGCCTCGGCGATCACGTCGGTCTGGAGGATGAAGTCGGCGATGAGATGGGCCAGGATCGCGAGGGCAAGCAATAGGATCGCCGAGTGCGCCATCAGGTGCCCAGCTCCGTGATTCGGCTTCGATCGAGGAGCGTCCGGATTGCCCTCGACAGCCGTTCGAGGGAGGGTACCCCGCCCCGGTTGGCCGCGACCGAGACGGTTGCCCGGCTGACCTGCAACCGGACGGCCACTTCGGAGCGGCGCAGGCCGTCGACCATGATCAGCCCGGCAACCCGCCGCTGGGTTGGACTCAGCCGCTCGAGAGCCGTGCCAAGGACCGGTGCCAGGTCCTCGAGCAGGACGTCGACCGCAGGCGCTCCAGTCACGATCCGCAGGTTGGTCCGCCGCCGGCGCGCCTCGTCGAGGGCGGCCCGCGCAGCGACGAATGCGCGGCCGGTCCGTTGGGTGGCGGGGCCGCGCCCGCCTTCGACGGGACCCAGCGCGACCGCCCAGCGCATCGGCCGGGCATCCTCGGTCAAAGCGGCGCGCAGGACGACCCCGACCGGATCCGCCCCGACGCGAAGCAGCCCCTGGAGCTCGTCGCCCTGGGTGAACCCGAACGACGCCAAGGTCTCGTTGCCGTAGGCCGCCTGCAGCTCGGCACACAGCGAACGCAACCAGGTCGAAGACCCGGCCGGGTCGAGCCGCGAGTGGATCACGTCGCCGAACACGACGAACGCCTGCGGGGAATTCATCGTGGGAGGCTAATCCACGCGAAGTTAGCCGTCAACGGTTTACGTGATATTTAGTAGCCGCCTGCGGCTAATTGCCTCGAGACGAGACCGGCGTTCCGCCGAGGACTGGGGCGAGAATCGAGGCAAGGTCCTGGCGAGCCGCTTCGGTTCGATAGTCGAGGAGTGGGTGGGCCTCGATCGCGTGTTCGGTGACCGCTCCCTCGCGGCGCAAGTAGATCACCGGGTAGACGGCCCCGGTCCCGTCCGTTTCGAGGGTTGCGGCGATCGCATCGGCACCGCCGGTATCGACGAACCAGGCGAGCGGCAGGATTCCTTCATCGTGGATTCCATCAGCCGGGTCCACGCTCAGGACACGGGCCAGGTAGGCGCGTTGATGCCACAGCTCAGGGCCCCCGGTCAGTTCGTCGAGCAGGAGGTCCACGACGTGCTCCGGTGCGATCGCCGGTCGCTCGAAGACCTGCCCGAACCGATTCGTGGCGATATGTCGGGCGAGGACCCGGGCGTTATAGCGAGCACCCTGGACGGCGCCCGAGTTCGACGGGATCCCGTGCTTCTTGAGTCCCACCGAGCCCTGTCCAATCGTGCCGGCGAAGAAGATGCCGGGCACCGTGGCGCTTTCCCAGAACGGTGTCTGGGCCGGCAGCCGACTCTGGCCGAAGGTGGCCACGCCGAGCGCCGGCAGGTCGAGCAAGGGCGCGACAAAGCCCGTCGCTGCGATCACGTCGTCAGCATCAAAGGCCATCTCGACCGAGTCCGTCGATCGCCGGGTGATGACCCGGAATGGTGCGCCGCCCGCCTCACCGCGCTCGATCCGCTCGATCGCGGCGTCAAGGATCGCAACACCGCCGCCGAGCACGTGGTCCTCGTAGGGCTGGACGTAGCGTGCTCGAATCCCGACAAGCGAGTGGGTGTTGACCGAGAGCTTTGCCGGCGACGGTGAGGCGATCACGATCCGCTTCGCCCAGGGCAGCATCCCGCTCGCCAGCTCGAAGCCCGAGTTCTGCTTGCCAATGATGAAGATCCGCTTGTCGGCATAGGCTTCGACCGGGCGGGTGTCCGCGTAATGGGCAGCCAGTTCCATCCCTGGGCTCGTCGGACGCCAGGGCTCCCCAACCCCGACGGCGATCACCAGGGTCCCGGCGGTGTATTCGCCATCGGTCGTCTCGAGGACGAAGCGTCCGTCGTCGTGTCGGCGAGTGCCCGTCCAGCGGCATCCGAAGCGAACCTGCAGGTTCGTCCGGCTGGTGAACGCCTCGAGGCCGGCCTGCATCTCGGGCCGGCTCGGGAAGTAGGACGTGCCGTCCATCAAGCCGACCATGACCGCCCGATGCTCGTCGGTCTCGGGGATCAGGCTGTTCCAGTCATAGCGCTCGTAGGCCCGCGTCCCGCGGGCAACCGGGGCATACGGCTTCGTCCAGGACAGCAACCGCTGGAAGAACGGCCAGCGCCGGAACATGCCGCCGGGCTGCCCATCGGCCGACAGGACCGCGTGCTCGACGCCGAACCCACGCAGGGCCGACGAGACCTGCAGGCCACCCGGCCCACTCCCGACGACGATCAGCGGATAGTCGCCCGGCGGGAACGGGCGCTCCGTCAGCTCCGCCACCGGTTCGCGTTCCGGAGTCTCCTGGCCGAGGCCTGCAGCATGCGGTACATCAGGGCGGGGCGATCGAGCAGGAACTTCTCCACGGCCGGGCCGGCCAGGACCAGGCAGCGCAGCATACCGACCGCGACGACGTCGGCGACCGGCGGCTCGCCCAGCAGGATCGAGACCTCGCCGAAAAACTCGCCCCGTGACAGCCTTGCCCGCTCCTCGGCGTCGACCCGGATTGAAGCCTGGCCATCAAGGACCAGGTACAGGCCGCCACCGGTCATCCCCTGGCGCAGGACCCGCTCGCCATCCTGGAACCAGGCCTCCTCGAAGGCGTGCACGACACCCTGGAGCTGCGGTGTCGAGAGGTCGGCGAACAGGGCGAAGCCGGCGAGCTCATGGGCGATCTCATCGCGTTCAGCCATTGCTTCGGTCCACCCTCCAGCCGGCCGGGGACAATCACGACCGGTCGCGCGTTCTGCCATCGTATACGGTGGAACCTGGGCCTGACGGCCCGGCTGGCCACTAACAAGGAGCCCGATGTCCCGATCGACCGCTGGTAACGACCGGCGTCCGCTCAGGTGACCGCGCGCCGATGAGCGAAGTCGCCGGTCAGGCCCTACCGAGCGGCACGCTGACCTTCCTGTTCACCGACATCGAAGGATCGACCGGGCTCGCCCAGGAGCTCGGGCCCGAAGGCTACGGCGACGTGCTCGTCCAGCATCGCGAACTCCTGCGTGCCGCGTGGGCTGCCCACGGCGGTACGGAAGTGGGCACCGAAGGCGACTCGTTCTTTGTCGTGTTCGCCGCCGCGCCGGCGGCCGTCGCGGCGGCGGTCGACGCGCAACGGGCCCTCGCGGCGGCTCACTTTCCCCACGGCGTCGCGACCGTCCGGGTCCGGATGGGGCTCCATACCGGCCTCGGGGTGCTCAGCGGGGGCACGTATGTCGGCGCCGACGTGAACCGGGCCGCGCGCATCGCGGCTGCCGCGAATGGCGGCCAGGTGGTGCTCTCCTCGTCGACCGTGCCACTCCTTGGCGAGGGACTGCCGGCCGGGGTCCGAGCCCGTGACCTGGGCGAACACCGCCTGAAGGACCTCCGCCCCGAGCGGCTGGCACTCCTCGAGATCGATGGCCTGGCGGTTGATCCGCGACCGATCCGATCGCTCGACAACCGGCCGAACAACCTGCCGACCCAGGTCACCTCGTTCGTCGGCCGGGCGGCCGAACTGGAGGAGACCAGTGCGATGCTGAATACGTCCCGGTTGCTGACCCTGACCGGACCCGGCGGCACCGGCAAGACTCGCCTGTCACTGCAGCTCGCGGCTTCGGTCGCCGAGGGCTTCCCCGACGGCGTCTATTTCGTGGCTCTCGAACCGATCCGCGAGCCGGCCCTCGTCGGGCCGACCATCGCCGGTGTCCTTGGACTCGCCGAGGACGGCGCAGTTCCGATCGTCGAGCGGCTGGCCGGTTGGATCGCCGATCGTAAGATCCTGCTCGTCCTCGACAACTTCGAGCAGGTAGTCGATGCCGCGCCGCTGGTCGGAGAGCTGGTCCGAGCGACGAGCGAGCTGAAGTTGATCGTCTCGAGTCGAGCCGCGCTGCACGTATCGGGCGAGCAGGAGTACCCGGTCCCGGGCCTGCCCACGCCGCCGGATCCATCGAGCCTGGGTGCCTATGGGCGGGCGCAGCTCCCCGACGATCTGCGCGTCCCGGATCCGGCCACACTTGACCGCTACGAGTCGGTCCGCCTGTTCGTCGCGCGGGCGACCGCGGTCAGGCCTGCCTTCCGCCTGACCATCGAGAACGCCGCGGCCGTTGCCGGCATCGCCGCGCGGCTCCAGGGCATACCCCTGGCCATCGAACTGGCGGCGGCCCGGGTGAAGCTCCTGCCGCCCGAGTCAATCCTTGAGCGGCTCCAGGACCAGCTGGCCATGCTGGCCGGTGGCGCTCGCGACCTGCCCGAACGGCAGCAGACCCTGCGCGGTGCGATCGCCTGGAGCTACGAGCTCCTCGACGACCCCGGCCGACGGTTGATGGGGCGCCTGTCCGTGTTCACCGCCGGCTGCAGCCTCGAGATGGCCGAGGCGATCTGCGGCCCGGCCGCCGAGCTCGGTAGCGACGTCCTCGACGGCATTGGTGCCCTGGTCGACCAGAGCCTGGTCCGAGCCGAGGAGGTCGCCGGCGAACCGCGCTTCCGGATGCTTGAGACGATCCGGGCGTTTTCCGCTGAGCAGCTGGTGGCGGGCGGCGATGCAGACACGATTCGGGAGCGTCACGCCCGGGCCTTCCTGGCGCTGGCCGAAGAAGCCGCCGGGAAGCTGTCAGGCGAGGCGCAGCGGAGCTGGCTCGACCGGCTCGATATCGAGCACGACAACCTCCGCTCGGCGCTCGAGTGGGCCACTGCCCGGCCGGACCCGGCCCTGGCGATCCGGCTGGGTTTCGCGCTGTGGCGCTTCTGGCAGAAGCGTGGCTATCTCGTCGAGGGCCGGCGTCGCCTCGAGCGGATCGCAGCCGAGCCGTGGTCGCGTGACGACCCGGCGCTGCGGGCCCGCCTAATGGAGGCCCTCGGCGGGATCGCCTGGTGGCAGGCCGATCTCGAGGCGATGGCCAGCTTCTATGCGGAGGCCCTCGACAGTTGGCGTTCGACAGGCGACCAGGCCGAGATCGCGAACGCCCTGTACAACGCGTCGTTCTCCTACGTCTTCGCCGATGGCCCGGCGACACCGCGGAACATTGATCAGGAGCACAAGGGCCTGCACCTGATGGAGCAGGCTCTTGACATCTACCGGACGCTGGGCGACGACCGGGGCGCGGGCAACGCCATCTGGGGGATCGGCAACTGGTATCACTTCCATCTCCAGAGCGACGTCAGCGTGTCGAGCTTCCGCGAGTCCCTGGCGCTCTTCCAGAAGGTCGGAGACGAGACAATGGTCGCCTGGTCGCACCACATGCTCGGCTCGGCCCTCCTACGGGTAAGGCAGACGGATGAGGCAGCCGAGCACATCCGGGCAGCAATCCTGCAGTTCGAGGCCGCCGGCGATGCCTCGGGATTGACCCTGGTCCTGGACGACTACTCTGCCCTGGCTGTGGCCCGTGGCGACGTGCCCCGGGCCGCCCGTCTCCACGGCGCTGCCCGGGCGCTGGCCCTGACCACGGGCGCGAACCTTTCGAATCTCGTCGACGAGCTCGACGAGGCAAACGCGCTGCCGACCGCGCGCCCGCTGCTGGCGGCTGCCGATTTCGAGCGCTATGCGGCCGAGGGCCGGGCGATGAGCCTGGGCGACACCGTCGCCTACGCCCTTGAGGCCGAGGACGCGCGGACCGGCGACGCCGCGGCAGGGGCGGCGGGGCCCGGGATGGAGAAACATGTTGATGCCTGAAACTGCGAGCCGCCCGCCGGGCGCCTCGAGCGGCTGCCACGCGCCGGCTGCCCCGCGCAGGGTCAGCTGACTGGCAGGTCCCGGCCGGCGGCTCGAGCAGCTTTCGCCTTGTCTGCCCAGGCGCCCAGGACGTTGTCTTTGTGCGGGCGGATCGGGCAGTGCTCGTCGCGGTTGCCCATCTCGTCGCAATAGCCAAGGGCCACGCACTTCGGGGCAAGGAAGCTGCCCAGGAACGGGCTCACCTCGAATATCTCATGGCGGATCAGCTGGAACAGGCGGCGGATCTCCCACTGCGCCATCGTGCACAGGCGCAGGCCGGACATGTGGATCAGGGCCCGCAGGTTGGTGGTCATGACCAGGTTCGTGCGGGTCGCGTTGGGGAACACGAACCGGGCATCCTCGCCGGGAATGCCGGCGGCGACCAGGTCCCCATAGAGTTCCATCGAGCCCTTGATCTGCTCTTCGTAGCGCTGGCGGAGGTCGGGTTCCGCCTCGGCCAGCGTGCTCGGCAGCATCGTCGAGGCGCCCTTGAACGTGACGTAGCGCTGGCTCTGTTGGTCGAAGGCCACCCCAGCCCGATGGCGGACGAGCTGATGACTCAAGGTCCTCGATACGCCGCTGATCCCGAACGTGAAGACGATATGCTCGATCGTGCTGCCGTGGCCCGACTCGATCACGCCCTGGATCAGCTTGCGCTGCTTGGCAGGGTCGATCTGGCCGTCGACAGCCCGACGGAAGATCTCGTCGGGAGGCAGCTCGGAGTAACAGGTCCGGCAGGCCGTATAGATCAACGGGACGTAGTAGCGCTCGACGATCTCGCGGTCGGGAAAGAGAAGGGTTGCGCGCAGACCCAGTTCGTGGCGACCGGGATTGCGCGGTATCCCCGTCTTCTCGCGAACCGGCAGGGGAGTCCTGGTGGCCCCTGGAGCGGCCATTGGGCCAGTGGTCGCTGGGGCGGGCGTCGTCTCGGCCGTCATGTCCCGGAAGTGTAGCCCGGTCAGGGCAGCTCGCGGACGAAGTGCCGGATCACTCGAGCCAGACGCGGTCCGGCGGCAGCCGCGGCGGCCAGCACCTCTTCGTGGTTGAGCGGCTCGCCGGAGTAGCCGGCGCCGGGATTCGTGATCAACGAGATGCCGACCACCTCGATCCCCGCCCAGCGACAGGCGATCGCCTCGAGCACCGTCGACATGCCGACCGCATCACCACCCAACCCTCGCAACATCCGGACCTCCGCCGGGGTCTCGTACGTCGGTCCGAGGAGGCCGACGTAGATCCCCTCCTCCAGGCTCGCACCTTCGGCCCGGGCCGCCGCGTGGAGCCGCTGCCGGTGGACCGACGCATAGACGTGAGTCAGGTCGGGAAAGCGCGGGCCGATCTCGTCGGCGTTCGGACCGAGGAGCGGCGTGCGGCCGGTCAGGTTGATGTGATCCGCGATCACCATGAGCGTTCCCGCGGCGAAGCCAGGATTGAGGCCGCCTGCGGCGTTGGTCAGGATGACCGTCCGGGCTCCGAGCCGGCCCATCAGCAGGACCGGCTGGACGACGAGCCCGGGATCGTTGCCTTCATACGCATGGAGTCGGCCCTGGAGCATCGCAACGGGCACGCCATCGAAGTGCCCGAGGAGGAGCCGGCCGAGGTGGCCGGGGGCCGTTGGGGAAGGCCAGCCGGGCAGGTCGCCAAACGGGATCGCAACCGGGTCGGTGAGCTCGTCGGCAAGGCTGCCGAGCCCGGAGCCCAGCACGATCCCGACGCGTGGCACGAGGCTGGTCCGGGCTCGTACCGCGGTCTCGAGGGCTGCCAGATGGGCGGGCTGCTCAGCCGGGAGGATCGGTCGGCTTCGATCGAGCTCGGTCATCAACGAAGTCTAGCGAGCCGCGCCGGCGCGGTCCGCCAGGCGCCTGACGCTTCGATCGCCCGAGCGGAGTATCGACACCGGGATGCCGATCACGTCCCTTCGGGCGATCCCCGTCGAGCGCGGGCCCGAAGGCCGCGTGGCGGGTAGAGAAGCGCCCGAAGCGACCGGTCGTTCCGCGAATGCTCTTGATGTGATCTCGAGCTTCCGTTTTCCGATGGCCCCTTCGGGCAGGACGAATCATCGCCGGATCAACGCCCAATGACAACCGCGTTATCCACGAGTTATCGGAGAATGCCCAGACCGTTTCCACCAATCCACCGTGCCTGTGGACAGCCAGTGGACAACACCTACCCGCGGCGCTAACCGCCAATCGCGAACATCTCGATCCGCGCCCGGTTCGTCGTGGCCTCGGAGCGAAGCTCCGAGTAGCGGTCGGCGCGAACCCGCCAGATCGCCCGGATCGCCGCAGCCAGCTCAACGTCCGGCGCACCATCGCGCAGGGGCGCCCGCAGGTCGGTCCCGTCGAGGGCGAACAGGCAGGTGTAGAGCTTGCCTTCGGCCGATAAGCGCGCGCGTGTGCACGTGCTGCAGAACGGCTGGCTGACCGAGGCGATCAGGCCGACCTCACCGTCGCCATCGCGATAGCGCCAGCGGTCGGCGACTTCGCCAGGATAGTTCGGGGCGAGAGATTCCAGGCCAAGCTCAGCGTCGATCAGGGCCACGATCTCCGAGGCTGGCACGACCTCGTCGAGACGCCAGCCATTCGAGTGGCCGACGTCCATGTACTCGATGAACCGGAGGATGTGGCCCTCGCGCCGCGCCCAGCGGGCCATCGGCAGGATGCTGGTCTCGTTGATCGCTCGCCGGACGACCATGTTGATCTTGAGCGGGCCGAAGCCAGATTCGCTCGCCGCTGCGATGCCGTCGAGCACCCGGGCAACCGGGTAGTCGACTCCATTCATTGCTCGGAACGTCGCATCGTCCAGGGAGTCCAGGCTGACCGTGATCCGGCCCAGGCCAGCGTTGCGCAATGGGCCGGCGAGTTGGCGCAGGGCCGAGCCGTTCGTGGTCAGGGTCAGGTCGAGTGGCCCCCCATCGAGGCGCCGCAAGGCCGCCAGCATGGCAATCAAGTCGGGCAGGTTCCGTCGGACGAGGGGCTCACCGCCGGTCACCCGGAGCTTCTCGACGCCCTCGGCCGCGAAGATCCGGGCCAACCGCTCGATCTCCTCGAAGGTGAGCACCTCGGAGCGGGGCAGGAAGGCGAAGTCCCGGCCGTAGATCTCGCGCGGCATGCAGTACGTGCAGCGGAAGTTGCAGCGATCCGTGACCGAGATCCTCAGGTCGTGGAGCCGCCGGCCGAGCCGGTCAAGCACCGGCGTTGGCCCGACCGTAGCGCGGGCGAGCGGAGCAACAGGGTCGCGGTCCGTGGCCATGCCGCCATGGTAGCGCCCCACCAACCGGCACACCCTCCGGATGCCGGTCTGAGCAGGCTCAGTTCCGTCCCAAATCGGCAGGATTCGTGCCAAGAATCGTGCATTCCCGGCGACCGGCGGCGACCGGTGCACGGCGACACCACAGCTCGGCGGCTCCCGGTGACGGCGGACAACGAGGCGATCTTGGCCCGGGGACCTCCGGTACCACCGGATCGACCGATTGGTACCACTAGCGCACTCCACCGGACCGCCGCCCGCTCCTACGATGCCCACACGACCTCAAAGTCTGTAACCACCGCTCACCAGGAGGGAACCGCACGATCCATGGCGACGACCGAATCACGCACGGGCTTCCGACTCCCGTGGAGCTCGGAGGACCGCAGTGACAAGGCGACCGTTCGGACCGCCGAGGCAACCACCACGGACGGGGCTACGGACGCCGTGACCAAAACGACCAGCGCAGCCCAGGAGACGACGGACGAGGCCACCCTGGCCGGCGCCAAGACCACTGCCGCCGAAGAGGCGAGCGAGGGCCAAACGGCGACGATCAGCCCGGCCGAGCCGCCCGAGAGCACCGACCTCGTTCCGCCCACCGCATCAGAATCAAGCCCGAAGGAAACCTCCGTGGAGTCCACCGTAAGCGCCGCTCCCGTGCCGCCCGGACTGACGAGCGCGGCGTCCGTCGTGAAGAAGCCGACAAAATTCGTGCTCGACCTGATCCGGGCGATGCAGGCCGCTGCGGAGGAATCCCGGGCCCAGACACTGGGCCAGTTCCAGGCTGACGCGAAGACCTTCATCGAGAATATCCACTCGCGCTCGGCGATCGAGGCCGCCGAGCTGCGCAAACGCTCCGACGATGACATCTCGGGGATCCAGGACTGGTCGAAGGTCGAGATCGCCCGGGTCCGCGAGGAAACCCAGGGCAAGATCGGCGAGCGCAAGCTTGGCTTGGAGCGCGAGCTCGAGGAGCACGCCGGCCAGATCGAATACGAGATCGATCGTGTCCAAAGCCGGGTCGCCGGCTTCGAGCTCGAGATGGAGCGTTTCTTCGAGCAGCTCGTGGCCGAGAAGGATCCCACCCAGATCGCCGTGATGGCCCAGACCCTGCCGGACCCACCGTCATTCGATGCCTCGGTCCCCTGGCAGCCTTCGGCGGCCGTGGCCGAGCTGATCGGCGAGACGCAGGTCGTGACCAGGGGTGACTCGGTGCAGGCGGGGGCCGCTGATCAGGCCGCGATCGAGCCCGCCCAGCAGGCCGACGAATCCGCCACCACAACGACCACGTCTGAGGCGACCTCTGCCGATGGCGAGACCAGTCCAACCGATCCACGCCTGGCCGCCCTTGCGCTATCGTCGAACTTCGACGCGGCCGAGGTCGAGGCCGCCGCCGAGGCCGCCCGGGCCGAGGCCGAGGCGAGTCCGGCCGACGATGAGATCCCGACCATCGGTGACGATGCGCTCGCGGCTCGCCTCGCCGGCCTGGTCCCGCCAGAGGGTGAGGGAGAGGGTCGCCCCACGCGGGCGACATCCGAGGCCACCTCGAAGGTGGTCGTGTCCGGCCTGGTCAGCGTGGCCAGCATTGCCAGCTTCAAGCGCCACATGGGGCGGGTGACCGGCGTCCAGTCGGTCGGCGTCTCGTCCGGCCCTGACGGGGAGTTTGTGTTTACAGTCCACCACGACGACGGCGTCAACTTGCGCGAGGTCGTGCCCTCCCTGCCTGGCTTCCGGGCCCGGGTCACCAATGCTGCGGACGGGGTGATCAGCGTGGCCGCCCACGATCCAGAGTCCGGGAACTAAGTCCCGATGGGACGCCAGGCGATCGTCGTCGCCCTGCCTCGCGACGAGCAGGTGGCTGTCACCCGCGAACTCGCCGAGGCTGGCTTCGAGGCGCTGGCCGTGACCACCCCGGACGAGCTCGAAGCTGTCCTCGCCACCCGCCGGGAGGTGGGCGTTGCGATCCTTGACGGCGAGAGCGACTTCGATCGCTCGCTCGAGTTCTACTCAGTGCTCCATGACGCCGATCGGGACATCCCGGCGCTGATGGTCGTGTCGCCGCGCGCCCTCGATCGGTTGGCCGGCGCCGCAACCAAGGCGACGATCAACGACGAGTTCTTCACCCGGCCCTACTCCACCGATGCGCTCCGCTGGCGGATCGAAGCGATGCTGATCCGGTCGATGACGATCGACGACGGCAGCGGCCCCGTCCTCCAGTCCGGCGGCGACTTCGAGTCGGCTTCATGGTCGAAGCGGGCGACCATTGTCTCGATCTTCAACCCGAAGGGCGGTGTCGGCAAGACGACTACCGCTCTCAACCTGGCCGCGACCCTCCAGGTCCGGATGGGCCTCAAGGTCATGCTCCTCGATGCAGACACCGTGACCGGCCACATCGCCAGCTCGCTCGGGCTCGAGTCGGTTACGACGGTCGTCGACGCCTGGACCGAGGACAAGGACGAGGACCGACCGGAGCGGGGCCTGATCGAAATTGCCACCCAGCATCAGAACGGACTCACGGTGTGCGTCCTCACGGCGAGTCCCCTGAACACGGAGATCCTCATCCCGAAGCACGTGGGCGAGGCGATCCGCGCGGCGCGCTTGGGCTTCGACTTCATCATTGTCGACATGCACCCGTCGTACAGCCCACTCAACCAGGAGATCTTCGAGCGCTCGGACCGGATCCTCGTCCCGGTGACCCCGGACGTCCCGGCGATCCGCGCGGCCGTTCAGATGCGCGACGTGGCGCTGGAACTGGGGGTCCGCGATAAGCTGGCGCTGGTCGTCAACCGGGCAAACAGCGGCGTGTCGGTGGCTGACATGGAGAAGACGGTCGGGATGCGGGCCCTCGCCCTGATCCGCTCAGGCGGATTGCTCTTCGTGCGGGCCGCCAATGAGGGTCGGGCGGTCGTGGAGCAGTACCCCAAGGAAAAGGTCACCGAGGACTTCGATGTCCTCGCCCAGAAGCTGGCCGGAACCGAGCACCAGGCCACGGATCGAGCTGGCGCAGCCAAGCCGGCATTCCGGATTTTCAATCGGACCAAGGAGCCGGCTCGAGTCTAGAGCCGGGCCGCAGTCCGCGGCCCCGGGGACCCCTGATCCGGGCCCGACCCTGGACCCCTACCCGGCTCGCCGCTCAGGTCCGGGATCGTCCCCCCAACACTGTCCCCGTCGAGCTGCTCCACCCCGCGCAGGTACTGACGGTTAACCAGGATCGTATCGTTCTGACCGTCGCCGATCCGTTGGTCATTGAACATGACAAGGCCGCCCGTCACGGCGAAGAACATCTCGTTCGATCGATCGAGCAGACGCTCCGGTTCCGAGCCAGGGTAGAGGTGGACCGTGCCACGCACCCGAAAGGGCGGCACCTCAAGGGCCACCCCGTAGCTCAACTTATGAACCCGATGGGCCGCTTTCTCGTCATCCGAGAAGCCTGGCAGGGTGCCCTCGCCGGGCAGCACGATGATCAGGTCGTAGGGATCGATGCTGCGTAAACCGGGGACCGGGCTGAATCCCTCGGAACCGTCAAGCGGAGCCCAGCTGACGCCCTTGATCGAGATGGCATCGCGCCGGTTCAACGCGTCGGAGAGCCGGCCGCTGACCTCCATGACCCCCACCAGGCGCCACTCTTCGGTCAGGCCATCGAAAGCGATGCCGCCGCCGGCAACGGGCCTGGGCACCGGTGCCGGGCCCATAGCCGCGCTCGCCTCCACGCTGTCCGCTGGCTTGTCGTCCTGCTTGCGGAAGCCGAATGGCACGCTAGTCCTCCTCCGCCGAGCCGCTGTTGTCGCGGATCACCTCCACCACCCCGGCATCTGCTAGCGTGGTGGTGTCGCCGAGGACGCGGTTCTCGGCGATGTCGCGCAAGAGCCGGCGCATGATCTTGCCCGATCGGGTCTTGGGCAGGTCGGGCGTGAACATCAGGAACTTCGGCCGAGCGATCGGGCCGATCACATAGGCGACGTGCTCGCGCAGCTGGACGGCCAGCGTGTCGTGCGGCTCGACCCCCGCGCGCAAGGTGACAAAGGCAAAGATCGCCTGGCCGCTGATCTCGTCGGTCTTGCCCACGACCGCCGCCTCAGCGACACTGGGATGATCGACCAGTGCTGACTCGACCTCGATCGTGCTGATCCGATGGCCCGCAATGTTCATCACGTCATCGACCCGGCCGAGGAGCCAGAAGTAGCCCTCGGAGTCGCGCTTCGCGCCGTCGCCGGCGAAGTACATCCCCGGGAAACGACTCCAGTAGGTCTGCCGGTAGCGCTCCGGATCACCGTAGATCCCGCGCAGCATGGCCGGCCAGGGCTGNNGGGAACGTCGCCGAACCCGGCTTCGTGGTTGTCACCCCAGGCAGCGGGCTGATCAGGATCGCGCCGGTCTCCGTTTGCCACCATGTGTCGACGATGGGCGCCTTCTCGTGGCCGATGTTGCGGTGATACCACAGCCACGCCTCGGGGTTGATCGGCTCGCCGACGGAGCCGAGGAGACGCAATGAGGACAGGTCGTGGCGAGCCGGATATGCGTCGCCCTGCTTCATGAACGAGCGGATTGCCGTGGGTGCGCAGTACAGGATCGTGACCTTGAGATCCTCGATGATCTGCCACCAGCGATCCCAGTCGGGCGTGTCCGGCGCGCCTTCGTAGATCACTCCGGTCGTGGCATTCGCGAGCGGCCCGTAGACGATATAGCTGTGGCCCGTCACCCAGCCGATGTCGGCCGCGCACCAATAGACGTCATCGGGTTTGACATCGAACACGATTTCGTGGGTGAACGACGCACCCAGCAGGTAGCCCGCCGAGGTGTGGATGATCCCTTTGGGCTTGGCCGTCGTGCCCGACGTGTAGAGCAGGTACAGGAGCTGCTCGCTGTCGACCGGGACCGGCAGGCAGAACGGGTCCTGGCGGTCGACGATGTCATGCCACCAGTGATCGCGGCCCTCGACCATGTGGACGCCACCGCCGATCCGTCTGACCACGATCGCGGCGGTGATCGAAGGGGTCGACGCAAGCGCCTCATCGGTGTGGTGTTTGAGCCCGACCGCCTTGCCCCGTCGCCAGCCGCCATCGGCCGTGATCAGTACCTTGGCCTGCGCGTCGTTGATCCGGTCGGATAGCGCCTCGGCCGAGAAACCGCCGAAGATCACGGTGTGGGCGGCGCCCAGCCGGGCGCATGCCAGCATCGCGATCGGTAGCTCTGGGATCATCGGCATGTAGATGGCGACCCGGTCACCGGCCACAATGCCCAGTTCCTTGAGGGCGTTGGCGGCCTTGCCCACCTCGCGCAGGAGGTCTGCGTAGGTCAGTGTCCGGTGGTCGCCCGGCTCGCCGATCCAGTAGTACGCAACCTTGTCGCCCAGGCCGTTCTCGACGTGCCGGTCCAGGCAGTTCTCGGAGACGTTCAAGCGGCCCCCGAGGAACCACTTCGCGAACGGGAGATCCCATTCGAGCGTCGTGTGGAAGGGCTCGTTCCAGCGCAATCGCTCACGCGCCCGCTTGGCCCAGAATGCCTCGAAGTCGGCCTCGGCCTCGGCGTACAGCTCGGGGCCCGCGTTCGCCTGCGCCACGAAGGCCGGATCCGGCGCGAACGTACGCTCCTCGACCAGGAGGTTCTCGATCTCAGGCTGGGACGAGGGCTCGGTGCTCACGGGGATTCTCCAGCGGCTTCTGGCAGCCATTCTACGCGGGCCGCCCCGGTCCGAACCCTTGCCCTCCGAGGCGGGTCGGTCAACCATCGGCGGCTCGCTGAAACGAGCTCGACGGCCGGCCATTCAGTTGGTGCTTCTGGCGCGACAAACGATGCGTTTCGAGCCGCTCGAGCCGGCTCCAGCCGGGCTACGGACCGGACGAAGCGATTCATCCATCCCGGGCGGAGCACGGACCGGGATGATTCGGCTCAAATGCCTGGCGCAACCGCCGCGATCTGGCCCACAAACGCGTTGTTTGTCGCTCTGGGCGGGCAAAGGCCACAGCACCGGCCCTGGGCCTCCGCTCGGCCGGCGCACACATGCCGAACGGTCAGGCGTCCGCCGACGTATCGCCGGGCGGCTCGTTGGCGCCGGGCTGATCGTCGCCCAGGTCGGAGCGTGGAACGGGCCCGGCCGACATCAGGCTGCTGACCGGCATCCCTGAAGCCATGATCGGGGCTGGGATCTGGATCCCGTTGGCGGCCATCGCAGCCAGGATCCGCTTGCGCAGCTCGCCGGTCACGGCGACCATCTCGCCGGCCCGCGCTCGGCCCAGGATCTTGAGGGTGATCCCCCGCTCGCCCAACTGGTCGACCCGGTCCACGCTGGGAGTCTCGAGGATCTTGCCGGCCCACGCGGGGTCGGCGGCCAGCGCGGCGCCAACGGCATCGAATACCTCGATCGCGTGCTCGATATCGGTGCCGTAGGCAATCTCGACGTCGTGGTTGATCCGGCGCCACACCCGAGTCCGATTCGAGGCGACCTTGATCTCGCCGTTCGGAACGTGATGGACGACGCCGTCGGCATCGCGCAGGACGGTGCGCCGGAGGGTGAGCTCCTCGACGGTGCCGGTCACCCCCACAATCTCCACGACGTCGCCATGGCCAAATTGGTTCTCGAGCAGGATGAGAATCCCGGCGAAGAAGTCTCGGACGATGGCCTGCGCCCCGAAGCCGATCGCGATGCCAACCACGCCGAGGCCGGCGATCGCCGGACCAACGTCCAGGCCGATCTGCTCGAGCGCAAGCAGCCCGCCGATCGTGACCACGAAGCCCTTGACCACGTAGCCGGCCAGCGCCTCGATCGTGGTGAAGCGCTTGGCCACCTCGGCAGCCTCTTCGAGGGACGCCTCGGCCTGGGCCCGCGCCTGCATCGCCCCGAGGACTCGGCGGATCGTGCCCAGCGACAGTCGGGTTACGCCGAGGCACACGACCACGATCACGAAGACGATCAGCAGGCGGTCGGCGATGATCGCCGCCCAGCCGGAATAGGTATCGGGCATGACCTGTGCAGCCTATCGCGCCTGGGTTACCTACTGCCGGCCCGCGGCCACGATCAGGCGGCGGCGCCACCGAGGCGGACCGAGATCGCGGCCGCAGCCTCGCGGGCCTGCGAGGCGAGCTCGGGGATCCGGCGCAGGGTCAGCCGAAAGGCCGGGCCCCAGATGTCAACCGCGGCGATCACCGCGCCACGGGCATCGTGGACTGGTGCCGCCACCGCGTTGAGGCCCAGCTCGAACTCGCCGATCGCGGTTGCATAGCCTCGCCGACGCACCCGGGACAACTCTTCGAGGAGCGGCTCGAGCTCCGTGATCGTGCGCTCGGTGTAGGCCGCCAAGCCCTTGCGCACGACTCGCAGGACTTCACGTTCGGCCAGAGCCGCCAGGAGGACTTTGCCGGATGCGACACAATGAAGCGGCGTCGCCCGGCCTGTCCAGTCGCCCACTGCGATCAGGTTCGGCCCGTCGGCCTGGGCCAGGGTCAGGAGTTGATCGCCGTCGATCGATCCGAGGCCGGTCGTTTCGCGGGTGAGGCGCGCCAGCCGCTCGAGCTCGGGCATGGCGATGCCGCGCAGGTCGAGAGTCCGCTCGGCCCGTTCGGCCAGGCGGATGACGACCAGCCCCAGGCGGTACTTTCCGGTCTCATCATCCTGCTCGACCAGCCCGCGCCGTTCAAGCGTCGCGAGGAGTCGCGAAGCGGTCGATTTATGCAGCCCAAGACGGCGTGCGAGCTCGGTGACACCGGCCTCCCCGGCCGACTCACCCAGGGCCAGCAGGAGCGAGGCCGCCCGGTCTACCGAGCGGACTGCATTCCCGTCGATCAACGATGCCCGCCAATCATTGGAAACTGCCCGTCAGCGCCACCCTGCCAGTCAACCGACGACGAGGCCGGGCGCCGCGACCGCGTGGGCCCGCGTGTCGAGCGCTGCATTCAGCGAACCCTCAAATGCCTCGAGGACCTGGGCCTCGTCGGCATCGGTGTGGGCGGCGCACAGGAACCACGGCTCGCGCGAATCGGGCTCCGGCATTGCACCGCGCGGTTGCATCCCGACCGCTACGGCATCGTACAGCTCGTGGTCCGTCTTCACCCAGTCGCGGTATTCGCGGACGTCCTGGTCGGTGAACATGATCCCGAACATCGCGGGAACCCCGGTGAAGTTGAAGGGCAGGCCCTTCGCGTTGAGAATTGAAGCCAGCCCGGCCTGAATCGACTGGCCGCGCCGCTTGATTCCTTCAACCACTGCGCCATCCTTGAGGATCGACAAGGTGGCCACCGCGGCCGAGGCCGCAACCCGGTTGCCGGCATAGGTGCCCCCGTGGCTGACCTTGTCCGGAAGCATGCTCATGACTTCGCGGCTGCCGCCGAACGCCGCCGCCGGGTAACCGTTACCGATCGCCTTGGCGAACGTGGCCAGGTCCGGCTTGATCCCGAAGTACTCGGCAGCGCCACCCCGAGCCATCCGAAAGCCCGTCTTTACCTCATCGAAGATCAGGAGCGCACCGAATTCCTTGGTGATCGCCCGGACGCCCTGGTGGAATCCTTCCTTGGGCAGGATCCCCTGGGCATTGCCGAGGACGGGCTCGATGATCACCGCGGCGATGTCGTCGCCGTCGGCCTCGAACACGGCGCGCAGGGTGGCGAGGTCGTTGTAGGGGACCGGAATCACGGTCTGGGTGACCGCCTCGGGAATGCCCCGGCCCCAGGCCAGGCGAACCGGGTTGGCACGGTCACCAAGCTCGCCCATGTCGTTGGGCAGGACGCTGATCAGGGCGTAGTCGTGGACGCCGTGGTACTGGCCCTCGAACTTGACGATCTTCGTCCGGTCGGTATAGCCCCGGGCGATCCGCATGGCGTGCATCGTGGCCTCGGTGCCAGACACGGTCATCCGAACCATCTCCACCCAGCCGGTGATCTCGGTGATCAGCTCGCAGGCCCGGATCTCGTCCTCGCTCGTCAGCGAGAAGCTGACACCGCGGCGCATCCGCTCGTTGACATAGTCGTCGACCCGTGGATCGGCGTGGCCCAGGATCACCGGCCCATAACCCATCCGGAGGTCCACGAACTCGTTTTCATCGAGATCCCAGACCCGGCCCCCCTTGCCCCGATCCACGTAGACCGTATCGTCGCCCCAGCTCCGAAAGTTGGAGTCCGTGCCGCCGGGCATCGTCTTGAGCGCGCGCTGGTAGAGCTCGATCTGGCGGTCTCGCTTGAGTGTCGGCGTCGACCGGACGGCGGGTTCGGTGGCCATGGATTCCTCCCGATCGAAGCGCCTGTCGCCCGGAGGAGCGGCAACTCGTTGGTGCGGCAGGCGAGACTGGTACCCGACTTGCGCAACGCCGTGTGAGTTGTTGCGTGAGGCGGGACTGGATCAGTCCCTAGGATGCCACCATCGGCTCGGCTCGGTCAACACGAGATTCGCGGTTTTATGGCCATTCTCGTGCGGATTGCGCCACTCGACCCCACTGTTGGTGACCAAAGCGTTGGCCCCCGGCGCACAGCACGTACGGCCCCGCGCGGCCCGGACCGAAACCTCAGGCCGGTGCGGCGACCCACGTGGGCAGTTCGCGGGCGAGTGTTGCCAGGGACAGCGAGCCGTGGCCGAGGACCGCATCGTGGAAGGCGCGCACGTCGAACGACGAGCCGTCGCGCGCCTCGAGCTCGGCTCGCAGGCGTTCGATCTCACGCTGGCCGACCTTGTAGGTCAGGGCCTGGCCCGGCCAGCAGATGTAGCGGTCGGTCTCGATCACGGCGTCCGTCTCGCTCAGCCCGGCGCCACGCAGGAAATCGATCGAGCGCTGGCGCGGCCAGCGCAGCGCGTGCAGCCCGGTGTCGACCACCAGGCGAGCCGCCCGCCAGGCCATCGCGTCGAGCATCCCGAAGCGCTCGGCCTCGTTCCGGAAAAGACCCATCTCGTCGGCCAGGCGCTCGGAATAGAGGCCCCAGCCCTCGACGTAAGCGCCCCCCACGAGCCGCGAACCGAGCCGCCGGAACGTGCTCAGCCGCTCGTTCTCCATCTCCATCGCGATCTGGAAATGGTGGCCCGGGACAGCCTCGTGATAGGTGGTGCTGGCCAGCTTGGAATAGGACCGCGAAGACAGGTCGTAGGTGTTGGCGTAGTAGATGCCCGGCCGCGAACCGTCGGTCGTGGGCGGGAAGTAGTAGGCGAACGGGCTGTCCTTCTCCTTGTATTCCTCCACGGCACGGACCTCGCAGCCACCCCGGGGCAGGGTTCCGAAGTAGCCCGGAGCAAGAGCCAGGGCCCGCTCGATGTCCTCGCGGGCGCGGCCGAGCAGCTCCTCGGCCGATTGCGGGGTGTTTGCGGGATCGGCCGCCAGGTGGGCCCGGTACGCGACAGTGTCGTCGTCGAAGCCCTGCGCCCGAGCGATCACCTTGCGTTCGGCCTCGATCTGCTCGAGCTCCTCGAGGCCGATTCGGTGGAGATCGGCGGGCTCCAGCGCGAGGGTGGTCCAGGCCCGGATCTGGGTCCGGTACAGAGCATCGCCGTTGGGTGCCGACCACAGACCCGGATCCCGGCGGCTGGCAGCCAGGTAGGCGCCGCGAAGGGCCTCGAGGAACGCCGCGTCGGCGGGGATCACCTCGTCCTGGACGACGGCCAGGACGCGCGCTCGATCTGCTTCGCTGCCGACCTTGGCCATCCTGACGACGACCGAATCCTGGGCTGATGTCTTGAGCAGCCGCTCAAGCTGAGCGATCGTTCGCTCAGTGACGATCCGCGGCGCCGTCAGGCCGGTCGTGATGCCTTCCTGGAGGAGCTCGATGTTGGCTGCCAAGTACGCCGGGTAGGCATGCAGCCGGGCAAGGAACCGCTCGAGCCGTTCGGGGGTATCAGCCGCCTGGAACGTGGCGACCGTCGGCAGGAGCGTCTGCGGGCCGCCCATCTGGTCAACCGGCCTAAGGAGATCAATCCGCTGGTCGTCCTGCTCGATCTGGAGCTCACACACGACCCGGACCATGTCAAGGGTGATCCGATCCTCGAGCGGCTGGTCGTGCGCTTCGATCGCCAGGGCCGCACGCAGAGTCGTCTCGGCCAGCTCGCGGGCCCGCGCCCGACCGAGCGCACTGGGGTCCTCGAGACGGTCGTCGTAGCGCTCGTCGCCGTACATCGTGGCGGTTGTCGGACTCTGTTCGAGGATCGCCTCCCAGAACCGGTCAGCGAGCAGGTTGACGGGGCTGGACGGGTCGAACCGGATCACGAATGCCTCCATGGCACGGTCGCTCGAGAGCGGCGTTCGGGGAGCCGAACGGGAGTGGCTGACAGGGTACCCGATCCGCCTCGCGGACCGATCACCTGATCGACCGACTGGGTCACCCGCCGAACAGCGTCGTCTGCTCGCCCGACTGGCGCTCGACGACCGGGTCCAGCCCAAGATATGGCTCAAGATCGGACAGCAACGGTCCATCGCGCTCGGCGAACGCCCGCAGGTGGTTCGCCTTGAGGATGTGCCAGTTGCCGGCTTCGAGGGCCGAGCGGAGCAAGGGCGACCGCTCAAGCTTGTAGCGGATCAACTCGGTCCTCTCGGGGGCGACGACCAGGAAACGGACGAGGTCGGGATCTGGCGGGATCTGGCCGCCGCGCCGGAGGAGGGGCTCCCCAAGCATCGCCGTCCACTCCACCTCGAACAGCATCGTCAGGCGGGCTCGGAAATGCCAGGTCACGTCCACCTGGTCGATCAACTCGGCCCGGGCCCGACCCACATGGGGTGGTCCAGAGCGGAACTCCGAGTCGTCAAGCCAGCCCGCGAGATTACGCCGGCCCAGCCGGTGGCCCTGCTCGCGGCTCGAGATCCAGACCCTCAGGCCAAGCTGGTGCCCGAGGTTCGCGAGCAAGGCGATCAGGTCGCTGTGCTCCTGCGAGCGACGCGGGAGATCGTCCGAGGTGACGACCCGGTCAGGCGTGCTTGCCAGGCTACGGTAGCTCTCCAGGCAGGCGCCGACGAGTGTCTCGTCAGGCAGGTCGTGACCCGTGAAGAGGCCGGCGATCCGCTCGTTCAGCGCACCCTCGGACAACCGGCCGGCGGTCGACAGGAGGCTGAACACGGACCATTCGACCCGGTCGGCGAGAGGCATTGCGGCAGCGGCGACATCGTCACGGTCGGTCAGCCACCAACGACCGGGTTCGATCTCCTTGAGCCGGCGGTGGTCCGGTCGGGCCAGCTCGGCCCGGACGAGGCCGAGGAGCCGTTCGACCCGATCGGCGGCCACGGCGACTTCCGGGGCGCGCACGGATTCGGAGTCGGCCGGGACGGGCGAACCGCGCAGTGAGCCCGGAGCGCTCCGCGGCGATGGACGTGCATCCGGGTCGGCGTCCCGGCCGGCTGGCGGCCGTTCAGGCCTCCCGGCGCGCCGGTCGGAACGTCGATCCGAGGCGTGTCCGTGGCGATCGTCGCTCGGCTGGTTGGCGATCGGATCGCTCGGCTGGGACCCCCTGTCGATTTCGGGGGCGACAAGCCGGCGAAGGTGGCCCGCCCGGTCCAGCCCGACCAGGATTTCGCCCAGGAGGCGCTCCGTGCGCGCCGGTTCGCCGCGGGCCTGAAGGATCGCGACGGCGGTCTCGGTCACCGTCCGGGCCACGTCGGTCTCGGAGAACCGACCCCGATCGAAACGCTCCGGCGGTGCGAACAGGCCGCGGCCGGGGACCAGGTCCGGATCTCCCGGACCACCGGGGACGGCCGGAAGCGAGATATTGGCACGGGACCGCGGGCCGACCGGGATGGCGGCACCGGGCGGAACGAATTCGACGATTCCGCCAGTTTCTTCGCCGGGCTCAGCCAGCCGGGCTGCGACGAGGCGGTACCCGGCACCAACTCCCCCGAGGACGGCCGCGAGCAGCCCTTCTGGGCCACCCGGCTCGAGGATCAGGATCGCCCGCGCATCGCGCGCCAGGATCGGGGCGGCCGCCTCGTACGCCCGCCGGATCTGGGCGGACTGCCAGCCCCACGGGACGCGGGCCGTCGAACCGAGGAGCGCTTCGATCGGGACGAGCGAGGCTGCCTCGCGACCCAGGGCCCAGGCCGTCCCTACATACGAGAACGAGAGCCGCTCCTGGTTGGGTCGGATCGGCGGCTGGCCCAGAACGAGCCGGATGCGCGGGCGATCGGTCGCCCGGCCGAGCGCCTCGGCCTCGGCCGCCAGCGCCCGAAAGGTGGACGGCGTGCCCAGCCGGAGGACGACGTTGCCAGTCCCTTCGGCCAGCGCCTGGAAGTCCTCGCAGAAGCGGGCCTCCATCGGCCCCTGCGGCGCCCCTTCGAGGCGCTGGACGAACCCGCGCACGAGCCGGTAGGCATCCTCGAAGGCGAGCCACGGGTTGCGCTCGCGCCACTGGCCACCGTTCGGCAGCTTGACCCGGCCGTGGCTGATGCGGAGCGTCGAAATCCGGCCCGGGTAGCCGTTCAAGCGCGAGGCCGGCATGATCGCGTGAAGGAGGGCCAGGCGCATCGCCGCCTCCACGGCCGGCGCGCGCAGATCCGTCTCGATCCGCTCCAGGATTGCATGCAGACCGAGGAGCTGGCGCGGCGTGTGCAGGTCGAGCACCGAGTCGACGATTCCAGACTCCCCCTCGGGATAGGGGAAACGCTCGCGCAGCATCCGGCGGGCCGGGATGTCGATGGCGATCTCGGCGGTCCGGGCCACGTCCGCATCGTCAACCGGGCCGTGGCGCTGTTCCCCGCCGCCGAGCTGGTCGCGGCACACGATGCAGCGATACTGCTTGTGGATCGGACGGGCCGGCTCGTCGCCGCTCGACTCCCAGACGACCTCCTCCAACGTGACCGCCCGGTCGCACGTCAGGCAGCGGCTGGCGTAGCGGTCGCCGAGCCAGACCTTGAGTGCCGACTGCTCGCGCGGCGCGGCCGCGATCGCCTGGAACGCTGCGTCGAGATGGCGCACGTCGGGCGGCCGGAGGACGACCTCGGCCAGCAGCCGGGTGAGCGGGCTGGTCTCCAGGCTGGCAGCACGGCGCTGGCGGTCGACTGCCGTCCGGGCAATCCAGCCGCCGCGGCCATGGAGATCGACGACAACGTCGCCGGGCCGGCTGTTCGCCTCGATCCGGGCCGCGACAAGCTCGGGCGGCAACGGCGGTGCCAGCCGGTTGAACGCGGGCAGCGACCAGCCGGGGTCGCTGCGCAGGAATGGGTCACGGGCGGCCATGCCCCAATTGTGCCACCGCGCAGCGTACGATCCGCGAGTGACGCTCAAACCACCGTCCCCGCCGGCGCTGACCGCCGCCGACGGCGCCCGCGCCTGGCGAACGCTGCGCGCGGCAGTCGCCGAAGCCGTCGTCGGCGGCGATGAGCCACTCCGCCTGCTCGCGGTGGCCCTCCTGGCAGAGGGTCATGCCCTGATCGAGGACGTGCCCGGGGTGGGCAAGACCCTCCTCGCCCGCGCCTTCGCCCGGGCACTCGATCTCGACTTCGGGCGGGTCCAGGGGACGCCGGACCTGCTGCCCTCAGACGTGACCGGGGCGAGCATCCTGGCACCGTCCGCCTCGCTCACCGAGGGTGGTCTCTGCCTGAAGTTCGTGCCCGGGCCCGTTTTCACGAATGTGCTCCTCGTCGACGAGATCAACCGGGCCACGCCGCGAACCCAGTCCGCCCTCCTCGAGGCGATGCAGGAACGCCAGGTGTCGATCGAAGGCGAAACTCGAGCGCTGCCGGACCCATTCATCGTCCTGGCGACCCAGAACCCGATCGAGTACGAAGGCACGTTCAGCCTGCCCGAGGCGCAGCTCGACCGGTTCCTCGTGCGGATCCGGATCGGCTATCCGGACCGGGCCGCCGAGGCCCGGATCGCTGGCCGCTACCTGGCCGACCACGACCCGCTCGAGCGGGTCCAGCCGGCGGTCGACCGGATCGCGTTGCTCGGCCTGCGCGAAGCCGCCCGGCAGATCCACGTCAGCGCCGAGCTCACCGATCATCTCGTGGCGATCGTCGGCGCGACCCGCGAGCGCCCGGACATCGAGCTCGGGGCAAGCCCACGGGCAAGTGTCGCCCTCTTCCGGGCGGCCCAGGCGAGGGCCCTGCTCGATGGCCGTGATTTCGTCCTGCCCGATGACATCCGAGCGATGGCCCCCGCGGTTCTCGTTCATCGGCTGCGTCTGAGCGTCGACTCGTCGCTGCACGGCCTGACCCTGGAGCGTGCCTTTGCCGAGGCGATGGCGACGGTCCCGGTCCCGGTCGGCCGAGCCGTCCGGGCCGGGACGGATCCGACGGGTTGATCGAGCCCAGGGCGACCGGATCAGAGGCGGGCGGGCCGGGCGCGACTGGGTCCCGGGTGACCGAACCGCCGGCGACCGAGTTCGACCAGCTGGAGCCGGAGGCCAGGACGGTCGCCCGCGACCCGGGCGATGGACGACACGCCTGGATCATCGGCGGAGTCATCCTCGGCCTGGTCGGAGGCGCGGTGGTCAGCTACCCGATTGCGGCACTCGGCGTCCTGGTCGTGGGCGTTGGCATCCTGCGCTGGATCACGGTCGATCGCGGCTTGCGGGGTCTGGTCGTGATCCGCCGGATCGAGCGCGATCGAGTGGTCTGCGGCGACCTCGTCGAGCTCGTTCTGACCGTGCGCAACCGCGACCCGCTGCCAATCCCCTGGCTGCGCGTGGCCGAGGCGCTGCCGACCGAGCTGCAGCTCATCCTGCCTGACAAGGCGGCCGCCCTCGACGACGGAGAAACTCGGATCGCTGGCCGGGCTGAGCTGCGCAATGGCTGGACACTGGCACCCTACCGCAGGATCACCCGCCGGATTCAGCTGGTCGCTGGCCACCGCGGGGTCCACCGCTTCGACGTGGTCCACGTGTCCGCAGGCGATCTGCTCGGCCGAACGATCGGCGCGGAGGAGCGATCGATGCCGGCCAATCTCATTGTCCGACCCCGCCTGGTTGCGACCACGGCACTCGATGCGCGGCACGACTGGAGGGGCGAGCGGGCCACCCGGACGGGCCGGGTGGACGATCCGAGCCGGTTTGCCGGCGTCCGGCCTTACACGCCAGGCGACCCCGTCCGGCGGCTCCACTGGCGGGCGACCGCTCGCCTTGGCCAACCCGTCGTCAAACGCTTCGACCCGGCGCGAGAACGCGAGGTGGTCGTGGTTCTCGACATCGAGACCCGGATCGACGACGAGCGGCAGGTCGGCCCGTCCGGTCGACGGACCGAGGCGGATCAACTCGAGGAGCTGTGCATCGTAGCGGCGTCGCTGGCGCGCCGCTTCGAGGCCGACGGTGCCGCCTGCGGGCTGGCGGCCGCGGCGTTTTCTGGGAGTCGCCGGCGGATCGCATTTGCTGCGCCGAGTGGGGCGCCAGGCCAGAGTGGCCGGATCGGCGACCTGCTCGCCCGGCTCGGCTCGTTTCCCTCGACAACGTTCCCGGCATTGCTCGGCGGCATGGCCCAGCTCGTCCGGCCGGGCACCCAGCTGGTGGTGGTCACGGCCCGCGACCCGGGTCCTTTCCTGGTCGGCGCCCGGCGGCTGGCCCGGAGTGGCTTCGCGGTGGAGCTTCTGACCATGGGAGGGTCGGGGCCGGAGCATGCCCGGCAGGCCCGCCGGGTCGGGCTCCCAGCGCGGGCCGTCCGCCTCGACGCCGAGTGGAGGCTGAGCCGTGCGCTCGAGCTGGTGGGCTGAGGGCCTCGGGCCACTCCTGGTCGGGCTGACCGAAGGCGCCTGGATCGTCGTCCTCTACCTCCTGGTCGAAACAGTCGGCCGAGCTCCCGCCCCGCTAGGCCTGCCGGTCTTTGCCGCCACCGCCCTCCTGGGGGCGCTGGCCGGGCCCGGGCTGGAGCGCCTGGGCGAGAGGCGCTGGAAGGTGATCGCGCTGGTCGCCGTCGGCCTCGGCGCGGTCGGCACGCTGGCCGGGCCCGGCGTACTCGGGGCGCTCATTGATGGGAATCCAGGCGGGGCGTTCGGGGCGCATCCGGGCGGCTGGCTATTGGGCATCGCGGCGTTCCGAGGAATGCTGGGTGGCGGGACGCTCGAAGATCCGGATCGAGCCAGTCGCCCGTTCATCCGAGGCGTGATCGGCCTGACATTCGTATGGCTCTACGCTGGCCTCCTGCCTGACGTGAGCGAGATCGCCTTCCGAACGGCCGCCCTCGGCCCCACCCTGCTCTTTGCGTCCAGCGGCGTCGCGGCAGTCGGGCTTCGCCGGGTGCACGCGATCGCCTTGCCGGCCGGGATCGAATGGTGGCGAAATCGAGCCTGGCTGCTGGGCCTGGGGGGGCTGCTTGCGCTGCTGACCGCGCTGGCTGTCCCGATCGCCAATGAGCTGATGGCAGCCGTACCCAGGGTCCTGGGGCTGGCCGGATTCCCTGAAGTGGTCGTCTTCGTGATCTTTGTGGCCTGGCTGCTCCTGCCTCGGAGAGGCCCGCGCCGGCCCCATCGATCAGCCGTCCGAGGGGTCCTGGGCCTGGCCATCCTCCTCGCGCTCGGGGCAATCGCCTACAGGCTCATTCATGCCAATGTCAGCTCCGGCAACGCTGCCGCGGGAGTCGCCCACGTTGGGGAGTCGACGGAGTCGAACGGCATGTTCGGCGTTCTGCTCATTGCCGGCCTCCTGCTCGGGCTCGGCCTGCTGGCACTCTTCCTCACCCGAAGCTGGCGACCAGCCACTCCGACGACGCCGGGCGGGGCGGGCAGCGACGAGAGCGGGTTCGAGGTCGAGGGACCGGGCGTCGCCTGGCTTCGGCGGCTGCGCAACCGTCTGCGCGGTGAGCGGACCGGGCGCCGACCGGCCAGTGCCGAGGCGGCCTACCTCGCCACACTCGACCTGCTCGAGCCGCTCCGCGAGCTGCGCCGCCTGGCGGACGAGACGCCAGCGGCCCACGCCCGAAGGTTGCATCGGGAGGGCGCCGGCAGCCTAGAGCTGGACCTGCTGGCCGCCGACTACCAGCTATCGCGCTGGGGTGCCCGCCGGCTGCCGGCCCGCGAGACAGGTCGGGCCATCGGCCGCTGGGATCGATCCAGCACACGAATCGCCGAGCACGTCCTGGCCGAGCGGGTCGCCCGCGAAAACGCCGAGAAACGGGAGCTGTCAGGGCCGGCCTGACCTGGACCTACGGCTCGTCGAGCTCGTCGGGCTCCTCGACGAAGGCCTCGTCGGTCGTGACGTCGACGGGCAGGGCACGATCGAGGTCCTCGATCTCGTCGTCCTCGTCGTCCTCTTCGAGGTCCTCCTCGAGGTCCATTTCCTCGCGGATCAGGGTGCCCTTCGTGTACGGCCGCAGGTCGGTCGACTTGGCCGCTGTCGGGAAGCTCACCTTGCCGAAGTTACGCGGGTCCTGGAAGATCTCGCGAATGATGATCCGGACGTCCTTGTCGCCGAGCGAGGTGACCCCGGCGAAGTACTTGTTGCCCTCGGCCATCAGTTTGAGCAGGCGGGCGGCGACCCGCGGCTCCACGATTCCGATGCGCATCCCGTTGCTGAACGCGAGGAGCCGGTTGCCTTCGGGGGTCAGCTCGACCGCGTCACCCGGGTTGACCTGGGCGAGCTTGCGCGGATCGGCCAGGTCGGTCAGGAAGGCGAAGCCCGTCTTGCCGGTCTCCTCGACGAAGATCGAGACGGGCGCTTTGCTGCCTTCCATCGCCGGCACCGTCTTTTCGCCAGCCTCGACCAGCAGGACCCGCAGCCGGTCAATGTTCCGCTCGGCGATTCGGTTCGTTGGATCGAGCGCGAGCGCGGTCTGGTAATGCTCACGAGCCGAGCCGAGCTCGCCAAGCTCCCAGAGCGACTTGGCCAGCCGGTTCTCAGCCTCGGCATCCGGGCCCATCTCGAGGATCCGCCGATTCGTATCGGCCGCGTCGCTCCATTGGGCCGCGGTGGCCTGGGCGATGGCCTGCTCAACGAACTGGCGCTTCTGGCGAAGCGCCGTTGCGGCGCTGGACGCCGGGCTGGTTTCAACGTCGGAAAAGCTCACGGGATGGGTCGTCCTCCAAGGCGTTCTGTGCTGCCCGGCGCATCGGAACCGTGGGGCCATGGGCGGCGGGCAGGCTGAATCCCGGTCCGAGCGCGGGCCACTGTTTCTAGCATCGTTGAGCCAATCCGTCAACGAGCTGGGCGGGATGCGGCGCGGCCGGAGCTAACGCAGGGCGACGTTCCAGGCGATGACCGCGAAGCCCAGGATCGCCAGAAGCGCGGTCTGCCAGATCCAGCGCGGGTCCCGGCGCTGGGCTGGCGGTGAGCCATGGATGGCATCCCAAAGGAAGAAGACGAGGGTGACGATCGCCGGACCGAGGAGCCGCGGCAGCGCCACTGCGCGGATCGCCCCGGCAGCAATCGCGACGACCGCAGCGTAGGTCCCCGCCGACCACGGCGCAGCCCGGCGGTTCTGCTCGCGCAGCACCGAAAGGCGGAAGCCGAGGAGGCCTCCGACCAGGGCATCGGTGAGGGCCAGGACGATCAGCGCGGACTCCGAGAGCGGCGCAGTCCCGGCCGTCGCCCCAGTTGCCGTGGCCGTGATCGACGGCTCGACGAGCCCGCCCTGGACGAGCGCGGCGGTACCGATAAAGGCAAGGAACGAGACGAGCACGGAGAGTGCCAGCATGAGTGCACGGTCGTCGGCGCCGGGGGGACTGACCCGCTGGATCAGGTGCAGCTCGAGGGCGAGCGCGCGATCGAGCAGCAATGCCGCGAAGCCAAGCGCGACGAGGATCGGCAGGCCGTTCGGGACGATCCGGATGACGCCCAGGCAGGCAACTGCTGCGAGCGTGGGCAGGATCGTCGACGCGACTGCAATCCCGCGCACACGTCCGCCACCGAGGAACCACACGGTGCCGGACACGACCGAGGCTGCCAGCAGGCCGGCTACCAGCCAGTCGAGCGAGCCGTCGAGAAGGCGGGACAGGCCGATCACAGTCGACGCCAGAAGGACAAGCTCGTGCCGCTCGGTGCTCCGGGAATCCATCGGCCGGATCGTACGCGACCGGGCATCGCCCGAAACGGCGCCTGATGCCTCAACCACGGGCAGCCAAACGGGTGGCCTTGCCGGCAACCCAGGCAAGGAGCTCGGCTCGCGACCGGGTATTGAGCACCATGGCAGGCTCGACCCAGGCTCGGCGCGCCTGCCCCACCGCCCACTCGAGGTGGCGAAACTCCTCGATCCGGTGGGCGTCGGAGTCCAGGGCCAGGAGGCAGCCGGTCGCGATTGCCCGGCGGGCACGCTGGTCGGCCAGGTCCAGGCGATGGTCGGAGCCGTTCATCTCAAGCGCCGTTCCCGTCCGGGCCGCCTCGGCAAACACGAGGTCCCAGTCGAGGTTGAGATCGTCCCGACCCTGGACTTTCCGACCAGCCGGGTGGGCGATCACGTCGACGTAGGGGCTCCGAATCGCAGCGAGGACACGCTGGGTGAGCTGCTCCCGGGTTTGGCTTCGCCCGACGTGGACAGAGGCGACGACGACGTCGTACTGGGCCAGGAGGTCATCGTCGTAGTCGAGGGTAGCATCGGCGCGGATCTCGAGCTCGCAGCCGTGCAACAGCCTGAACCCTTCGTCGGGGGTCGCGGCCGGGGCCCGGCCGTCGGCCTCCTCGCGCTCGAAACGCGTGTTCAGCTGGGCGACGACGGCCCGCTGGAGACGGACCCGGTCCGGTGTCAGGCCCCGGGCGATCGCCAGCGATCGAGTGTGGTCAGTCAGGACCTGGTAGGCGTGGCCGCGAGCTCGGGCAGCTTCGGCCATCTGCTCGATCGAGTGGACCCCGTCCGACCAGTCCGAATGCGAATGGAGGTCCCCGCGCAGGTCCACCAGCCGGATCAGGCTGGGCAGGGTCCCTGCCTGAGCTGCCTCGATCTCGCCCCGATCCTCGCGCAACTCGGGCTCAATGAACGGCAGGCCGAGGAAGGCATAGGCCTCCTCCTCGGTCGAGAATGTGCGTAGTTCGGGGGCCGTCGAACGCGCATCGGTGCCACGGATAACCGGCTCGGCTTCCTCAGCCAAGCGAAGATAGCCCTTCTCCGACAGGCTCCAACCACGCTCGCGGGCAATCCCGAGCAATCGGATGTTGTGGTCCTTCGAGCCGGTGAAATGAATGAGATAGGTGCCGGCCTCGCCCGGCGGCATGATCATCAGGTCAACCTGGGGTCCCCCGCTGAGCCGGATGGCCGCCTTGTGGGCACCGGCCCCCAGGACGCGCTCAACCCCCGGCAACCCGCTGAAATGCTGGACCAGGACTCCGGCGTCGGTCGTCTCCGCGAGCAGGTCCAGGTCGCCAATCGTCTCGCGCCGCCGCCGGTACGAGCCCGCGGGTTCGACGCGGCTGACCCCAGGTATGGTCGATAGCTCGGCCACCAGCCCATCCACCAGGGCCTCGGCAACCCCCAGGAGCATCCGATTGGATCGCGTCTCGAGCGACGCGATTCCAGCCAGGATTGATGCCTCGGTTTTCTCGGAGAGGCCCTTGACCGTCCGGAGTCGGCCGGCCTGGGCCGCCCTGCGGAGCTCGTCGAGGCCATCGATCCCGAGTGATTCATACAGGATCCTGACCGTTTTCGGGCCGACACCGGGAACTCGCAGCAAGCCCAGCAGCCCAGCCGGGACCTCGGCCACCAGCCGATCGTAGAAGTCGAGACGGCCCGTTCGGCTCAACTCGGCGAGCTTGTCGCTGATCGCCTGGCCTACCCCTGCGACCTTGGGCGGGTTGCCCTCGCGATACAGGCGAGCGAGCTCGACCGGCTCGTGGGCAATCGCGTCGGCCGCGCGGTGATACGCCACCGTCTTGAACACGAGCTCGCCCTTGACCTCGAGCATGTCGCCGATCTCATGGAAGATGGTGGCGAGATCCGCGTTCGACAGCAACGGCGGGTCCACCTCGGCTTCGGGCATGCCTTTGATGGTAGCGGTGCTCAGGCCGCTACGACCTGGTTGCGGCCTCCGCGCTTGGCCCGGTACAGGGCCCGGTCGGCCTGGACAAGGATGTCGCTGATCGGCTCATGGCTCCGGCTGCCAACGGCCACGCCCACCGAGACACTCACCCCGGGTACGCGCCAGGCATGCAGGTCAAGCTGGCTGACGGCCAGTCGGACCCGCTCCGCGACCTCAAGGGCGACCTGCAGCGACGAGTTGCGCAGGAGGATCGCGAATTCCTCACCACCGAACCGGGCGGGCACGTCGCCGTCCCGGACGGCGTCGGCGATCGCGCCGGCCACCGCCCGCAGGACTTCGTCCCCGACGCCATGGCCATAGGCGTCGTTAATCCGCTTGAACCAGTCGATGTCGACCATCAACACGCCGAATTCGTGATCGTCCTCGGATCGCCGGCGCTGGCCGAGCAGGCTGCAGAACTCGTCGAAGTAGCGCCGGTTGGGTAGCCCGGTCAGGGTATCGGTCGACGCCTGGGCGCCGACCACACGAGCCGAATCGACTCGGCTGAGGGCCGCCGAAGCTTCGAGCGCAGCCGCTGCCAGGACCCGCTGGGTGGCCGCCGGCCAGGCTTCGACGTTGCGCCGGGACAGGATGATCGCCCCGATCACGGTACGGTCGTGGCGGAGGGGCACGGCCAGGGTATTGGCGATGCCGAAGAACGCTTCAACGCTCGCGGCCAAGCGCTCGGTGACCCCCTCGGCGTCATCTCCCTGGGACGTGTCGAGATCGCCCAGCGGCAGGACCGATGTCGTGCTGGGCACGCCCGCCCGCATCGAGACGAGGGTCGCGACCGGGGATCCGGCGTCCGGCTCGAGCCGGACCACGACGCAGTGATCGGCCGCCGTGACCCGGCCAAGGTCCCCGACCATCGCCTCAACGACGGCCGCCGGCGACACGGACCGTGACAGGCCCTGCAGGATTCGGGCGAAGCTTTCTGCCTCGGTCCGGCGGCTCGTGTCGAGTACGAGGACTGCCCGGCGGTGCAGCCAGGCGGCGCCGCCGACCGTTGCGACGAGGCCGACCACGATCACTCCAAGAGGGTTCGCGCTGCCGGTCAGGACAACCAGGATCGCGGCGGCGGTGAGGAGGCCGAAGGAGCCACCCAGGAACCTCCAGGTCACCATGATCCAGCGGTCCTGGGGGTCGCCCGGGATCACCATCCGTTGGGGGCCGGCCACGAACCCAAGGATGCGGTTAGAACAAGCGTTCGTCCAGCCATGCTGGGCAGTACCTGTGGCGGTTGCGCCCTGGTACTTTGGTACGGTTGGGCCCTTGATTCGGCCGTCCTACAGGACGGAGTCGGCCGCCGCCGAACCCCCGATCGGCACGACTGCACGCCCCCCTGAGCGGGTTGGTCGTCCGGCCCGGGCGCGGTGTGGACCGCCGCGCAACACAGCGAGCTCGGCTGCCGCGCCGCCGACGCCCTTCACCCGGTACATCGCCGCATCGGCCCGGGCGATCAGGTCCTGGGCGGTCTGGCCATCCACCGGATAGGCCGCAACTCCGATCGAGCAGCCGATCGAGACCCGCGACCGATCCGGGCTGTGGTAGGCCCGTTCGGTCAGGGCGGCGAGGATTCGCTGAGCCGCCAGCCAGGCAGCCTCGCGATCCGTGTCGGGCAGGATGATCGCGAACTCGTCGCCGCCGTAACGGGCCGGAATATCGGACGCGCGCAGAGTTGCCCGGAGTTCCTCGGCAACCCAGGCCAGGACTCGGTCGCCAAACAGGTGGCCGAACGTGTCGTTGACCAGCTTGAAGCCATCGAGGTCGATCATCAGGACCGCCAACGGTGTCCTAGACCGCTGGGAGCGGACAACCTCTTCGCCGAGTCGCTCGTGAAGGTAGCGGTGGTTGAAGAAGCCGGTCAGCTGGTCGCGATCGGCCAGCTTGCGGGCGTCCTCGTACAGCCGGGCATTCTCGAGGGCCATGGCGGCCTCGATGGCCATCGTCCGGGCCAGCTCAAGGCGGGTTGCATCGAATGTCTTCGGGCTGCTTGAGATCAGTTCAACCAGGCCGATCGAGGTGCCCTTGGCGACGAGCGGCAGCATGGCCAGCAGCCGGTCGCCGGCCTGGACCAGCAGGGAGACCTCGGCCCGATCCGCCAGCGGGTCGTGGGTGTCGATCACCGAGGTGACCTGTCGTTCCAGGACCCGCCGGGTCTCGGGATAGTCGTTCAGGTCGAAGGAGGGCTCCGCTGCTTCGATCTCTGCCGTCGGCCAGTAGCCCCACGTCAGGATCCGGTCGGTCGATCGCTCCCAGTAGCTGATTCCGCAGTCGTCGACGTCCATCGATTTCGCCAGGTGGCGGGCGATCAGGTCGGCGACCTGGCGCGGATCGAGGCTCGCGGACAGGGCACTGCTCATGTCGAGCAAGCCGCGCAGCTCCTGGGCGAGGCGCTCGCTGCGGGTCAGCAAGCGGGCCGATTCGACGGCCGTCGCGGCCTGGTCGGCCAGGATCGACAGGAGCCGCAGGTTGTCTTCGTCAAACTGATCGAGTCCGAGCTTCGAGAGGGTGATCACTCCGATCACCCGCTCGTCGTAGCGCATCGGCACGACCAGCATCGACTCGTCCACCTCGTCGGTCCCGGGGATCGTCGCGCCACGCGGATCAGTGTTCGCGTCATTGATCAGGAGGGGCAGGCCATGCAAGCCGACCCAACCGGTGAAGCCCTCGCCCAAGCGGGTCCGCAGGAGCTCGAAATCGACCTGCTCGTAGGCGCCAACGCGGCCCTCGAAGGCGATCGGGATGAGCTCGGCGGTCTCCTCCAGCATGTACACCCGGCAGTTGTGGTAGTCGATGATCTGGCGGATCTCCTCGACGATCGCCCGGCCAACCGACTCGATGGTGTTCTGTCGGCTCATCCGGGCCGAGGCCGCCTGAAGCACGGCCAGTTGCCCGGCCCGGACCTGGGCCGCGCCGAACAGGTCGGCGTTATGGATCGCGATCGAGGCGTGCGTTGCGACGGCCTCGGCGAACTCGATGTCGCCAGCCGTCCAGGTTCGCCGTTCGAAGGACACCGCGCTCATCACGCCGATCACGCGGTCGTCCTGGAGGAGCGGCACGACGAGCTCGGCCGCGATCCTGGCAACCTGGTCGTAGC
This sequence comes from Chloroflexota bacterium, assembly GCA_003152165.1. Classification (GTDB taxonomy): domain Bacteria; phylum Chloroflexota; class Limnocylindria; order Limnocylindrales; family CSP1-4; genus Palsa-1033. The sequence continues at coordinate 50,667 of PLZO01000010.1, forward strand.
GCTCGTAGCGAAGGCGGCCGGCCTCCGTCACGCGATCGGCCGCGACGTCGTCGCGGTACCACGGCCGGCGCGTCCGCTCGACCTCCTGGAACCAGTCCTCGGCGGTGGCCAGCGCCGGCAGCTGCCCGGCAACCTCGTCGGTCATGCCGGCCCAGGCGACCAGCTCGAGCGTGTCGCCCCGGCGGATCCGGATCGTCGTGGCATCGGTCGCCACCGCCCGGTTCATCTCGCTCACGACCAACCGGAAGACCTCGTTACGATCCAGGCTGGTGGTCAGCCGCTGGGCGATCCCCAGGACCGACTCGATCCGGTCGCTGAGCCTCACCTCACGGGCGGCCCGGGATGCATCGCGGGCGGCGATCCGACCGAAGGCGAGGCGCAGGAACGTGGCCGACACGGCCAGCACGGCGAGCTCGGCGAGGGCGCTCCAGTCGAGCACGGTCCACGGTGGGGTGACAGCGATCGGCCCGATCGTGAGGAGGGTGACGGCCAGGCCGACCAGGATCGCGGCGCGACGACCCAGGAAGATCGAAGCGACGAACAGGGGCACGGCCGCCAGGCCGATCCCGAAGGGGTCATGAACGCCGGCCAGCAGCCGAACCAGGCCATATCCCAGGAGCGACCCGACCGCCAGGAGCCACGGCGGAATCGGCGCACGAAGAAGCGTCACGGGCCGGATGAAAGCCCGCTCGTTCCTCGACCGGAGCCGGCCCATAAGGACGGCATCCGGCTCAGAACTGCTCGACGGGGTCACCGCCGACTGACCTCATCGGCCCAAGTCTCCATCGCGCCCGGATCGTCCCACCCGGCGCGGCCCTCGTGCCCCTCTCCGGTGGTACTTCAGGGGATCCCCGATGGTCACCCAGCCGGCGCGGCCGGCGAGCAGTCCTCAGTGCCGGAAGCCAGCCTCGGCGGCGACGCCCGGGGTGGATTGGCGTTCAAGCTCAGTCGTGAAGCGGACCAGGTCCGCCAGGAAAAGGGCCGCCAGGTCGCTGGACATGCCATTGCGCACGACGACCCGGAGGACGGCCAGGTCCTCGCGGTTGGCGGGCATCGTATAAGCCGGGACCTGCCAGCCCCGCTCACGCATCCGGCGCGAGACGTCGAATACCGTGAAGTTCGTGACCTCGTCCTTCAGGCGGAAGGCGAAAACCGGCAGCTCGTCGCCCCGGCTCAATAGCTCGTATGGGCCGATTGCCTCGATTCTGGAGGCGAGCCGCATGGCGACTTCCCGGCACGTCAGCTGGACCCGCCGGTAGCCATCGAAGCCCAGGCGCAGGAACGCGTAGAACTGGGCCACGACCTGCGAACCCGGCCGGGAGAAATTGAGGGTGAATGTGCCTATGTCTCCGCCGAGGTAGTTGACATGGAAGATCAGGTCCTCGGGCGGGACCGCCTGGTCACGCCAGAGCGCCCAGCCGACACCCGGGTAGACCAGTCCGTACTTGCGGCCGGAGGTGCTGATGCTGGCCACCCGGGGCAGGCGGAAGTCCCAGGCCAGGTCAGGCTCGAGAAACGGCGCGACCATTTGCCCCCGAGGCACCGTCGACGTGGATCGGGATGTCCAGCCCGGTGCGCGCCTGGAGCGCGTCGAGTTCGGCCGCGATCTCGGCGATTGGCTCGTAGCTGCCGTCCATCGTTGAGCCCAGGATGCCGACCACGCCGATGGTGTTCTCATCACATAGCGCGGCGGCCTCGGTGGCCCAAGGTGCAGGCGATTGCCTTCGAGCGGCACGAGCCGGGGCTCGACCTCGAAGTAGTTGAAGAACTTGTCCCAGACGACCTGGACGTTTCCCCCGGCGATCATGTTGGGGCGGTCAGCCGGCAGTCCGGCGGCCCGCCGGCACTCCTGTCAGCGGCGCTTCAGAGCGAGGCCGCCGAGCATGCACGCCTCCGACGAACCAACCGTGGAGACGCCGGGGACGCCAACGGCTTGGAGCGTGCCACAGATGGGCCAGCATTCGCACGCAGCGCGTCTCCAGCTCGGCGGTCCGTGGGAATTCGTCCTTGTCGATCATGTTCTTGTCGACTGTCTCGGCCATCAGGGCCTGGGCCTGTGCCTCCATCCAGGTGGTCCCGAGGGTCGCGCCGTTCTGGCGCGAATTACCGTCCAGGAGCAGCTCATCGTGGATGAGCTGCTAGGCAGTGGCCGGAAGCATCCCCCGACGTGGGAAACGGTCGCGCGGCACCGGTCCCTGCTCGACGTCCTGGGTGAACATCGGGTTGAGAGCGAGATCGTCGGCCAGGCCGGCGGGCCGTCGGTTCGAACGCATGAGTCCTCCGGTGGCGATTGCGGGATGTCGGCGGGCCGCCTCGCACGGTATCACCGGGCTTGTTTCCGATCGGGCGCCGTACGATGAGTCGATGATCGCCTGGTCCAGCCGCGACTCAGAGGATGTCGTCATCCGCGTGTCGCTATCGCTGGCGGTACTCGTCGCAGCAACGGCCGTTGCGGCGGCGCTCCAGGCCTGGCTGGGTATTGGCGATGCCTCGGCGATCTACCTCCTTGCTGTCGTCCCGATCGCCGGGCGCTTCGGCACCTGGTCGGGCATCGTCGCCTCGGTGATCGCCTTCCTTACCTACGACTTCCTGTTCACCGCGCCACGCTTCACCTTCAACGTGACCAACGCCCAGGAGTGGCTCAGCCTCCTGCTCTTCCTCGTCGTGGCCGTCGTGATCGGACGGCTGGCGGCCCTCCAGGCCGAGCGCACGAGCGAGGCCGATCGGCGCGCCAGGGAGGCGCAGGCAATGTTCGGGATCAGCCGGGCGCTGGCCACCGCAACCACGATCGGCGAGGCCGCCGGCGAGATCCTCGAACGGCTCGTCGCCCAGACCGGGCTGGAACGGATCTGGATCGGCTTCGGCGCCTCGCCCGAATCTGAGTGGCTCGTGGCCGACTCGAGTCCAGCCGGCGAAATCGCGAAGGGGGTGGCAGCGTGGGGCGATCCAGGTCCGGCCGTAACTGCGGCAGCGACGCCATGGGTGCTCGTCCGGACGCCGGGGGACGAGCCAGCGGAGTGGATCCGGACCCACGAAGGACCGCGAGCGGCTGCCGCCGAGGCCGGGGCCGACGCCAGGGTGGCCCTGTTCCGTGTTCTCATCGAGGCCGACGGAGAGGTACTCGGTTCCCTCTGGGGCCTGCGATCCGCAGATGCCGGGCTGCCCCGCCGGGGCGCCACCCGGAGCCTGTCGCTTGCTGCCGACCAGCTTGGGCTGGCCCTGCGCAGGGACCGCCTGGCCGAGATCGCAACGACCGGCGAGATCGCCCGACGGAGCGACGCCTTGAAGAGCGCCCTGCTCGATTCCGTATCGCACGACCTGCGCACCCCGCTGGCCACGATCCGGGCCCTCGCCGGCGGCCTGCTCGACGAGGGCGTGCCGATGTCGTCGGAGTCCGTCAGGGAGTCGGCTGCGACGATCGACGAAGAGGCGCTCCGCCTGAGCGAGATCGTGCGCGGCCTGCTCGACCTGAGCCGGATCGAGGCCGGCGAGCTGCGACCGAACCTCACTCTGCACGAGCTGGGCGAGCTCGTCGAGACGGTCGTCCGGCGCTATCGGGCCGCCGAGGGCGGGCATCGGGTCGAGGTCGAGATCCCCGACGATCTGCCCGTCCTTGTCGACGCGCTCTTCTTTGACCAGGCGCTCACCAACGTCTATGACAACGCACTGGCCCACTCCATCCCGGACGCGATCATCCGGATCCGGGCGACCCGACTCCGGCCGGGCGCCGATGACGGATCTGGGGAGACCGATCGCGGCCCGGACGATGGCCCTTCGGAGGTCGAACTCGTGGTCGAAGACAGCGGGCCGGGGATGCCGGCAGCAGCTCTCGAAAGCGCCTTCGACAAGTTCTACCGGGGGCGAGGCGTCGAGGTCGGCTCGCGTTACGGGCTGGGCATCGGCCTGACGGTCGCGCGTGGCCTGACCGAGGCGATGGGCGCCCGGATCGGTGCCTCGGCCGGTGAGATGGGCGGGCTGGCCATCACCTTCCACCTGGCCGGCGGCCAATGAGCGAGGCACGTGGAGCCCTGCTCCTGCTGATCGAGGACGATGCGCCGACCCGCCGGGCACTGGTGGCCAACCTGGTGGGTCATGGCCACCAGGTGGACGAGGCGGGCACGGCCGCCGACGGACTGCGGGCGTGGGAGGTTCGCCGTCCTGACCTGATCCTGCTCGACCTTGGCCTGCCGGATCGGGACGGGCTGACAGTCATTCGGCAGGTCCGCCGCGAGGCGGCGACACCGATCCTCGTCCTGTCGGCACGTGGCGATGAACGCGATCGGGTGACCGCGCTCGAGCAGGGCGCCGACGACTATCTCACCAAGCCATTCGGGCTGGCCGAGCTCCGTGCTCGGATCTCAGCCCTCCTCCGCCGCGCAGCTGGTCCCCTGGCCGACGCCCGCGGCCGCCTCAGCGTTGGACCGGTGACCCTCGACATCGCCCGTCGTGAGGTCCACGTCGGTAGCCAGATGCTGGACCTCACGCCGCGCGAGTACGAATTGCTCAAGGTCCTCCTCGGCCGGGCCGGCAGCGTCGTGACTCGTGGCCGGCTGCTGCGGGCGGTGTGGGGCGCGGCCTACTCCGAGGAATCGCACTACCTCCACGTCTACGTCAGCCGGCTGCGGCGCAAGCTGGCCGAGGCAGGCGCGGCCGACGTGATCGTGGCCGAACCCGGCGTCGGCTACCGGGTCCTGGCCCCGGAGGATGGCAACGAGCGGCGTTGAGGAAATCTTGAGCGCCTGTTGAGGGGCCTGCCGCGGAGATCGGCCTCAGCCTCTTGGGCCCCTTGCCTACCGTCAGGCCATGGAAGACGACGAGGCCGACGAAACGCCGAAAGGCGTCGTCATGCCGGGCCGGCACAGCGCCGATCGGCGAATCCGGGTCGCGCGCCCGAATTCAGCCTACTTTCGATACGAGGGACCGGGCACCGTCAGGGCCAAGCGCGAGGCGATCGCGCCGGTCCGCCGCGGTGAGAAGCTCAGCACCGGCCTGCGACAGCTTGTCTTTGGCCGCGCCCTGGCCACCGACGAGGAGGGCGAGGAGCGGCTCTCCAAGCTCAAGGCGCTGGCCGTCTTCTCGAGCGACATGCTGTCATCGGTCGCGTATGCCACCGAAGCGTCGATGTTCACGCTGCTCGGCGCTGGGACCGTCGCCTTTAGGCTGACCGTGCCCATCTCGATCGTGATCGTGGCGATCCTGTGGATCATCGTCATCTCCTACCGCCAGACGATCCGGGCATATCCCAACGGCGGCGGCAGCTACATCGTGGCGAAGGACAACCTGGGCACCCGGGCCGGCCTGATTGCCGGCGCGGCGCTGCTGACGGACTACGTTCTGACCGTGTCGGTCAGTGTCGCCGCCGGGATCGCCGCGATCATCTCGGCCTTCCCGGGTCCGCTGGCGCCATTACGGATCGAGCTGTGCACGGTCGCGATCCTGGCCGTGATGCTGGTCAATCTGCGCGGCTTGCGCGAGAGCGGCACGGTCTTTGCGATCCCCACGTATGTCTTCGTCGTGGCAACCCTTGGCCTGATCGCCGTCGGGATCAGTCGGGCCCTGATCGGTGATGCGCCTCATGTGACCGGCGTCGTGCCGGCGAGCGTGCCCCTCGAGTCGCTCAGCATCCTGCTCGTGATGCGGGCGTTCGCCGACGGCTGCAGCGCGATCACCGGGGTCGAGGCGGTCTCGAACGGCGTCCCCGCGTTCAAGCGACCGGAGGCGCCCAATGCCCGGCTGACCCTGACGATGATGGGCGCTCTCGTGGCGATCATGTTCCTCGGGATCTCGGTCCTGGCCGGCGTAGTGGGTGCGGTGCCGGCGGCGGATCACGAAACGGTGATGTCCCAGATTGCCCGGGCCACATTCGGAACGGGACCCCTTTACTACCTGCTCCAGTTTGCGACGACCGGCATCCTGATCCTGGCGGCGAATACGAGCTTCGCCGACTTCCCGCGGCTGGCCTCGATCCTCGCCCGGGACGGTTTCATGCCCAGCGGCTTTGCCTTCCGTGGCGAGCGCCTGGCGTTCAGCACCGGGATCGTGGCGCTGGCCTTCCTGGCGATCGTCATCCTCGTGGCCTTTGGCGGAACCGTCGACGCGCTGATCCCTCTGTACGCGATCGGTGTGTTCACCTCGATCACCCTGTCCCAGGCCGGCATGGTCCGCCACTGGCTCAGGGTTCGCGGGCTGGACTGGCGACGGAGCGCGGCTATCAACGGCTTCGGCACGGTGGCCACCGCCATCGTCACGATCGTGTTCGCGGTGGCCAAGTTCGCCCTGGGCGCCTGGCTGATCATCCTGATCATCCCGGTGATCGTGGCCACGATGATGTTCATCCACCGCCAATACGAGCGCCGGCGGCTCGAGACCCGGGTGCGGCCGGAGGCGATCATCCCGCCGCCGACCCGCCACCAGCGCGTGATCGTTCCGGTGACCGAGGTGACCCGCGATGTCGTCCAGGCGATCCGCTTCGGGCGAACGATGTCGGAGGACGTGACCGCAGTCCACGTGACCGACGATCTGGCGCGTGGCGAGGAGCTGCGCGAGCGGTTCAACCGGCAGTTGCCGGGGATCCCGCTGGTGATCGTCGAGTCGCCCTATCGCAAGCTCGTCCGGCCATTCGTGCGCTATCTCGAGTACAGCGCCCGCCAGAACCGCGATGACCTGATCGTGGTCATCCTGCCGGAGTACGTCGCCCGCCACCGCTGGGAACGCCTCCTATTCAACGAGAATGCCCGCCGGATCCGCGACGAGCTCCTGGGCCACCCCAACATCCTGATTGCCCAGGTGCCCTTCCGGCGCCATCTCTAACGGCCGTGCGCTACGAAGGGGAGCAGCTGTTCCGGCGCATCGCCACTCGCCGGATGGGCATCATCCTGCTCGCCGAAACGGCAGCGCTGGCGGCCGCGACGGGACTCGTCGCCCTGCTCCAGGCCCGGCTCAACGTAGCCAACCCGTCGGCCGCCTACCTCCTGGCGGTCGTGGCCCTGGCCGTCGTGTTCGGGACGCGCGCGGCGATCGGCGGGTCGGTCGCGGCATTCCTGCTGTACGACTTCCTGTTCGTGGATCCGCGCTTCACGCTGACGGTGTCGACGGTCGAGGAATGGTTCAACCTCATCCTGCTGCTTGTCGTCGGCATCGTCTGCGGTCGGCTGGCCGGGGCTCAGCGCGACCGCGCCCACGACGCGGAGACCCGCGAACGGGTGACCCGGGCGCTCTTCGAGATCAGCCGCGAACTGGCCACCGCCCAGGCGGCCGCACCGGCGATGGTCCGGATCGCCGAGCTCCTGCGGGTCGAGACCCGGATGGAGCGGGTCTGGATCGGGATCGGGACGGCCGGCAGCCAGGAGCGGATCGCGGCCGACACGGGCCAGGGACCGGCGCTGCCCGCACCGCCCGTCCAGATGATCCTGCGGCGAATGTCTGACGACCAGCCCGCCGAGTGGGTCCGCGTTCACGCACGCACCGGCGCACCGGCCGGCGGCCAGCGAGGTGCCCCAGCCGAGATCACCCTGCGGGTCGCGATCACGTCCAGCGGCGCGATGCTCGGTTCGATCTGGTCAAGGCGCACCCGTCAGGCTGGCATTCCGGAGCGGCCGGAGAGCCGGGTGCTGGCAGCCGCCGCAGACCAGCTCGGCCGGGCACTCGAACGGGATCGGCTCGTCGGCGAGGCGATGAGCCTTGAAGTCGCCCGACGCAGCGATGCGCTGAAGAGCGCCCTGCTCGACTCCGTGTCGCATGATCTGCGCACGCCGCTGGCCTCGATTCGGGCCGCCGCCGGCAGCCTAATGGACCCGTCCGTGCATTGGTCACCCGAAGAGGAACGGGCGACCGCGGCGTCGATCGACCGCGAGGCGGATCGGCTGAATCGACTCGTCTCGAACATCCTCGACCTGAGCCGGATCGAGGCCGGAGGCCTGGTTGCCCAGCATTCGGCCTTCCCGCTCGAGGATCTCGTTTCGGACGTCCTCGAGCGACTCGCACCAAGCCTCGGAGTGCGACCGATCGAGGTCCGCATCCCCGGGGACCTGCCGCCGGTCGACATCGACGAAGTCTTCATCGACCAGGTCCTCACGAATCTCCTCGAGAACACCGCCCGCTACGCCGGACCGGGTGTGCCAGTCCGGATCAGCGCCCGGGATCTTGGTTCAGGCCGGATCGGCCTGACGATCGAGGACGCCGGGCCCGGCGTGCCGCCCGAGGCGCTGCCGCGACTCTTCGAGAAGTTCTACCGGGTGCCCCAGAAAGGCGAAGGCGCCCGGCGTGGAACAGGCCTCGGGCTGGCTGTCGTGCGCGGGCTGGTCGAGACAATGGGCGGCCGGATCACCGCCCGGCCGAGCGAGCTCGGCGGCCTGGCGATGGACCTGGAGCTGGTGGCCGCCCGATGATCCCGAAGGTGAACGGCGCCTCGATCCTGCTGGTCGAGGATGACGCCGAGACGCGCACTCGAGTGGCCGCCTTTCTCGAGGGGCGCGGCTATCGAGTCAGCGAGGCGGCCGATGCCGAGGCGGCCCTCGATCGTCTCGGAGGTGATCCGCCCGACCTGATCCTGCTCGACCTGGGCCTGCCCGACCAGGACGGGCTGGTCGTCGTGGAGCAGGTCCGCCTGGGGGCGCTCACTCCAATCCTCATCCTGTCGGCGCGCGATCGGGAGGCGGACAAGGTGTCCGCCCTGGAGGCCGGCGCCGATGACTACTTGACCAAGCCGTTCGGCATGGCCGAGCTGCAGGCCCGGATCAGCGCGGTCCTCCGGCGGGCCGGCCCATCAGCCAGCGCGGACCCCGGTGCTCAGCCTGGGCTGATCCGACTCGATCAGCTCGAGCTCGATGTGAACACCCACGCCGTCCGCGTCGCCGGCGAGGCCGTCCACCTGACGCCGCTCGAGTTCGAGGTCCTGCGTGTCCTGGTCGAACACGCCGGACGACTGGTGACGTACGGCCGGCTCCTCCGGGCGGTGTGGGGCAGCGCCTACGGTGACGAGGACCACTATGTCCATGTCTACGTCGGCCAGATCAGGCGCAAGCTCGAGCGAGCCGATCACGGCGGCCTGCTGCGTGGCCTGATCGTGCCCGAACCGGGCGTTGGCTACCGGGTGCGCCCAGCGTATTGAGCGATCCTTGACCACTCGGCGGTCGGCATGGCCGCCGGTCTCTTGGCGGTCGGTGCGACCGTAAAGGCATGAAGGACGCAATGCCCCTGGACGTTGGCCTGACCAGGCGCTCGATCGAGCGGGAACTGGACCTCGTCGTCGGTGCGATCAGGATGGTCGCGGGCCGAGGAGCTCCAGCGATCACCCTGATCGGCCTCGACTTCGGTCCGGCCGTCCTCGATGGTTGCGCGGAGGCCGCTCGGGCGGAGGGAGTCGTGCTGGAGCCGCTGTGGCACACCGACGAGTCCAGCTGCGACATCCGGGTCCGTAGTCGCGAGCCGTGGCCAGAGCGTGGCTGAGACTGCGGTCGGACCAGTATTGCTCGTGGATGACGACGAAGTCTTCGTCGACCTGGTCGGTCGGCACCTGGAGGCCCATGGCTTCACCGTCGTGACGGCCGGATCCGTCGAAGCCACGCGGCACCTTCTGGAGACAGGCCTGCGGCCAGGGCTACTGCTTCTGGACATCAACCTGCCCGACGACTCCGGCTGGTCGCTCCTCCGCGACAGCAGCCTGACGGCCGGCGGTTCACCGCCGGTCGTGATCATGACCGGCACCCAGATCAGGCCCGAGCGGCTGCGCGAGTTCGGCGTTGCCGGCTACCTGCCGAAGCCGGTGTCGATGGCCCTCCTGACGTCGTGCATCACGCGGTTCATCCGGACCCGGGCGGGCCCGGAGTGACGGATCTAAATGAGGTGTCGGGGTGAACGATCTCGAGATCCTGCTGATTGCGATCGTGTCGGTTGCCGTCTTTGCCGGCTACCTGTGGCTATGCGACCGGGTGCGCTGATGAACCTGATCGAGCTGGTGACGGCGGTCGCCACGGCGTTCCTCTTCGTGTATTTGCTGTGGGCGCTGCTGCGGCCCGAGGACTTCTGATCCATGCCCTTCAATGACTTCCTGACGCTGGCCAGCATTGGCCTCGCGATCCTCCTGATCACGCCGCTCCTGGGCGGCTACATCCACCGCGTCATGGAAGGCGAACGCGTATTCCTCAGTCCGGTCCTGCGCCCAGTCGAGCGGGTCGTCTACCGCGTCTGCGGTATCGACGCGACGGCCGAGATGAGCTGGAAGGGCTACACGGTTGCCGTCCTGGTCATGGCTGCGGTGGCCATCGTGGCCGGCTACGCCGTCTTTCGGATCCAGGACATCCTGCCGCTCAACCCGGGCCACGTCGGGCCGATGTCGCCGGACCTTTCATTCAACACCTCGGTCAGCTTCGAGACCAACACGAACTGGCAGAACTACTCCGGTGAGACCGGCGTCAGCTACCTGACGCAGGCCGGCGTGCTGGCCGTGCGCAACTTCACCTCCGCCGCGACCGGCCTGGCCGTGGCCATCGCCCTGATCCGGGGCCTCACCCGGCGCAGCGCCAAGACCCTCGGCAACTACTGGGTCGACCTGACGAGGGGCATCCTGTACATCCTCCTGCCGATCTCGATCGTGGGCGCCCTCATTCTGGTCTGGCAGGGCGTGCCCCAGACCTGGAACGGCCCGCAGACTGTGACGACTCTGCAAGGCGTGCAGCAGACGATCTCCCTGGGTCCGGTCGCTTCGCAGGAATGGATCAAGGACCTGGGCAATAACGGGGGCGGCTTCTTCAATGCGAATTCGGCCCACCCGTTCGAGAGCCCGACCGGGCTCACCAACTGGCTCGAGATCGTCGCGCTGCTCATGTGCTCCTTCTCATTGACGTTCACCTTCGGCCGCTACGCCGGCAACCGGCGCCAGGGCTGGACGATCTTCGGAGCGATGGCGGCCATCCTGATCGTCGGCGCCGTGGTCGCGATGCACAGCGAAGCGGCCGGCAACCCCCTGTTCCCGGCCGGCATCGACCAGGCACTCGGCAATATGGAAGGCAAGGAGACGCGCTTCGGTTCGGCGGTTGGTGGTCTCTTTGCCGCCGCAACGACCGGCACCAGCACGGGCGCGATCAACGCCTGGCACGACAGCTTCCAGCCGATCGCGGGCCTCGTGCCGCTGTTCAACATGGAGTTGGGTGAGATCTCGCCAGGCGGCATCGGCGCGGGCATCTACGGCATGCTCGTGATCGGCGCGATCCTGGCCGTGTTCATCGCCGGGCTGATGGTCGGCCGAACCCCGGAGTTCCTGGGCAAGAAGGTCGAGAGCTACGAGATCAAGATGGCGATGATCACCGCCCTGGTCCTCGGAGCAAGCATCCTCGGCTTCACCGCGCTCGCCACCGCGTTGCCCGAGGGTCTCGCCGGGCCGCTCAACAAGGGCCCTCACGGCTTCAGCGAGATCCTCTACGCCTTCTCGAGCCAGACGGGCAACAACGGGTCGGCGTTCGCCGGGCTAACCGGCAACACACCCTTCTACAACATCACCGGGGCATTTGCCATGCTGATCGGACGCTATGGAATGATCGTACCCATCCTGGCGTTGGCCGGGTCGATGGCGGCCAAACGGCGCGTGGCCCCTTCGCTCGGGACGTTCCCGACAACGGGAATCCTGTGGTCCGTCCTGCTGATCGGCGTGGTCGTGATTGTCGGCGCGCTGACGTTCTTCCCGGCTCTGTCACTCGGACCGATCGTCGAGCAGCTCCTCCAGAATGCCGGAAAGGTCTTCTAGCCCTATGAGCCTCTCCCGTCACCTGCTGTCGGTCGACCTCGGTCGAGGTACCCGGCGATTCCAGCGCTTCGTCACCCTGGGCGGGGCCAAGCCCTCCGGCCAGCCTCCCCGCCCCCGGGGCGTGCTCGACCCGGACCTGCTGCGGGCCGCCCTTCCGCAGGCGTTTCGCAAGCTCGATCCGCGCCTGCTGATCAAGAACCCGGTGATGTTCGTGGTCGAGATCACGGCCGCGCTGGTGACGCTCATCGGGATCGCCGACGCGACCGGCCTCGAACCCACGACCGGACCCGCTGGGCTCGGATTCCAGGTCCAGATCGGCGTCTGGCTGTGGTTCACGGTTCTCTTTGCGACGTATGCCGAAGCGGTGGCCGAGGCGCGCGGGCGGGCCCAGGCCGCCACGCTCCGACGTACCCGCTCGGAGACGACGGCCCATCGACGCCGGCCCGATGGCTTGCTCGAGGCGGTCGGATCGTCCGAGCTGCGCAAGGGGGACATCATCGTCGTCGAGGCGAACGAGACGATCCCCGGCGACGGCGACGTCATCGAGGGCATCGGCTTCGTGAACGAGTCGGCCATCACCGGGGAGTCGGCGCCGGTCCTCAAGGAGCCCGGAACCGACATCCGCAGCTCGGTCACCGGGGGTACCACGCTGACGAGCGATCGGCTGGTCATCACGGTTACGGCAAATCCCGGTGAGACGTTCCTCGACCGCATGAT